>JBBRPS010000461.1:0-8392 GCA_038227745.1 Gemmatales bacterium | reverse complement strand
CCCTCTTGCGGAGCGGACAAGCTGGAAGCTCGTCCCCACGGACGAGGTCAAGCTTTCGGCGGCCGCGGCTTCATCTTGTTGCGCACCGGCTTCTTGGGCGGCGGGATGAGTTCCGTGGTGCCGCCCTTCGCCGTGATCTTCTCCTGGGCCGATTTGGAGAAGTGGTTGGCGCGGACGATCAGCCGCTTCGTCAATTCGCCGTCGCCGAGGATGCGAACACCATCGGCCGGGCCCCTGGCCAGGCCGGCCCGCCGCAGGGCCTCGCGGTCCACCGTGGCGCCGTCCTCGAAAGCGCCGTCGAGGTCACTGACGTTGACGACGTGGTAATACTTGTCCCAGGCGGCGTGGCTGAAGCCGCGCTTCGGGATGCGGCGGAAGAGCGGCATCTGGCCGCCCTCGAACGTCGCGATGGGTTTCTTGGCCCCGGCGCTGGCCCACTGGCCCTTGTGGCCGCGCGTCGAGGTCTTGCCCATGCCACTGCCGACGCCGCGGCCGACACGCTTCTTGCGCTTGCGCTTGTTGACGCCTATGTGTACGGTGCTGAGATCCATGAGAGGCTCACTCCTCTTTTTCGGAGTGATGAAGGATGAAGGAGTGAAGGATGAATGAAAGACAATCGGCGGCGCTTCTATTCATCATTCATCCTTCGGCATTCATCATTTAGATGCTCACTCCACGCAGACGGGCGACTTCCTCGCGCGTCCGCAGCAACAGCAGGCCGGCGATCGTGGCCTTGACGATGTTGAGGGGGTTGGTGCTGCCGTGCGTCTTGGTCAGGATGTTGTGGATGCCGCACGCCTCCAGCACGTCGCGCACGCCGGGGCCGGCCTTGACGCCGGTGCCGGCGCCGGCCGGCACCAGGATGACGCGGCTGCCGCCGAAGCGGCCGATCACGCGGTGCGGGATCGTGTCGCCGCGCATCTGGATTTTCGCCTGCCGCTTCATCGTCTCCTGGGCGTCCTTGGACGCCTTCTCGACGGCGGGCGGCACCTCGTTGGCCTTGCCGTAGCCCCAGGCCACGCGGCCGCGGCGGTCGCCGACGACGACCAGCGCGTTGAAGCTGAAGCGGCGACCGCCCTTGACCACGGCGGCGCAGCGGCGGATCTTCACCACCCGCTCTTCCATCCCGTCCTGCCGCTCTTCGCTGCGGCCGCGGTCACGATCTCTTCCCATTCCCCTACTCCTGTGCAGGACCCCGCGCGGGGGATTGTCGTTCGATCTGGTTTCCGCCGGCCGTTAGAAGTTCAGGCCGCCCGCGCGGGCGGCGTCGGCCAGCGCCTTGACGCGGCCGTGATACCGATAGTGGCCGCGGTCGAAGGCGACCTTGCTGATCCCTTTTTCCTTCGCGACCTGGGCGATCTTCTTGCCGACCTCGACGGCGGCCTTGATGTTGCCGCCGTAGGGCACGCCCTGCTTGAGGTCCGGCGTGCAGGTGCTCGCGGTCCCCAGGGTGACGCCGGCCAGGTCGTCGATGAGCTGGGCGTAAATGTGCTTCGAGCTGCGGAAGACGGTCAGTCGCGGCCGCTCGGGCGTGCCGGTGATATTGCGGCGCACGTGGTGGCGGCGGCGGAGCTGCTGCTTGAGTTTGGCCTTCTGGTGATCCATGAGTCTGTCTCGCGTCGAACCCACGGGGCGCGGCCCGTGGGCTTGGGAACACCCTTAGCCGCCGCTGGCAAACGATTTGCCTTCCTTGCGGCGGACCTGTTCGTTCTCGTAGCGGATGCCCTTGCCCTTGTACGGCTCGGGCTTGCGGGCGGCGCGGACCTCCGCGGCGAACTGCCCGACCTTCTGCTTGTCGGCGCCGCGGACCACGATCGTCGTCGGGTCCTGCAGCGTCACCTCGACGCCCTCAGGCGGCGTCAGCTCGATGGCGTTCGCGTAGCCGACCGTCAGGACGACCGTCTTTTTGTCCATGCGCGCCTGGTAGCCGATGCCCTCGATCTTCAGGCGCTTCTCGTAGCCCTTGGTCACGCCCTCGACCATGTTGGCGATGAGGCTGCGGGTCAGGCCGTGCAGCGCCCGATTCTGGCGCTCGTCGTCGGGCCGCGTGACCTTCATCACCCGCGTGTTGTCGTCGTGCTCCACCCCGATGTTCGGGTGGTAGACCAGTTCCAGTTTGCCCTTGGGCCCCTCGACGCGGAGCCGGCCGTCGGCGAGCTGGACCTTGACGCCGGCAGGGTAGGGGACAGGTTGTTTGCCGATACGGGACATGACGTTTCCCTCTTCTACCAGACCGTGCAGAGCAGTTCGCCGCCGACCCGCTGCGCCCGCGCCTGGCGGTCGCTCATGACGCCGCGGCTGGTGCTCAGGATGGCAATGCCGAGCCCGTCGAGCACGGGGCGCAAATCCTGATGACCGCGGTAGAGGCGCCGGCCGGGGCGGCTGGCGCGCTTGATGTTCCGGATGACGCGCTCGCCCTCCGGGCCGTACTTCAGGTAGACGCGCAGGACGATGTGCGGCTCCTTGATCTCCTCCACGGGCTGGAACTGCTTGTGGCCCTGCTCGTCGGCCACCTCCTTGCCCATGTGATAGTCGAGGATGAAGCCCTCGTCCTTGAGCACCTGCGCGACGCGCGCCTTGAAGTAGGTGGCGGGCATGTCCACCGAGGGGCGCTCGATACGGTTGGCGTTGCGCACCCGCGTGAGCATGTCAGCGATCGGATCGGTCATCATCGGTGTAGCCCTCTCACCAGCTCGCCTTTTTCACCCCGGGGATCAAGCCGCTGCTGGCCATGTCGCGGAAGCAGATACGGCAGATGCCGAACTTCCGGTAGACGGCGCGGGGCCGGCCACACAGGCGGCAGCGGAAGCGGATGCGGATCTTGTCGCGCGGCCGCATCGGGTTCTTGATCGGGTCTTTCTTGTTGTCTTCCAGCTGCTTGAGCTGCCGCTGGTACTCGACGCGTTTCGCTTCGGTGGACATAGGTTATCCTTCGCCGTTTAGCCTCGGTTCGCAGACCCGCGCTCCCCGAGCGCGGTTCTGCGAACCGCGGCTAAACGGGGAATCGGTGTTACGCTTCCCGGAATGGCATGCCGAAGGACCGGAGCAATTCGCGGGCCTCGTCGTCGTTGTTCGTGCTCGTGACGAAGGTCACGTCCATGCCCTGCGTGAACGTCACCTTGTCCGGGTCGATCTCGGGGAACACCATCTGCTCCGTCAAGCCCAGGCTGTAGTTGCCGTGGCCATCGAAGCTCTTGGGGTTGACGCCGCGGAAGTCGCGGATACGCGGTAGGGCGATGCTGATCAGGCGGTCGAGGAACTCGTACATCCGCCGGCCGCGGAGCGTCACGCGGCAGCCGACCTCATTGCCCTCGCGCAGGCGGAAGCCGCTGATCGCGACCTTGGCCTTGCGGATCTGGGCCTTCTGGCCGGTGATCTGCGTCAACTGATCCGCCGCCTGCTCCATGCGGTTCTTGTCCTGCAGCGCCTTGCCGACGCCCATGTTCACGACGATCTTCTGCATGCGCGGCAGGCTGTGGACGTTCTTGCGCCCCAGCTTCTCCGCGAGGCGACCGACGATCTCTTTCTGATACCGTTCCATCAACCGGGCCATGGCCACCTCGAAGTTGTACAGGACACCCGGGAGCGTGAATCTCGTCTCAGGTCTCCCACCCGGTGCAACGGGTGAGCTTAATACTCAACTGCCGGCCTGGCCTTCCTGGCCGGCGTATGCCTCGCGCGGCTTGCTCAACCGGCCAAGGCTGGTCGAACAACTCTTGCAGTAGCGTTCCTTGCTGCCATTGGCCAGGTAGCGGCGACCGACGCGCACGCCGTGCTTGCAGGCGGCGCAGTACAGCGCCACGTTGGAGGCATCGACCGGCATCTCCTTGGAAAGCCGGCCGCCCTGCGGGTTGCGGCGGTTGGGCTTGAGGTGCTTGTACACCCGATTGACGCCCTCGACCACCACCTTGCCCTCGTCCGGGTGGACCGACAGCACACGGGCGATCGTACCGGCGTCGTCCCCGGAGAGGACCTGGACCGTATCATCTTTGCGTACGTGCATCGCAACTACTCCCTCGGCCCGCGGCGCGAAGCCGACCCGTTCAAACGACCTCGGAGGCCAGGCTGACGATCTTCAGGTAACCCTTGTCGCGCAGCTCGCGGGCGACCGCCCCGAAGATGCGCGTGCCGCGCGGGTTCTCGTCTTCCTTGTTCAGCAGCACCATCGCGTTGCGGTCGAAGCGGACGTAACTGCCGTCGTCGCGCTTGGTCCCCTTCTTCACCCGAACGATGACGCCCTTGACCACGTCGCCGGGCTTGACATCGCCGCCGGGGATCGCCTTCTTGACGCTGGCGATGATGATGTCTCCCAGCCCCGCATAGCGGCGCCGCGTCCCCCCCAGCACCTTGATGCACATGCATTCTTTGGCGCCGGTGTTGTCCGCCACATCCAAGTACGAATACATCTGGATCATACGACACCTCGCTTCCGCCCCGACCTGTCGCCCGGGACGACACAAGCCCACCCGCGCTGACGGGTGGGCCGTTGGGTTGACTCCTGACTATGCGGTCGGCGCCGGGGTGGCCGGGGCCGGTTGGCCGGCTGGCTGCTGGGCCGCGCCGGGGTGGACGACCTGCGGCGCCCGCGTGACGACGCGCATCAGCCGCCAGCACTTCGTCTTCGACAGCGGCCGCGTCTCCATGATCTCGACCGTGTCGCCGGCGCGCGACTCGTTCCGCTCGTCGTGGACGTGGCAGATGGTCCGGCGGCGGATGTACTTGCCGTAGCGGGCGTGCTTGACCAGGCGCGGGATCTCGACCCGGCGCGTCTTGTTCATCTTGTCGCTGGTGACGACGCCGACCGCGGTGCGGCGGATGCCGCGCTTCGGCTCGGCCTGGGGCTGCTGCGTCTGGGGCTGTGTCTCGGCCATCGCTTACACTCCTCCCGCCACCGGCGCCGCTTGCTGACCGGCCGCCTGGGCCTCGGCCGCCGTGCGCTCGCGTTCGAGCTGTTTCTCCCGCTGGATGGTCATGATGCGCGCCACCTCGCGCTTCGCCTTCTGCATCTCGCTCGGCGTCTCCAGTCGCTCGGTCGCCGACTGGAAGCGGAGGTGGAAGAGGTTCTTCGTGACCTCGCGCAGCGCCAGTTGCAGCTGCTCGTCGCTCATGCCGCGGTACTCGGCCGGTTTCGTCGCTTTCATGGGAACGCTTCCCCCCGCGGTTCGTGGCCGACTCGCTCCGCGAGTCGGGGAGCCCCTGCCCACACCGACTCGCGGAGCGAGTCGGCCACGAAGCGCTCTAGATGTTCGGCCGCCGCGAGACGAAGCGGCAGCGGAACGGCATCTTGTAGGCAACGCGGGCCAGCGTATCGCGGGCCGCCGCCTCGGGAATGCCGGAGAGCTCGAACAGGACCATGCCGGGCTTGACCACCGCCGCCCAGTATTCCGGCTCGCCCTTGCCCTTGCCCATGCGCGTCTCCGCGGGGATGGCGGTCACGGACTTGCTCGGGACCGCGCGGATGTACAGCCGGCCCTCGCCGCGGATAGAGTGTGCCGCGGTGATACGCCCGGCCTCAATGGCCTCGGCGCTCAACCAGCCGCCCTCAAGGGACTGCAGGCCGAACTCGCCGAAGGTCACGGTGTTACCGCGGCAGGCGTTACCTTTTACCTTGCCGCGTTGGCTTTTTCGGAACTTTACCCGCTTGGGCATGAGCGGCATCGCTGTCCTCCTGGGGATCCAGGTAGTCCCCGTTGTTGATCCACACCTTGATGCCGATGTGCCCCTGGGCGGTCTTGGCCTCGGCGAACCCGTACTCGATCTTCGCCCGCAGCGTGGACAGCGGGATGCTGCCCTGCATGTTGCTCTCGGTGCGGGCCATCTCGGCGCCGCCCAGGCGGCCGGAGAGCTGGATGCGCACGCCGCGCGCCCCCGCCTCCATGGTCTGGTCCAGCGCCCGCTTCAGCGTCCGCCGGAAGCTGGCCCGTTTTTGCAACTGCTCGGCGATGTCCTCGGCCACCAGCTGCGGATCGACCTCCGGCCGGTTGACCTCCATCGTTTTGACCTCAATGACCCGATGCGCCAGGTCCTCAAGATCCTTGGTCAGCTTATCGACTTCCTGGCCCTTCTTGCCGATGATGATGCCGACGCGGGCGGCGAAGACGAACACCGTCACCTTCTCGCGCGTCCGTTCGATCCGGATGCGCGAGATGCCGGCGTGGCCGTAGCGCCTCTTGACGAAGCGCCGGATCTTGAAATCCTCGATCAGCAATTCGGCGAAGTCCTGCTTGCTGGCGTACCAGCGGCTGAGCCAATCGACCATGATCCCGGTGCGGAAGCCGGTCGGCCGAACTTTCTGCCCCATGTTCTTCCCCGTCGCTTGGTTTCCGGTCGTGTGTCAACGCCGCGAGCCAACCGGATCGCCTTTGGATGGTCCGACTGGCTCCCGCGTCTGTCCCCGCCTTACGCGCCGCCCTCGTCCTCGCCGGCGAGGGCGATGTGGATGTGCGCCATGCGGCGCTTGATCGGGTAAGCCGTGCCGCGCGCCCGCGGCATGATGCGCTTCATCATCGGGCCGCCGTCGATGCGCGACTCGACGACGACCAGGTCGTCGATGGCGCGGGCGCCGCGATCCTCGGCGTTGCCCAGCGCGCTCTTGAGGACCTGCTCCAGCAGGCGGGCGCTCTTGTTGGGCAGAAAGCGCAGCAACTCAAGGGCCTCGTCGGCGTTGCGGCCGCGGATCAGGGCCGCGAACGGCCGGATCTTCCGGGCCGACATGTCCGCGAAACGGTGGTGTGCGGTATACTGCATCGGGGATCTCTCCTGCTACGCCCACCCGCGGAAGCAAAACGGCGGCCCTTCCCGAGGGCCGAGCGGGGTCCAGGGGGGTCGAGCCTTTCCCGTTCTCGAACGCGGGGAATCGCTCGGGTGCGCGGCCGCGGGCCATGTTGTGCGGAGCGGGGGGCGTGGGTCTCCGGGCCGTTCTCATGGCCCGCTGAGAGACTCACGTCCCCCGCTCACCGCGAACGGGTCGCGTTCGCCGCCTCACGAGCACGACCCGGGCCGTGCTCTGAATTCCGGGGACAGGATTTGAACCTGCGACCTCCAGGTTATGAGCCTGGCGAGCTACCACTGCTCCACCCCGGGATCAGGGATGTAAAGCCCAGGGGTTGCAATCCCTGGGCTTCTGTATCCCAACGATTCCTTACTTCTTGCCCTTGCCGCCACTGTGCCCGCGGAAGAGGCGGGTGGGGGCGAACTCGCCCAGCTTGTGGCCGATCATGTCCTCCGTGACATAGAGCTTCATGAACATCTTGCCGTTGTGGATGAGGAACGTGTGGCCGATGAACTCCGGGACGATGGTGCAATCCCGCGCCCAGGTCTTGAGCGGCTCGCGGTGGCCCGTCGCCTGCTTCTCCACCTTGGCCAGCAGACGCTCATCCACGTAGGGCCCGCGCGTCCTTAATTTCTCTCTCCGACTCATGTCCGGTTCCTGCGATAGAATATCTATTCTATAAATCCCGCGCCACCAGGCCAGGTCACTTCGCCATTATTTTGACTGGGCGTAGTGCGGGCCGGCCCGGCGTCGACGGACGATGGCCGAGTTCGATGGCTTGCGCTTCTTGCGCGTCTTGCCGCCCTTGGCGAGCACGCCGGTCGGACTGCAGGGGTGGCGGCCGCCCGCCGAGCGCCCTTCGCCGCCGCCCATCGGATGGCTAACCGGGTTCATGGACGTGCCGCGGTTGTGGGGCTTGCGGCCCATCCAGCGCTTGCGCCCCGCTTTCCCCAGGCTGATGTTCATGTGATCGGCGTTACCGATGGCGCCGATCGTCGCCCGGCACTCCGAGCTGACGCGGCGCACTTCGCCGGAGGGCAGCGTGACCTGCGCCCACGAACCCTCGCGGGCCGTCAGCGTCGCGCCGGTGCCGGCGCTGCGGCAGATCTGGCCGCCGCGGCCCGGTTGCATCTCGAGGTTGTGGATTTCCATGCCGAGGGGAATGCGCCGCAGCGGCAGGCAGTTGCCGACGCGCGGCTCGGCTTCCTCGCCGCTGAGGATGCGGTCGGTGGCCTTGAGACCCTCGGGGGCCAGGATGTAGCGCTTCTCGCCATCCTCGTACTGCAAGAGCGCGATGCGCGCCGAGCGGTTCGGGTCGTACTCGATGCTGAGGACCGTCGCCCAGACGTTGTCCTTGCGGCGCTTGAAGTCGATGATGCGATACATCTGCTTGTGGCCGCCGCCGCGGAAGCGCGTGCAGATGATGCCCTGGTTGTTGCGGCCGCCCTTCTTGGGCTTGGGCCGCAGCAGGGACTTCTCCGGCTTCTTCTTGCGGTCGGTGATCTCGGCAAAATCGCTGACCGAGCCTTCCCGTCGGCCGGGCGTCGTCGGGTTGTAGTGGCGAATGCCCATGACTATCCCCATTCCCGTTTAGCCGCGAGCCTCGGGCGAGCGCGGGGT
>JBBRPS010000460.1:0-8396 GCA_038227745.1 Gemmatales bacterium | reverse complement strand
GCCCTGCGCGACGCCCGGACGCAGGTGAAAGGACAGTTCGGCAAGACTGACCGGGGAGTGATCGGCAACCGGCCGGTGTCCAGGGCGGAGACGATCGACTCGCTCACCCCGTCGCACTGCCGCGAGGTCGTCGGCCGGTGCGGCAAGGCCACGGTCCGCGACGCCCAGGACGCCCTCGCCGCTGCCTGGGGTGCCTTTCCCGCCTGGCGCGACACCGACGCGAGCCGGCGGGCCGATTACCTCTTCCGCGCCGCCGTCGTCATGCGCCGCCGCCGCTTCGAGTTGGCGGCGTGGATGGTTTACGAGTGCGGCAAGCAGTGGCGCGAGGCCGACGCCGACGTTGCCGAGGCCATCGACTTCTGCGAGTATTACGCTCGGCAAATGCTCCACCTGGCCCGCCCGCACGGCGTGACCCTGCCCGGCGAGGACAACGCCTTCCTCTACGAGCCGCGCGGCGTGACGGTCGTCATCGCGCCGTGGAACTTCCCTCTGGCGATTCTGTGCGGCATGACGACGGCGGCCCTGGTCACGGGGAACACCGTCGTGATGAAGCCTGCCGAGCAGTCGTCGGTCCTCGGCGCCAAGCTGATGGAGGTGTTCCAGGAGATCGGGCTGCCGGCGGGCGTGGCGAACTACCTGCCCGGCGTCGGCGAGGAGATCGGGCCGACGCTCATCGGCAGCCCCGACGTCGCCATGATCGCCTTCACCGGGTCGCGCGGCGTCGGCCTGACGATCAACCGCGAGGCGGCGACGCCGTCCGATGCGCAGGACCACGTCAAGCGCGTGCTGGCCGAGATGGGCGGCAAGAACGCGATCGTCGTCGATGACGACGCCGACCTGGACGAGGCAGTCCTCGGCGTGGTCGGCAGCGCCTTCGGCTACCAGGGCCAAAAATGCTCGGCGTGCTCGCGGGCCATCGTGCTGCAGTCGCTCCACGATGCCTTCCTGGAACGCCTGATCGAGGCGACGCGCAGCCTCAAGGTGGCGCCCGCCGAGGACCCCGGCAGCGTGGTCGGCCCGCTCATCGACGCCGACGCGCAGCGCCGAGTGCTGGGCTACGTCGAGAAGGGCAAGCAGGAGGCGCGCCTGGCCTACGCCGGCGACGTCGGGGCGCTGGCGGACGAGGGTTACTACGTCGCCCCGCACATCTTCGCCGACGTGCCGCCCACGGCGACGATCGCGCAGGAAGAGATCTTCGGCCCGGTGCTGGCGGTGCTGAAGGCGCGCGACCTGACCGACGCGCTGGCGATCGCGAACGGGACGCGGTACGCGCTGACGGGCGGGCTGTACTCGCGCAGCCCGGCGAACATCAAGCGGGTGCGGCACGAGTTCCGCGTCGGCAACCTGTACGTCAACCGCAAGACGACGGGGGCGCTGGTGGGAAGGCAGCCGTTCGGGGGCTTCAGGCTGTCGGGCATCGGCACGCAGGCGGGCGGGCCGGATTACTTGTTGCAGTTCCTGATCCCGCGGACTATTACAGAGAACACGATGCGGCGCGGCTTCGCGCCGCAAGAAAAGGATGAAGGATGAAGGATGAAGGATGAACAAGACGATTTTGATTCATCCTTCATCCTTCATCCTTCATCCTTCCTGCTGAGGAGACTCTGCAATGGTTCGGCGGTCATTGTTGGCGATGGCGGCCCTGGCGTCTTCGGCGCTGGCCCTGGCCCAGGCGCCGCGCGAGTTCAAGGGCCACACGGGGCTGGTGGCCAGCGTCGCGTTCTCGCCCGACGGTAAGATCCTGGCGACAGGCAGTTTCGACAACACGGTCAAGCTCTGGGACTTCGCGACGGGCAAGGAACTGCACACCCTCAAGGGCCACACCAACCAGGTCTACTCCGTCGCCTTCAGCCCCGACGGCAACCTGCTCGCCTCCGGAAGCCAGGACAAGACCATCCGCCTGTGGAACCCCAAGGACGGCAAGTCGGTGCGCGAGCTGAAGGGCCACACCGACATCGTCCACGCCGTCGCCTTCAGCCCCGACGGCAAGCTCCTCGCCTCGGGCAGCGTGGACAAGAACGTCCGCCTGTGGAACCCCGCCGACGGCAAGGACGTCAAGACGCTCGCCGGCCACAAGGAGACGGTCTACGCCGTCGCCTTCTCGCCCGATGGCAAGCTCCTCGCCAGCTCCAGCAATGACACGACGATCAAGGTCTGGGACGTCCCGGGCATGAAGGAGCTGAAAACACTGGCAATAAAGGACAGCAAGGACGGCGTCATCAACGTCGTGTTCCTGCGCGACAACAAGACGCTGCTGTCGGGCGGCTTCGACAAGGTGGTGCATTACCGGGACGCCCCCTCGGGCAAGGACCTGAAGAAGCTGCCGGCAACGCCCGATGACCTCTTCGGCCTGGCGCTGTCGCGCGACGGCAAGCTGGCGGCGAGCGCGGGCTACGGCGGTAGCCTGCGCGTCTGGGAGGCGGATTCCGGCAAGCCGGTCTTCTCCGGTCAGCTCCAGGACGGCAAGAAGAAGACGATGATCACTTACTGCGTCACCTTCACACCGGACGGCAAGGCGCTGGTGACGGGGCACGAAGCCAACAACGCCGCCCTTGTGACGGTGATCGGCAAGAGCGAGAAGAAGTGACGGCGAGGGACACAAGCCCGACGCGCAAGCGAGGGGCCCCCTCGCTTGCGCGTCGGGCTTGTGTCCCCTCTGTGACGTCCTCAATTTGGGAGAAGGTCCATGCCGCTGCTCGACCACTTCCACCCGCCGTTGAGCGTGGACCGGCACTGGGAATCCTTTCACGCCGCCTGGAGCGGCTCCCTGGCTGACGCCCTCAACCGCGTGCTGCCCGAGCAGTATGTCGCGGAAGAACAGATCCACGCGGGGCCGAGCGTCGAGATCGACGTCGCGACGCTGCCGTGGTCACCGCCGGCGCCGGCCCTCACGGTCCCCGCGACCTTCGCGGACGACTTCGAGGTCCAGGTGTTCTCCATGCGGACCGGCCACCGCCTGGTCGCGGCCATCGAGCTGGTCAGCCCCAGGAACAAGGACAGGCCGGAGGCCCGCCGCGCGTTCGCGACCAAGTGCGCCAGCTACCTCCACCAGGGCGTTGCGCTCATCGTCGCCGACATCGTGACCGACCGCCGCGCCAACCTGCACAACGAAACCGTCCAGCTCCTGCAGACGCCTCACGCGGCCCTGATGCTCGCTTCGACCGCCCAGTACGCGGTCGCCTACCGGCCGGTCCGCCGCGGCGAGCGCGCGGAAATCGACCTCTGGCCAGCCGCCTTCGCGGTCGGCGACACCATGCCGGTGCTGCCGCTGGCCCTGGGCGCCGAGTTGGCCCTTCCGGTTGACCTGGAGGCCACCTACATGGATGCGCGCCAGCGCCGCCGGCTCGCCTGACGCCGCCCGCGGCGCCGCGTCGAATTGCGGTTGTTTCTTCACGGCACGTGCCGGTATACTCTTCGATCCAGAGACGCCGATACGACCGGAGCCTGAGCCAACTCCTTCGCGCCTACCCCTTTCCGGCCACTCGAGCGCCCGCCCACGCTTCGGTGCTTGACCCCTCTCCCCAGGGTCTTCCCGGCGTGGACCCCTGCCGCCGCAGCCAGGATGGCTGTGGCGTACCGACCCTCCTTTCTTCTACCGGAGGCGCGCCATGAAGGCAGCCGCTCTTCCCCTGACCCTGGCCCCCCTCGCCCTCGCCCTGGCCGGACTGTCCCTCACCCCCGCCGCACGGGCCACGCCCAAGCAGGACAGTTACTGGGAAGTCGAGGACGTCCGCGCCGGCATGAAGGGCCACGGCCTGACCGTCATGAAGGGCACGAACATCGAGAAATTCGCCGCCGTCGTCCTCGGCGTGATGAAGAACACCAGCCCCGGCCGCGACCTGGTGCTGTGCCGGCTCTCCGGCCTGGACCTGGAGAAGACCGGCGTCATCGCCGGCATGAGCGGCAGCCCCGTCTACATCGACGGCAAGCTCCTCGGCGCCGTCGCCTACGCCTGGGCCTTCGGCAAGGAGCCGATCGCCGGCGTCACGCCGTTCAGCCAGATGCACCGCTACGTCGAGGCCTACGAGCGCCGCGACCTCGTCGAGCAGAACAACCCGGCCCGCATCGGCCTGCGGACGCCGATCAAGGCGGGCGGCCGCGACTACGATACCGTCACCGTTTCGCAGGGCTTCGACGACCCCCAGCCGGCCGCCGTGGACGGACTGTGGATGGTGCCGCTGCGCACGCCGCTGGCCGCCACCGGCTTCACGCCGCACAGCCTGTCGCTGCTGCGCGACCGGTTCCGCACCACCGGCATGGTGCCGATGCAGGGCGGCGCCGTGACCGCCCGGGTCGCGAAGGAGGCGGGCAACATCCCCCTGGAGGCCGGCGGCGCCCTCAGCGTGGCGCTGGTCACCGGCGACTTCGACCTGTCGGGCATCGGCACGGTCACGCACATCGACGGCAAGCGCGTCTACGGCTGGGGCCACCCGTTCTTCGGTCTCGGCGCCTGCGAGTTCCCGCTCATGACCGGCTTCGTCCATGCCATCTACCCGCGGCAGAGCATCAGCTTCAAGATGGGCTCGCCGCTGCGCACGGTCGGCGTCATCAACGCGGACGTCAGCACCTGCATCGCCGGCTGGCTGGACCGCGAGCCGGACATGCTGCCGCTGCGCATGACGGTCGGCCGCGACCCCGGCGTGAAGAAGACGTTCAAGGTCCAGCTCGTCCGCCAGCGCTCGCTCCTCGCCCCGCTGGTCTACACCTCGCTGACGAACTCGGTGGACATGGAGGGCGAGTTGCCCGAGGAGCTGACCGCCGAGCTGAAGGCGCGCATCGAGGTCGAGGACCACGCCCCGGTCGTCATCAGCGATACGTTCTCCGGCTCGAGCTTCTCCGGCGGCCGCGCCCCGCAGGCGCTGTACAGCCAGGTGGCGAGCGTGGTCAACCTGCTCACTTATAACACCTACCGCCCGGTGCGCATCAAACGCATCGACTGCACGACGCAGATCAACGCCGGCCGCCGCACCGCCGAGATCGAGGCGGTCGAGCTGGACTCGGAAACCTATTCCCCCGGCGAGACGCTGAAGGGGACGGTCCACGTCCGGCCGTTCAAGGGGCTGCAGCAGCGCCTGACGGTGCGGCTCAAGCTGCCGGCGGACCTGCCCGAGGGCGAGTACACCGCCACGGTGTGCGACGACCTGACCAACGCCCGGGCGGAGCTGCGCGACAACCCCAACCTGAGCGCGCCGCAGGATCTCGACCAGCTCTTCGAGGCGCTCAAGGTGCAGACGTCCGCGAAGCGGACGAACCTGGTGGTGCGCGTGCCGGTCAGCGCGGTCGGCGTGGCGCTGAACGGCAAGTCACTGCCAAACCTGCCGCCGAGCATGGTCCACATCCTGAGTACGACGCGGCGGACAGGCGCCCAGGCGATGGGCCGCGCCCTGGTGTCGCGCCAGGCGACGGACTGGGTCGTGCAGGGGTCGGAGGCGGTCCACTTCACCGTTGCGAAGAACAAGCGCGTCGTCACCGAGCCGTAATCCCCGGAATTCATAGCCCACGGGTGGCAACCCGTGGGCTTCCCGCTCCCATTTACCCAATGAGGATTCCCCCGCTCATGATGCGATCCTTCCTCCGCGTGTTGCTGCTCAGCGGCGCCTGCCTGCTGTGCGCGGCCCCCGCCCCCGCCGCCAAGGTCAAGGTCTGGCACCACCACGCCGCCGCCCACCACGACAAGGCCCGCTTCAAGCACACGGTCGTCAGCAACGAGGGCACCCTGTCGCTCGCGCGCCAGCTCAAGCACCTCGCGCACCTCGACGCCACCCACGTCTGGGACGTCGTCGAGGACAAACACGGCAACCTGTTCGTGGCCACCGGCGACGAGGGCAAACTGTACAAGGTCACCCCGGACGGCCACGCCCGCCTCGCCTACACCAGCCCCGACTGCCAGATCCTTTGCCTGGCCGTGGCCCCGGACGGCTCGGTCTACGCGGGCACTGGCCCCAGTGGACTGATCGTCAAGATCCCGCCGAAGGGCAAGACGCGCGTCCTCGCCGAGGACCTCGACTCCTACGTCTGGAGCCTGGTGATCGACGAGACGACGGGCACGCTCTACGCCGGCACCGGGCCGAAGGGCCGCATCTACCAGGTGACGCCCGACGGCAAGGCCAGCGTCTTCTACGCCACCAAGCAGGAGCACGTCCTCTGCCTGGCGCGGGGACCGCGCAACACGCTCTACGCCGGCACCGACAAGGGCGGCCTGGTGTATCGCATCGACGCGCGCGGCAAGGGTTTCATCATCTACAACGCGCCGCAGGGCGAGGTGCGCAGCCTGCTCGTGACCGCCGACGGCGTCTACGCCGGCACCAGCTCGCCCAGCCAGCGCGGCGGCAGCGGCGGCGACAAGGCCTCGGCCGGTGAAGGCGGCGCTTCCTTCTCGTCCGGGAGCGGCAGTGGCCTCAGCCGCACCGGCAAGCAGGAGAACGAGCCCAAGGGAAAGTCGAAAACGGGCATCCTCCGCGCCTCGACCAAGAGCGAGTCTTCGTCGGGATCGACCAGCGCGGAGGAATCAAAGAGCAGCAGTACCACCTCGGCGCCGTCGGCGCCTTCCAGCGGCGAGAATTCGCTCTATCGCATCGCGCCCGACGGCACCGTCCGCGAGCTGTTCCGCGCGAAGGCGCTGGTGCTGTGCCTGATGCGCCAGCACGGCCGCGTGCTGGTGGGCACCGGCATGCACGGCCAGCTCTTCGAGATCGACGAGGCGACCAAGGAGCGCGTCGAGATCGCCCGCCTGGACCACGGCCAGATCCACTGCCTGTGCCGCCGCCGCGACGGCTCCATCGTCATCGGCACCGGCGACCCCGGCAAGCTCTACGTCCTGCAGGACCGCTACGCCGCGAAGGGGACCGTCGTGTCCGACGTCCTCGACGCGAAGATCATCAGCAAGTGGGGGGCGCTGTCGTGGCAGGCGCAGGCGCCGGCCGGCACGCGCGTGACCGTGGCCGTGCGCAGCGGCAACGTCATCGAGCCCGACGACACCTGGAGCGACTGGTCCGCCGAGCAGGCCGACCCGGAGAACGCCCGCGCCGCCGCCCCGACCGCCCGCTACCTGCAGTACCGCGTGACGATGGCGACCGACAACCCGAACGCCTCGCCGGCGCTCACGCGCCTCGCCGTCCGCTACATGACGACCAACCAGCCGCCGGAGGTGACCGGCGTCGAGGTTCCCGACCTGGACGGCGCCAACCTCGACAAGCCGAACAAGCTCAAACTCAAGTGGACGGCGGTGGATCCCAACGAGGACGAGCTGAGTTACAGCCTGTTCATCCGCAAGGAGGGCTGGAAGGACTGGGTGCGCATCGAGGAGGCGCTGGCGAAGCGCGAGTACGAGTGGGACACGACCGGCATCCCGTCGGGCGTGTACCAGGTCAAGGTGGTGGCGAGCGACCACAAGGAGAACGCGCCGGAGGAGGCCCTGACGGCGGAGCGCATCAGCACGCCGTTCCCGGTGACGCACACGCCGCCGACGGTCACCGTGCGCGTGGCCGGCGTCGAGGGCGACCGGGCGGTGATCGAGGCGACGGCGAGCGACCCGCACGTGCGGCTGACCGAGGCCTCGTTCGCGGTCAACGGCAAGAAGTGGGCGCCGGTCTTCCCGACGGACGGCCTGTTCGACAGCAAGACGGAGCAGTTCCGCTTCAAGACGGAGGCGCTGCGGCCCGGGACGTATGTGCTGGTGCTGCGCGTGCGCGACGCGGCGGGCAATGTCGGCGCGGGGGACGTGGTCTTCACCGTGCAGCCGCGTAAGGGGCCGCGCTGAACGCGCGGCGGTTGTCCAGACTGTGCGAGAAAGGGACGGGACCTGTGCTTCGGACAGGTCCCGTCCTCTTTCCCCCGGCTCGGTTCACGGGGTGCGAATCGCCCCTTGGCCGGGTGGTGTCCCCGTAGTATTGCCAAGATGACGTAAGTCTTGTGCGAGTAGACGGTTGCCGGTTCGGCGCCGAAAAGTCGGCGCTTCAGCAGTTCGCGGAAAAAGCTGGCATTTTGAAGGTTGGCAATACTGCGGGGACACCACCACGGTTCCGAGCAGCGCACCGCCCTCAGCGTACAGATTCACGAACAGCATGAAGCTCCTCCTGGCTCCCTTGGAGCGGAAACAGGAGGAGCGCGCAAGGCTGGTAGGCCGACTACGAAACTCCGGCTAGGCGAGGGTTTCGCAAGTCCTACGGTTTATCTGGCAAGCCCACGGGTGGCAACCCGTGGGTTTTCGTGGGGGTTCCCTCGTGATCAAAAACCGCAGGACTTGCGAAACCCTCGCCTAGTGTCCCGCTGCGGAAGTTCTGCAAGGAATTAGGGAAGGCGATATCATGGGAGTAATCCTCGCCGAACAACGGAGGTTATCTCATGCGCGGCCGCAAACCTCGTCCCTTCTCGGTGCTGTGTGCCGATCTCCCTGC
>JBBRPS010000459.1:0-8424 GCA_038227745.1 Gemmatales bacterium | reverse complement strand
AACCTGCACTGAATTCAGGAGAGCCGCGACAGCCCGTGTTGTCGCGCTTTCCGCATGAATTCTGCGGTTTCCGAAGAGTGACACCACACTGTCATCGCTACCGACTTGGATGCAAGTTTTCGTGCCAGAAACACTAGCTGCCTTTGGCAGCAATCCAACCCCGGTCACCAAGGCAGCCGAGAGGCATGCACCTTGTCCGGCCCACCGCCAGCCCCGTTTGAGCTGCCGATGGAGATTCCCGCTGAGCCAGAGCCGGATGCGGTCCCTGCGGGAGTGGTGACGACCGAGGGGCCTCGCCAGCGGCAGTAGAGTGAACGCGGTGATGGGATGCGGGAGAGAGGGTCAGTATTCTTCGGGGAGGAGTACCGTGGTGCTGCCACCTCGGTCCAGACAGGTGATGACCCACAGCCGGATGCCACGCCCCGTCTGGTATTCGCTCATGATTCGGTCGCGAAGGCTGAGGAGGTTACACTTGTTGATCTTGCCCGAATCGTCGGTTGCTTCCCACCCGCGCCGCCGCTCGTCGGCGGTCAGGTGAATCTCGTCGCAGTGGCCGTACTCGCCCCAGTCTCCGCGGACGTGACGAACCAGGAATGTGGTGGCGTGCTGGCCAGCATCTGCTAAGGCGGCTACGGCACCGCCGGTGATCGTCACTTTCCCAAGCGGGAAGCGGGATCCTTCAGGTTCACGGCGAAGTTCAAGGATCGCCCGCCGCCGTCGAGGAACTGGCAGTCTGTACATGCAGGGCAAAGCGCCACAACCAGCCCGGCGTCTGCGAAGGGTCCAGCCATGTCCAGTTCCACCAACGCCCCGCACGCCGAACATTTCCCCTTAACGCTCGACATCGGCAGCCCTCCTTCAAACGCGTCTTTATGCTAATGGTTCGAGTGGGATAGCACCATCTCAGCTGGAAATTTTCCCGCCGGCGCGGACAGCTTCCGCGACAAAGAACCCTGTCAAGGACTGCCCCCATCTCCACCGGCCTCGCCTTGATTCCGAGCAGTGCGCGCGGCAGCGAAATCTCTGCCTTCTTGATGTACTTGTCGTGCAACTCGCTGATGTGGCGCAGGCTGTCGGCGCACGGCACCTCAATGAACCACTCGCAGTCCTTGATCGGCGTGACGCGATCCTCATACAGCTTGTTGCTGCGGAACTCCTCGTGCAGCGGATCCACCTTCACGCACAGCGCCTTGATAGCGACGTCGCTATCCATGATGTGCATCCTGGTGCAGCAGTACGGGCTGAAGCCCTTCAACCGTGTCGTCGCATCACCTCGGACATCACCACCAGCCGGCCGCGCTGCGCTGGCGTTCGCTCTAGCTTCATGGCCTGGCTACCGGACGGGAACTCGGGCAAGGCGGAAGCTGACGTTGGGACCCCGGTCCGATGGCGCAGACCACCCTGCAGTGGGCCAGGCCGCCGTCTGGACGCATGTCCGCGGCGAGATGCCCCCTGGACTAGTTTGGACGATATCGCTCGCCAGACGCGATCCTGGGCGATCTACGGGCCGATCTCGGCGGACAGGACGCCGGACAGGTGTCGACCGAGTGCGGCCATCGACGCGCCTGAACATGTGTCCGCCCGTCCGCCGCCTCGAAGAGACGCAGCATGCCGGTGACTCCATGAACTGCGTCTGTACAGTAGAAGCAACTCCGAGCAACAGGACATGCACCCATGCGCACACCAGACAAACCCGAAGAGCTTGAAGACCAGCCCGGCAAACGGGAAGAGAAAACCGACACAACCGACGAAGCCGGCTGGACCTTGGTAGACCCCAAGACCCTCAAGATCAAGGTAGAGTTTCAGCGATTCATCCCCTTGCAAGCCAAGGGGGAACTGCTCGCCCTGGAAGAGAGCATCAAGAGAGAGGGCTGCCGCGACCCGTTGCTCGTGTGGAAAGGACGAAACCTCGTACTCGACGGCCATACCCGCCGCGAGTTGTGCATCAGGCACAAGAAGCAGGTGAAGGTCCGGGAGATCGAGCTACCCGACGAAAAAGCGGCCGTCGAGTTCATCCTGCAAATCCAGCGACAGCGCCGCAACCTGACCCGGGAGGCGATGAGTTACTTCCGCGGCGCGGAGTACAACGCGCTCAAGCAGCAGCGCGGCGGAGACCGGCGCGGCCGCAAGCCAAAGGATCAAAGTGATCCTTTGCCTTCCACGGCGAAGGTCCTGAGCAAGAAATACGGTGTCGGTGAGATGACGATCAAGCGGGACGCCGTCTTCGCCAAGGTGATCGACAAGATCGTGGAAGACCACGGCGACCCCGAGATCAAGCGTAAACTCCTCGGCGCAGATGTTAAACTGACGCACGGGTTGGCGCGGCTGTTGCTGAAGATGTCGGTCGAGGAGCGGAAGGCGGCTGTGGACCAGTTGGTCGAGAACGGCGAGATGCCCCGAGCGAAGAAGGGCGGGGCTTCTGCGACGCGAAAGCCGAAGGAGGTGGCCCAGTCTCTCATCGCCCATTTGGATAAGAAGGGCGACGGACAGGCCCAGGCCGTTTTCAAACAGATGGCTCGTCTGCTGGGGTACGAGGTGAGCGAGAAATCGTCTGACAGATGACGGTTTCGGTTGGCCAACGCCCGTGCAGATACCGTCGTCAAGGAGGTGGCGGTCTACAGCGTCGGCAGCCTTCCCGACGCGGCCGGCATCCTCTCGGGGCAACTCGACGCCGAGCCGATGTCCCTCCGGGTTCCACGGGACATTCGATGCGGCGTGTCGGACCGACGCGTGCAAAGAGTGCGCACGTAACCGTGGTAACTGCCCATTCTTGCAGAATGGTGGTTGTTTGCAGCCAGTGCCCGAGTAACATCAATGGGGTTTTCCGGTTTCTTGCTCAGGGAATCGTTACGCCAACGGAACCCCGAGCCTTGTCGCAATCTTGCCTCAAAAAGGATGCAAGCCGTGAGACACGCCTTGATCGCCGCGGGACTGCTGTGGTTGTTATCATTCGGTCTTTGGTGCAACCACGCAGCCGGCCAGGAGTTGCCCGCAGCCCAGCCGGCAGTGCCAGAACTCATGAAGCGCGAAGTCTCGCGCGAGGGGATCGCATACCTGCAAAAACTACGCAAGAGGACGCCCTTCGGCACAAAGGACTTCAATCTGGAGGCATTGCGGGCGGGCATGGGCACGCGACACGCCCCCACCATCAAGGACGTCAAGCTCATCAAAGTCAAGGTCGGAGATATTCCCTGTGAATGGGTCGTGACCACCGGCGCGGACTCCGATGTGCGGCTTCTGTATCTGCAC
This sequence comes from Gemmatales bacterium, assembly GCA_038227745.1. Lineage (GTDB taxonomy): Bacteria > Planctomycetota > Planctomycetia > Gemmatales > Gemmataceae > DASPXY01. The sequence continues at coordinate 5,175 of JBBRPS010000459.1, read as the reverse complement.
GGCGGCGGCTTTGTCTCGGGGTCGGGCGGATTCTATCTCGCGCAGGCGGCACACATCTCCGCGGCGGCAAAGTGTGCGGTCCTCCTCCCCGACTATCGGCTGGCGCCAGAGCATCGCTTCCCCGCCGGGCTTGAGGATTGTGTTCTTGCCCACAAATGGATGGCCGCGAACGGACCAGCCGGCCCCGGACCTGCTCGGGGCACGTTCGTTGCCGGTGATTCGGCGGGCGGCAGTTTGACCTTGGCGACACTGCTGGCGCTGCGCGACCGCAAACTGAAACTGCCGGCGGGAGGAATCGCCCTGTCGCCGACCACCGATTTGACGCTGGCGAGCGATTCGCTCAAAACAGTCAGCGATCCCATCATCAGTGCGAAAACCATGCCCGTGTTCCGGGACCATTATCTGGGCAAGACCGATCCGCGCAATCCGCTGGCCTCGCCCGTCTTTGGCGACTATCGCGGCATTCCGCCGCTGCTGATTCAGGTCGGCGAGCACGAGATGCTCCGCGACGACAGCATCCGCGTGGCCAAGAAGGCTCGTGCGGACGGAGCCTCGGTGAAGCTGGAAGTTTGGCCCGGCATGTTCCACGTGTTCCAGTCCCACGAACCGCTGCTTCCGGAAGCCCGCGCGGCCATCGATCATATCGCCGAGTTCATGCGCTCGGCGCTGCTCGTCAAACGCAACATCCCCTACGCCGATCCGGCGCACGAGCGCCAGGTGCTCGATGTTTATTCACCGAAGAATGCAAAAGACCTGCCCGTGGTCTTCTGGATTCACGGCGGCGGTTGGCAGGCGGGCGATAAGACGGACGTTCACATCAAGCCGCAGGTTTTCATGGACAAAGGCTTCGTTTTCGTCTCCACCAACTATCGACTCCTGCCGAGCGTCGATATGGCGACCATCGTCCGCGACGTGGCCAAGTCCATTCACTGGACGCATGACCATATCGCCGAGTACGGAGGCGATCCGAAGCGTCTGTTGATCATGGGACATTCCGCCGGCGCGCAGCTCGCCGCCTTGATCTGCACTGACGAGCGCTACTTGAAGGCCGAGGGCCTGTCCCTGGCCATCATCAAAGGGTGCGTACCGGTCGATGGGGACACCTATGACGTGCCGGCGATCATCGCGACGGCGGAGGCCCGTTGGAAGGCGCATGGTCTGCCGAAGGCGAAGTTCGGTCACCGGGAGAAGTTCGGCAACGATCCGGCGAAACATCGCGACTTCTCCGCCGTCACGCATGTGGCAAAGGACAAGGGCATTCCTCCGTTCCTGATCCTGCATGTCGCCGGCCATCCCGACACGACTGCGCAGGCGCTGCGCCTGGGCAACGTGCTGAAAGCCGCTGGCCTGAGCGCCACGGTTTTCGCCGCCAGGGAGACCACCCACAACAAGATCAACGTGGACCTCGGCCGGCCCGACGATCCGGCCACAAAGGTGTTGTTTGAGTTCATCGGAAAAGCACTGAAAAAGTGACCCCTTGCCGCTGTTGCTGCTGCCTCAGTTGTCGATCTGACGCGGAGATTCACCATGACTCGCGCTCTTCTCGCAGCGCTCGCGGTCCTGCTGCTCGGTTCACTCGCATTCACGCTGGAGCCGATCCCAGACAAGCTCGTTGTGCTCACGTTTGACGATTCGGCGAAGTCGCACTACACCGTCGCGCGGCCGATCCTCCTGAAATACAAGTTCGGCGCCACGTTCTTCATCACCGAAGGCTTCGACTTCCGGACGAACAAGAAGGACTACATGACGTGGGAAGAGATCGCGCAACTTCACAAGGACGGTTTCGAGATCGGCAACCACACGCTCGATCACAAGGGCGTGACGGAGAAGACGCTCGCAGAACTGCCGGCGCAACTTCGCGGCATCAGTGCGCAGTGCAAGAAGCACGGCATCCCGCAGCCGACGAGCTTCGCCTACCCCGGCAACGCCTTCACACAAGACGCGCTGGCGGTGCTGAAGGACAACGGCATCACGTTCGCGCGCCGCGGGGTTGCGCCCGCGTTCCCCTACAAGGATGGCCGCGGGTTCGCCTACGAGCCGGGATTGGATCACGCGCTGCTCGTTCCCTCTGCCGGCGACGCCCGGCCCGCCTGGACGCTCGACGACTTCAAAGCCGCAGTGGCCCAGGCGAAGCACGGCAGGATCGCGGTGCTCCAGTTCCACGGCGTGCCGGACACGGCGCACGACTGGGTGAATTCCACGAAGGAGCAATTCGAGTCGTACATGAAGTATCTCGCGGACAACAAGTTCACCGCGATCGCCATGCGCGACCTGGCGAAATTCGTCGATCCTGCGGTGAACCCCAACGACCCGTTCGGTGTCATCGAGGACCGCAAAAACCTCATCGCGTCGAAGCGCGACGGCAACAACGCACGCCCGGCGAAGAACGATACCGAGCTGAAATACTGGCTCGAAAGCACGATCGTTCATCACCGCTATTCAAACGCCGAAGCCGGGGCCGCGCTCGGGCTCACCGCGGACGAGGTGACCGACGCCACCAGGCGTCTCGGCATCGACGTGACGAAGCGCCCGGTGCGGAAAGAGGGCGAACCGCTGCGCGTGCTACCGTACCCCGGCGGCCGGCACCCGCGCCTCGGCTTCCGTGACGGCGCCATCCGCCCGCAGCGCGAAACAAAGGTGAGTGTCTTCGCCCCCTGGGCGGATGGCGGGTACGCGGTCGCCGACGTTCCCGAAGCGGTTTGGTTTGTGCCGAACGGCAAGCCCGAACTGCTCTACCTCGCACACACACACGTCCCGACTATCTGGGACAAACAGAAGGTGACACTCGACGCGATGGAGTGGACCCGCAAGGCCGATGGTTCGCTTGCACTCGAACGCACTTTGCCGAACAAGGTCACGCTAGCGGCGTTCATCACACCAGACAAGGGCGGCGTGCGGATGGAGTTTCGCGTCACCAACGGTGGCGTCGAAAAGCTCACTGGACTGCGCGTGCAGATGTGCGTGATGCTCGCGAGCCTCACCGGCTTCGACGCGCGAACCAACGAGAACAAGGTACTCGCTGCCCCGTTCGCCGCGTGCAAGGACGCGACCGGCAAACGGTGGGTGATTACCGGCTGGGAGCGGTGCGGCCGCGCGTGGGGCAACCCGCCGTGCCCGTGTGTGCATGCCGATCCGGTGGTAGAGGACTGCCTGCCCGGCGCGACGAAGAGCGTTCGCGGGTGGCTCTCGTTCTACGAGGGCACCGACATCGACGCGGAGCTGAAGCGACTGAAGGAGGTCGCGTTCAAGCCCGCGAAATAGCGGATCCTCGGAACGCAGCCGCCCTGGAAGCCCTTGGCCAGTCCGGCCAACGCGGCCTTTGGCCCGTGCTGTTGACCGCGCTGGCCGCGGCCCGACCGACAAGACGATGCTGGCGAAGCGACCAAGCGGCTGCCGACCATCCTGCCGCCGCTGAGTCCATCCGAGAGCCTGGAGACGACGCGCATCTACAGCGCCACGGAGCGCCTCGACCCGGGCCAGGCACTGCTGGCGACGCTTCCGTTCCGCTCGCCGCACCACATCACCAGCGACACCGGCATGGTCGGCGGCGGCAGCATCCCCACGCCCGGCGAGATCAGCCTGGCGCACCACGGCGTGCTGTTCCTCGACGAACTGCCGGAGTTCAACCGCAAGAACCTGGAGGTGCTGTGCCAGCCGCTGGAGGAGGGCCGCCCGGCCCTCTGGCAGACGCTGGCCTTCGACCACCTTCTCGGCGCGCGTCATCCTGGTGGCGACCATGAATCCGTGCCGCGCCCCGCCCGTCCGCTGCGCTGGCGTGAACGTCTTCGCCGGCACCGACCGCGACCATCGCGACTGCGTCGCCAGATTCAGAAAAGTGTGCCGCGTCCGCCGCCGCAGTAGGGGCCGTGGCGACGAGGTGCCGTCGTCGAAGCGCCGTTGAGCCATCGTCGTCGACGCCAGCAGCAACGAACGGCCGCCCGAGTTCGCGCCCGCCCGACCGCTTTCCCGGTTCTGGCCCGACGCGGCCGCCGGATGCACGCGCTGACCCAGTTACCACCCAGGCGCCGTACCGCGCTGACGCCTACAACCCGGTCCCATCCATGAGCAGGGTTGCCTACGCGGCAGCCAGGACCGTTCACGCTTACCTGACCGCCTGCGCTCGTTCTGCGCCATTCTGGGCGTCAGGCAGGCCGGTATCTGACGTCCAGCCGCTCCGTTACTCTGGGAATCTCCTCCGGACAGACTCCCTCTTGATCCCAGGCCATTAGCGACACCTGGAGATAATGCCTGTCGGCCAAAGAGGTTGCGTTGACACCGCCGCAAGTGTCAGGTGGTGTCAGGGCTGGCACACCTGACACCACCTGGCACTCGGCAGGGTGACGACTGAAGTTATTACGCCAAAAGTGTTTAGCCCGGGGTGGCACTTTTCGGCAAGGCACGTACACGTACACCCGATTTTCGATCTTCTTGCGTTGCGGAACACTCAGCGACAAGGACGTGATCGGCTCTCTCCTACAAGGCCCGGCAGCGCAGCCTCAACCGCGTCGTTGCCCTCAAGATGATCCTCGCCGGGGAGTTGGCCTCGGCGGAGGACGTGCATCGCTTCCACGCCGAGGCCCAGGCCGCCGCCGACCTCGACCACCCCACATCGTCCCCATCCACGAGGTGGGCGTCCACGGCGAGCGCCATTACTTCACCATGAAGCTGGTTGAGGGCGGCAGCCTGGCGCGGCTGCTCGCGGCCGCCGGCCACCGTCCCCCGGGCGAGTGCCGCCGGGCGGCCGGGCTGGTGACGGCGGTGGCGCGGGCCATCCACTACGCCCACCAGCGCGGCCTGCTGCACCGCGACCTGAAGCCGGCGAACATCCTCCTCGACGCCCAGGGCCGACCCCACGTCACCGACTTCGGCCTGGCCAAGCGCGCCCACGGGGAGTGCGGGAACGTCACTCCGGCCGGGATGAGGTGGCGGCCTTCGGGGCAGTACGTCGACTCGTTCGGAGTGCTCTTACTCCGGTACCATTTGCACTTTCGCTTTGGGATACTTCTCGAGCAACTGGCGGTACACGGGGATGCGACCTAGTGTCCCTGGCACGAAAACCTGCACTGAATTCAGGAGAGCCGCGACAGCCCGTGTTGTCGCGCTTTCCGCATGAATTCTGCGGTTTCCGAAGAGTGACACCACACTGTCATCGCTACCGACTTGGATGCAAGTTTT
>JBBRPS010000458.1:0-8427 GCA_038227745.1 Gemmatales bacterium | reverse complement strand
CGGGTCGGTCATCTCGCCCGGGACGGCCTGCTCCTCGACGGTGCCCACGCCCGGCGCCGCCTTGCCGACCTCGACGTCCTCGTACTCGGCGGTCTGCAGCACCAGGTTCAGGGCCTTGCGCTCGATCAGCTGGGCGGCGAGCGTCTCGAGCAGGTCCTCCTTCTCCATCCGGGCGCGGACGCGGCGCGGCGACTCGTCGTTCTGCTCGGCGATGCGCTCGATCTCGTCGTTGATCTCCTCCTCAGTGACGTCGATCTTCTCCCCCTCAGCGATCTTCTGCAGAACGAAGTGCTCCTTGAGGGCCAGGGTGGTGCTCTCCAGCACGTCCTGGCGCAGCAGGCGCTCGCGGCCGCGGATCTCGTCCTCGGACATACCGGCCTCCTGCATCTCCATGACCTTGCGGGCGAGGGCCTTGCGGGCCTGGCGGCGCAGGAGGTCCTCGGGGAGCTGCCAGGCAGAGGCGGCAGCGATCTGCTGCAGCACCTGCTCGCGGGCCGACTGGCGCTGATCGTACTCCAGGCGCCGGTCGAGCAGCAGCCGGATCTGCTCGCGGAACTGCTCCTCGGAGTGGACGCCGAAGCGGTGCAGGAACTCGTGCGTCAGCTCCGGCAGCCGCATCTTCTTAACGTCCTTGACCTCGAGCGTGGCCTCGACGGTCTTGCCGGCCATGTACGGGTTGGCGACGGCGTCGGCCATGTTGATGTCCACGACGCGGCTGTCGCCGGCCCTGGCGCCGCGGGTCTGCTCGCCGAACTTCTCGGCCACGCCGTCCTTGAAGGCCACCCGGTCATCGACGCGGATGGTGATCTCCTTGGCGGCGCCGATGACGGCGCCCTGGAAGCGGGTCGTCATGTCACAGATGAGGAAGTCGCCGGTCTGGGCGTCGCCCTCCTCCTTGGGGACGAGTTGGCCGAAGCGCGACAGCAGGCGGGTCTGCTCGCGCAGGACGTCCTCCTCGGTGAAGGTGCGGACGGGCCGCTTGAGCTTGAGGCCCTTGTACGGGGGCAGATCGAACTCGGGCCGGACCTCGACCTCGAACTCGTAGACGAACGGGCCTTCCTTGGGGATGACGATCCCCTTCGGGTCGAGGTTGGGGGCCGACAGCGGGGCGACGTCGTGCTCCTCGGCGAGCTGTTCGAGGCTGGCGAGGAGGACCTCGCCCTTGACCTGGTCCTCGACGTCCTTTTGATAGCGGCGGGTGATGACCTTGCGGGGCGCCTTGCCGGGGCGGAAGCCGGGGACGGCGGCGTCCTTGACCAGCTCGCGGAACTTCTCGTCGAAGCGCTTGTCGATGTCGCCGCGCTCGACGACGACCTTGATGTGCTTCTTGCAGGGGCCGACGTCCTTCATCTCCACGGTCTGGTGGAGCTTCTCGGGCTTGTCGTCGCCCTTTTCGGCGGTGGCGACGGCGGTCTCGTCGTGGGCCTGCTCGTGCTCGTGGCCAGGTTCGTGGGCGCTGTCGGGGCCGTGCTCGTGCGGCTCGCCCTCGTGTTCGTGGTGGGCGTGGCCCTCGGGGGTAGCCGCCCCTGGGTCCCTGGGTTGTTCGGCGGCGCTGGTCGGTTCGTCGGTCATCGGAGGTGCCCCCAAAGTCAAGAAAGCCGAGAAGGCCAAAGAGAACCAGGACCATGCTGGTCCGGGTTCTGTTGGCCTTCTCGGCCGAGAAAGAGCGGGTGATGGGATTCGAACCCACGACATTCACGTTGGCAACGTGACGCTCTAGCCCCTGAGCTACACCCGCGTCTTCGAGATTGGTGTGGGTGAGAAGGATTCGTTCCCTCTACCCGTTCAAATTATAAGAGAGGGGAACATGATGGCAAGAGGAAAAGAAATTCGTCGGCCGGGGCCGGCCGTGGGGACTAGCTTCCTCGTTCCCACGCTCCGCGTGGGAATGCCGGTCTGGACGCTCCGCGTCGAGAGAGGGGGAACGTCGGGACGCTGCCTTGACGCAGAGCGTCCAAACCGGCATTCCCACGCGGAGCGTGGGAACGAGGGGATCTCGCACCGCTCGCCGGGACAGGGCTTGCCGTTTCGCGCTGCCGGTCGGGCGCGAAACGGCAAGCCGGTTACCCCGCCGGGAGCACGCGCCGCAGCCAGCGCCCCGTCTCCGACGCCGGCGCCGCGGCGACCTCTTCCGGCGTCCCCGCCGCCACCACGCGCCCGCCCGCCGCGCCGGCCCCCGGCCCCAGGTCGATCACGTGGTCGGCGCACTTGATCACGTCCAGATCGTGCTCCACCACGATCAGCGAATGTCCGGTCTGCAGCAGGCGGTCGAAGCAGTCCAGCAGCCGGGCCACGTCCGCGGGGTGCAGTCCCGTCGTCGGCTCGTCCAGCAGGAACAGGCAGCGCGGCTTGCGGCTCGACGCCAGGTGCCCCGCCAGCTTGAGGCGCTGGCTCTCGCCGCCCGAGAGCGTGTCGGCCGGCTGCCCCAGTCGCAGGTAGTCCAGGCCGACGTCGATCAGCAGCCGCAGTCGCCGCTCGATGGCGGCCTGGGCGCGGAAGAAGCGGAACGCCTCGCGCACCGTCAGATCGAGCACCTCGGCGATGTTGAGACTGCGCACGCGCACGTTGAGCAGGTCGCGCTGGTAGCGGCTGCCGCCGCAGTCGGGACAGGTGACCGTCACGTCGGCGAGGAACTGCATGTCCACCGTCTGCGTGCCGTGGCCGGCGCAGGTCTCGCAGCGGCCGCCCGGCTGGTTGAAGCTGAAGGCGGCCGGCCCGAAGTTGCGCACGCGGGCCTCGGCCGTCTCGGCGAACACTTCGCGGATGTCGTCGAACACCTTGATGTAGGTGGCGGGGTTGCTGCGCGCCGTCCGCGCCAGGGGCGCCTGGTCCATCAAGACCACGTCGCCGAGCTGGCCGGTGCCGTAGACCTCCGCGGCGACGCCGCCCCCAGGCGCGCCCTTCCGCCCCAGGCGGCCGGACAGCGCCGGATACAGCGTTTCCAGCACCAGGGAACTCTTGCCCGCGCCGCTGACACCGGTGACCACGCACAGCACGCCCAGCGGGAACTCGACCGTCAGGTCCGCGAGGTTGTGCGTGCGGGCGCCGACGAGGCGCAGACTGCCGTGGTTGAGCGCCCGGCGGCGCGTCGGCACGCCGATGCGGCGCCGGCCCGAGAGGTAGGCGCCCGTGACGGACTCCTCGACGGTGAGAATGCCGGCGGGCGGCCCCTGGTAGACGACCGTGCCGCCCTCCTCGCCGGCGCCCGGCCCCAGGTCCACGAGGTGGTCGGCGGTGCGGATCGCGTCGGCGTCGTGCTCGACCAGCACCAGCGTGTTGCCGCTGTCGCGCAAGCGCAGCAGCATGGGCAGCAGCCGTTCGGTGTCGCGCGGGTGCAGGCCGGCCGTCGGCTCATCCAGCACGTAGAGCGCGTTGACGAGGTTCGAGCCCAGGGCGGTTGTCAGGCGGACGCGCTGGCCCTCGCCCGTGGACAGACTGCGGGCCGAGCGGTCGAGGGTGAGGTAGCCCAACTCCACCTCGCTCAGGTAGCCGAGGCGCATGAGGATCTGCTCCAGCAGCAGCGTGCCGGCCGCCCGGCTCCCCTCGCCGAGCTGCAGCCCACGGCAGCACACCGCCAACTCGGTGACGGGCAGGCCGCACAGGTCCGCGATGGTCTTGCCGCCGAGGCGCGCGATCAGCGCCTGCTCGCCGAGCCGCGTGCCCTTGCAGGTCGGGCAGACGGCGGCCTCGGCGGCGGACGTCTCGCCCGCTTCCGCCTTCTTTCTCCCTTTTTCCTTCCGTGCCTCGCCGGTGCCGCCGCAAGTCGGGCAGGCGCCGAGCGGGTCGTTGAAGCTGAACAGGCGCGGCTCGAGCGGCGGGTACTCGATGTCGCAGCGCGGACAGCGCGGGCGCTGGTCGAACAGCAGCGGCTCGCCGCCGGCCAACAGGGCCGCGCGCCCCCGGCCGCGCGCGAACGCCGTCTCGACGGAATCGGTCAGCCGCTCCGGCGCCGCCTTGCCCGCCTCCAGCCGATCCACGAGGACGAAAACCGGCTCCTCACCCACGAGGTCCGGCAGGTCGCCCTCGCCGAGGCGCACCACCGCGGCGCCGATTTGCAGGCGCACGAAGCCCTCTTCTTTCAGGGCGTCCGCCCAGTCGGCCACATCGGTCCCCTCCTCCGGTCGGGCGGGGAAGGCGACCGAGAAGCGCGTGCCGGCGGGCAGGCGCTCGACGGCGACGGTCACATCGACGGCGCTGGCGGCGCACACCTCCTGACCGCAGCGGATGCAGTGGATGACGCCGGCGCGGGCGAACAGCAGGCGCAGGTAATCGACGACCTCGGTGAGGGTGCCGACGGTGGCGCGCGGCCCGCGCGGCGCGGCGCGCTGGCCGACGGCGACGGCGGGCGGCAGGTTGTCGAGGCGGTCGGCGTCGGGCTTGTCGAGGCGTTCGAGGAACTGGCGGGTGTAGGCGGAGAAGCTTTGCAGGTAGCGGCGATGGGCCTCGGCGTAGAGGGTGTCGAAGGCGAGGCTGCTCTTGCCCGAGCCGCTGACGCCGGTGAAGGCGATGAGGCGGCGCAGCGGCAGATCGACGTCCACGTTCTTGAGGTTGTGGACGCGCACGCCGCGCAGCTCGATCTTCGGTGCCTCCGTCATGGCGCAACCGCAGGGCGCGTCATTCGTTCGCGGGCCAGATCTGTACGCCGAACCCGTCGAGATCGACGTCCTCGCTCTTCTCCTGGTCGGCGGGGCCGCCGCGGTCGAGGCTGACGCGCAGGAACGCCCACAGGCACGCCTGCTCGCCGGTGTGGTCGTAGCCATCGGCGTCGGTGTCGGCCTCGAGCAGCCAGCGCCACGTCCGCCGTTCGCTGCCGGGATCGGCCTCCTCCTGCCAGCCCTTGATGACGCGGCTGACCGCGTTCAGGGCGGCGCGCCACGTGCGCGGGTCGCCGACGTGCGCCAGCGCCTCGTCGGGCAGCTTCTCGAGGCGGACGTGCGGCAGGGCGGTGACCGCCTCGAAGAGCTTGTGCTCCAGGGCGCACGAGCGCCAGGGCGAGCGGAGGTAGAAGGTGACGCGCGGCGTGTCGAACGCCAGGCCGTAGAAATCGACGCGCATGGACAGTCTCCCGGAGGCGGCAGGGGGCACCCCCCGCTGTCAATCGTAGCTGTTTCCCGCAGCCTCCGGTAGGCGGAGTGGGCGAAACTTCCGCCGCGGACCGGCCGACCTCGGTCCGCGACGCCGACCGTGCCGGTTGGTGGAAATGTAGCGTTTTCCAGTTGCCGACACGGTTGGCGTCCTTATAGAGTCCTCAACAGCCCTGATCCCCTGGTCCCTGGCGCCATCGCGGAGGCCCGTGTGTACCGCTTCAAACTGTCGGTGATGATGTTCCTGGAGTTCTTCATTTGGGGCGCCTGGCTGCCGCTCATCTTCGGCTACCTGCCCAGCCTCGGCTTCGATGCGCTGGAGCAGGGCCTCGTCCTGGGGGCGTTCAACCTGGCGGCGTTCACCGCCATGTTCTTCAGCGCGCAGTTCGCCGACCGCAACTTCGCGGCGGAGAAGTTCATGGCATTCAGCCACCTGGTCGGCGGCGTGGCGATCCTGGCCCTGGCGTGGGTGACTGACTTCTGGCCGTTCTTCCTGCTGATGCTGCTGCACTCGCTGTTCTTCGTGCCGACCATCTCGATCAGTAACTCGATCGCCTTTGCCAACCTCAAGGACCCGCAGCGCGAGTTCGGCCCGGTGCGGCTGTGGGGCACGATCGGCTGGATCGCGGCGAGCGTGCCGTTCGTCTTCATCCTGGTGGACTGGACCCACGTGCCCGCCTTTGGAGAAGTCGGCATCGTCGATTGGTTGGGGGCGGCGCTGGGGAACGGCAAGACGGGGCCGGCCCTGCGGGAGGCGACGCGCTACACGTTCGTGGCCGCGGGCGCCGCCTCGCTGCTGCTGGCGGCGTTCAGCCTGGTGCTGCCGCACACGCCGCCCAAGCCGGCGGTCGGCGGCCGCGAGCAACTCGCCTGGCTCGAGGCGGTGAAACTGCTGCGCGTGCCGTTCCTGCTGGTGCTGTTCATCGTCACCTTCTTCGACGCGATGGTCCACCAGTGCTACTTCTTCTGGACGGCGCGCTTCCTGGAGGACAGCATCCGCATCCCGGGCAACTGGATCATGCCGGTGATGACGATCGGCCAGGTGGCGGAGATCGGCACGATGGCGATCCTCGGCCTGGTGCTGAAGCGGCTCGGCTGGCGGACGACGATGGTGGTGGGCATCCTCGGCCATGCGGTGCGCTTCGGCGTTTTCGCCATGTCGCCGCCGCCGTGGCTGGCGGTCGGCGTCAACGTGCTCCACGGCATCTGCTACGCCTTCTTCTTCGCCACGGTGTACATCTTCGTGGACGAGTTCTTCCCCAAGGACGCGCGCTCCAGCGCCCAGGGCCTGTTCAACTTCCTGATCCTCGGCCTGGGGCCTTTCGTGGGCAACTTCCTGTGGGGCTGGTTGGGCAACAAGGTGACGACGCAGGTGCTGGACCCCAACGGCCAGCTGGTTTCGGCGGTGAACTTCCACGACCTGTTCCTGGTGCCGGCCGGCATCGCGCTGGGGGCCGCGCTGATCTTGCTGCTGTTCTTCCATCCGCCGGAGACGGCGCGGGGTCACGCCGAGTTGCCCGACGGGCCGGACAGCTTCACGAAGGACACGGAGTGGCCGAGGCGCCAGCCTTCCGAAGCGATTGCGGAAGGCAAGCGCGGCGGGCTGTCGGAAGGCATCCGCGAATAAGGGGCCGGCGGAGCGGATTCCGCAGGGAAGGCTTTGCCGCCTGACATTTCCCAGAAGAGTCAGACGGGAGAGCCTGACCTGCGGGTCAGTTCACGGACGGTTCGTGGTGCCCGTGGAGCGGCCGGCCGGTGAAGCGGACCATCTTCGTCTCGCCCGGACTCACCGAGGTGACCACGGCCAGGGCGCCGACATGGACGTCCTCGAAGTAGATCAGGTTCGCGAGGGCGCCGTTGATGACGCAGGCGCCGTGGATGAACTGGTGCTCGGGCAGGTGCGTCAGCAGCACGTCGGTGAGCGTGACGTCCTTCTGCAAGAGCGCCCGGCCGACCTGCTGCAGGACGGCTTCGAGGAACGGCGAGTGCGTCCGCTCGCCCAGCGCGATGAACGCCGGGTCCTCACCGAAATTGTCGAAGAAGTACGTCCACACCGGCGCGAAGTCCTTCGCGCTGACGAGCTTGTCCTTGAGGGTCGCGAGCCGGTTCAGATCCACGAGGCACCTCCCTGGTGGGTGATCGGTCGGCCGGCCTACGCCTGGCCGTTGAGCAGTTTATGGAACTCCGGGAGCTTCTGAAACGGGACGAACGCATCCTCGTCGCGGACCAGGGCCAGCGCGTTCGGCCCGGAGGGCTCGCGGCGCGGCCTGCGAGCGCGAAACGGCAAGCCAGGCGCGCTCCGCCGACGGTACGCGATCGACTTGTCAGGATTGGAATCCTGACCCACGGCCCGAATCGACTACCCGGGCGGTGGGGCCGGCGCCTCGACGTAGGAGGCCGGGTCCTTGACGCCGTTCTCGGCGAAGCCCCTGAGCCGCAGCTGGCAGGCGTCGCAGTGGCCGCACGACCGGCCCGCGGCGTCGGGGTCGTAGCAACTCGTCGTCAGGGCGTAATCGACGCCCAGGTCGAGGCCCTTGCGGACGATCTGTGCCTTCGTGAGGCGCAGCAGCGGCGCATGGAGGGTCAGGCGCGTGCGGCCCTCCACGGCCGCCTTCGTCGCCAGGTTCGCCATGCGCTCGAACGCCTCGAGGTACTCCGGCCGGCAATCGGGATATCCGGAGTAATCGACGGCATTGATCCCAAGAAAGACGTCCGCGGCGCCGAGCACTTCCGCATACGCCAGGGCGAAGGAGAGGAAGATGGTGTTGCGCGCGGGCACGTAGGTGATGGGGATGCCGTGGGCGATCTCCTCGGCGGGGCGGTCCTTCGGCACCGGGATGTCGGCGGTCAGCGCCGAGCCGCCGAAGATGCGCAGGTCGATGGGCACGACGACGTGCCCGGCGACGCGGAGGCGCTGGCCGACGCGCCGCGCGGCCTCGACCTCGGCCTCGTGCCGCTGGCCGTAGCGGAAGGTGAGTGCGTGGGCCTCGAAGCCCTCGGCCTGGGCGACGGCGAGCGCCGTCGTGGAGTCGAGGCCGCCGCTGAGGAGGACGACGGCCCTGCGCTGCTCTGCCATCGAGTCGTTCCCCGTGCTGTAGCTTGGCGAACGGCCGGCGTAAGAGATCGTCCAGCTTTCAGGGGTTATAGGCTAAGGGGTTACGGCGAGGCAGCTTACGCCGAAAAGGAGGGGGCTACGGCAGAGTTCGCTAGGCCCACTTGCCTGCCCTCCGTGCCGTTCCCCTCGCCGTAACCCCTTACCCCACAACAGCGGAAAGCTGGACGATCTCTTACGCCGGCCGTTCGCCAAGCGGGGGGCCGGACCAGCCGGCTTACGCCGGCCGTT
>JBBRPS010000457.1:0-8456 GCA_038227745.1 Gemmatales bacterium | reverse complement strand
CGACGACCGCATCGTCGAGCAACTCCTCCAAGCGCACGCGAAACCGTCGTTCCATGGCGTCCTCCTTCTCGGACTGCTGAGTCCCAAGGAGAATCTACGGAACAAGTTGCACCCGCTCAAGACGGATACAGTAGAAGTAGACGCCCAGGTAATACGCCCGGGTCAGCTCGACCTCGTGGACCGGCCCCTCAAGCTCGCCCCCCCGGCCCGGCTCTTCCGGCGGGGAGCCCATCTGAAATCGACCCGGCCGGATCAGCGCCAGCTTCATGCCGATGGAATTCGTGACGAATGGCTTGCGTTCCCCGGCGGGGGGATCCGCGTTGCCGGGACGGTCGCCCCAATCCCAGGGCCGCAGCACGAGCACCAGGAGAGCGGCAAGGCCGGCGAGCAGAACGGCCGCGTGCCGGCGACGGAGCCGCACCGGCGGCACGGCCCGGGTCGCGGTGCCGGCGCGCGCCCCCGGGGGCGTCGTCGGGGCTTTGTGGGGGCCGGCGGTGTCCGGGGAAGGGGCCGGCTCGCGGGCGGTCCCGACGGCCGCCATCAGGGCGGCGACCACCTCCGCGGCGCTCTGGTAGCGATCCTCGGGACGGCGGGCCATCATCTTGTGGACCACGGCGGCCAGCGCCGGCGGCACGGCGGGTTGCAGCCGCTGCACCGGCGCCGGCTCCTGCGTGAGGTGCCGCAGCAGCTTCTCCGCGACCGTGCCGCCCGGGAACGGCACCCGGCCGGTGAGGAGGTAGTACAGGGTACACCCGAGGCTGTACACGTCGGCGCGGGCGTCGGCGGCGCGGGCGTCGCACGCCTGTTCCGGCGCCATGAAGTCCGCCGTCCCCATCACCAGGCCGGACTCGGTCAGATGGGTAGCCGCGTCGTCCGGGCGCGGCAGCAGCCGGGCCAGGCCCAGGTCGAGCACCTTGACCACCGCCCCCTGCGCCGTCAGGAGCAGGTTGGCCGGCTTGACGTCGCGGTGTACCAGGCCGCGCTCGTGAGCGTGCTGCAAACCCCGCGCCGCCTGCCCCACGTAGTCGCACGCCTGCGGCACCGGGAAGGGGCCTGACTGCTGGACCAGGCGCCACAGGTCGGTCCCCTCGACGTACTCCATGACGAGCAGGGGAGTGTCGCCGGCCTGGGCGACCTCGAAGAGGGTGACGACGTTGGCGTGGGACAGCCGGGCCGCCGCCCGCGCCTCGCGGCGGAAGCGCGCCCGCTGCACCGGCGAGGTCATCAGGCCCGCGTCCGGAATTTTGACGGCCACGACTCGGTCCAGCTCCGTGTCCAGGGCCCGCCAAACGGCCCCGCCCCCGCCCTTGCCCAGCTGGTGCAGGAGCACGAACTTGCCCAGCCGGGGGGAGGGGCCCGCCCCGCCGGTCACCTCCGGCTCGCGATCCGCCGCGGGCGGCACCGTCTCGGACAGGGTGGCTGCGAGCCAGGTGCGGTCGAGGGCCGGGAAGCGGTCCAGCAACTCTTCCGCCCGGGGCGCGTCGCCGGCCAGGCGGCGGTAATCGACCTCCAGCAGGATCAACTCGCGCAGCAGGGCGGGGCGCTCCGGCTCCGGCACGGCGGCGAGGTGGTCCTCGATGCGCGGCCGCGCGCCGGCTTTCCAGGCGGCCTCGAAACGGTCGCACTCCTGCTCCGCGCGGCGCACCGCGTCCGGCAGGTCCGCGATGTCTCGACTCAAGGTACCGTTCATGGTCGCGACTCCTCCCCCCAGAGTTTGCGGATCGCCCGGAGCTTGCGCTCGACGGTGCGGGGCACGCAGTCGAGCCGGGCGGCGATCTCCTCCACGGTGTACCCCTCCAGCCTCCACAGCGCGACCGCGCGCAGCCCTTCGTCGCCCAGGAGGTCGAGCAAGCGCCGACATTCCTCGGCGACCTGCAGGGCGAACTCGGGCGTCGGCTCGCGGCCGACGACCTGTTCCAACTCCGCTGCCGCGTCGGTCGGCCCGCCGCCGGACGCGGGCAGGCCGCCGCGCTTGAGGCGGCGCTCGTGGCGCAGCAGATCGATCGCCTTGTGGGCGGTGATGGCGACGAGCAGCGGCCAGAGGCTGTCGCGGTCGCACAGCTGCGGGAAGCGGCCGGCCGCGGCACCGCGGCAGAAGCTGTCGAAAGCGCTGAGGGCGACGTCTTCCTCGTCGGCGGCGCGGCGCGGCAGCCCCTGGAGCTTCAGGCGCGCGACCTCGACCATCTTCGGGAAGTACCCCTCCCACAGTTGCTGGGCCGCGGCCTGCTCACCGGCCTTGAGCCGCCCGATCCAGTGGGTGACCGACCCCGCGGACGTCATCGGTGCTGGCCCCTCGCTTGAAGGGATGACAGGGGCGGAAGAAATGCAGATGGACTCCTTCTACCCTCCGGTTTCGCGATTTCCCCAGTAACTGCTGTGCCGATTATAAGCGCCGCGCCGAGAAAAAGCCACTTCCGGGGCGGAGCCCAGATGAGCGGACGCGGCCGGAGCGCAAATTTTTCCCCGAGCCTGTCGGGTTGGGCGGCCCTTTGTCGAGTCCAGTGCGGGGAGCCGTGACGCCGAGGCTTCTGTCCGGTGGTGACGACGGCGCCCCTTCAAACCCCGTGCTAATGAGGCGAACCATGTGGCAGGCGCTTTCCCGGCTCTGGAAGAACAAGGCCCCGGCCGCCCCGAAGGCCGCACGTACCCGGCAGAGTACGCGGCTGGAGGTCGAGGCCCTGGAGGGGCGACTGCTGCCGGCCGGGGGCATCTTCGGTCCGGCGACCAACCTGGCCCCCAGGAGTCCCGCGCTGGCCAGCGGGGTGCAGGTTGGCGTTACCCTGAGCGGGCCCCAGGTCGATCTCTTCAACTTGCTTGAGACGCCGAACATGCGGTTCGTGGACCACCTGTGCCGCGACCTGTTCCATGCCCCGGCGGACCACCAGACCATCACCACCCTCGCGACTCAGCTGGACGCGGGGCAACGCACGCGCCTCGATGTGCTGCGCAGCCTCACGACCTCGCAGGCCTACGGCCTGACGGTCGTCCAGGAGTTGTTCAGCTCGATGCTGCACAGGCCGTATAACCCGCAGACCGACTCAGCGATCGCGAACCCCTATTTGCAGGATTTGACGAGAGAAGCGACGCAGCCCTGGGCCCCTAATCAGAGCGGCGCGCCTTACACGGGCGACGACGTGGCCAGGTGGATTGCCTTGACCCCGGAATACTACCAGACCCGCGGAGGGGGGACCGTCAGCGGCTGGTTCTCGGCCCTGTATGCGGACGCGCTGCATCGGGCGCCTGCTCAGGCGGAACGGCCCACGAACCCCTTAGGCCCCGACTGGCTCACCGCATCGATGGTGTTCCAGGGCCAGGAGCACCGCCAGCTCGAACTCAACGACTTCTACCAGCGCTTCTTGCACCGGCCGCTCGACGACGCCGGCCGCACTTACTGGCTGGCCCGCTACCAGGCCAACTTACCGACCGAGGAGATTCTCCCGCAAATGCTGGCGTCGGACGAGTATTTCCAAATCTGTCAGCGCTGAGGCAGCCGTCGGGGCGCCCGGAACGGCTCGGGCCAACGACGGGGCAACAGGAGGATATGGGCCGGGTCGGATCTTCTGGGTCCTCGGGCGGCTGGCCTGCCCGCCACCCGAGCCAGGAGCCGGGTCACCGTTCCCGATGTGTCGCGTACGTGAGAGGGGAGACCCGGAAGTGACTGGACGCCTCCAACCCGGCGTACACCGTGGGCCGGGGCGGGTACTGGAGGTGGATGAATGGGCAACTCGCAAGGCCCCTCGGACGGGTACACCGCCGATGCGGCTTGGGCGGAGTATGGCGCCTCCACCCCCGAGCACGGGGGGGTGCCCCCCTCGGGTGACATCCCCCGGCTCACGGGCCGGGGCGGCGCGGCGGCGCGTCGGGCAGGCGGACTGCTGGCGGGGGCCTTTTTCGGGGTGGTCGCCCTGGGCGCGCCGGCCTGGGTCCTGGGGCATTCGAGTCCTGTCAACCCGGGCCTCGCCTGTGGGGTAGGGTTGGCCGGCGGCGCCCTGGGGGTCGGCGCCTACCAACTCCTGAAATCCCTGCGGGGCCGCGGGACGTTCGGGCGGCGCAGTAGCCCGGTCACTCGCGCCAGGGCGGAAGTCCAGGGCGCGTCCTCCTGGTTTTTCCCGGAACTGGCACTGCCCGCGGCCGCCCCGGCAATGTCCATCCATTATCAACCTCCGCCCGAAGCCGCCGACCCGAGAGCGACGGAACTGGAGGAGAGGCTGCTGTTCTTGTGCCGGCAGGACGGGCAGCTGCTCCGGCGTCTCCTCGACTACGAGCGCAGCCGGCAGCCGCACGCGCGGCGACTGGACCTCTTACGCCTGGCCATAGAACACCTTGAGCGCGACAACCGGTGAAGGCCGCGCAGTCACGAGCACGGCGTCGAGGACTTCGGGCGGGCCGACAACCGGCTGCCCTTCTCGTTCGTGTGCGAAATCGGTCCACACCGAAGGGAAAGCGAGCGAGCCGGGTGGGGAGTCACTCCCACCCGGCCCGGTCCATTCTCCCCGCCGCCTGGCCTCACATGCCGGAGGGGGCGGACGAAACGTCCGTCAGGGAAACGTTCGCGAAGGACTGCTCGAGGTTCTGGAAGCCGATGGTACTGCTGGCCATCCCTGCGTACAGCACCTGGATCGTGCCCACCCCGCTCACCGGGGAGCGCCGCTGCGCCGTCGCCCCGCCGGACACGTCGAAGACGAGCAGAGTGTCGGTGCCGTCGCCGCCGTCCACGAGCAGGCCGGAGTAGGCGCTCATGGTGCTCACCGCCACGACGAAGGTGTCGTTGCCGCCGTTGGCGTTCAGCGTCGTCGGCACCCCCGTCAGCTGGCTCTGCACGATGAGCGTGTCATCGCCGCTGCCGGCCACCACGTTGAGGCCCCTGGAAAGGTCGCCGCCCGTCGCTCGGTAGAACACCAGGAACGACGCCGCGTCGCCGCTGACCGCCTGCGACGTGACCCACAGCTTGTCGGCGGTGGTGCTCGCCGCCTCGCTGAGGGTCAGCTGGTTGGCGCCCGCGCCCGCGTCGATGGTCAGGGGGGCGGCCAGGGTGCTGAGCAGGCCGAGGCGCGGGTTGGGGTCGGACGAGACCTGGATGACGTCGTTGCCGCTGCCGGTCTGCACCAGCGTTGGGGCGCCGGCCTGGGTGCCCTGGATGAACACCTGGTTGCCGCCCGAACCCAGCGTGAGGAATATGACCCCGCCGAACGTGCCGCCGGTGGAGCGGTAGAACACCGTGCCCGGCAGGGCGCTGCTGCTGATGCCGGCCCCCGTCAGGAACACAGTGTCGGCGGCGGTGGTGAAGTTGAAGTTCACGGCCAGGGAGTTGGTACCGCCGCCGCCATCCACGAACAGGTTCGCCATCGTGCCGGCGAGGCGCCGCACGTTCAGGGCGTCGTTCCCCGCCCCGCCGTTGAGCAGCAGCGCCGTGGACGGGTCGCGGAAGAGGGTGGAGGTGAAGGTGCCGTTGGCGCTGAACAGCGACGACGTGCCGTTGGTGCCGCCGTCGCTGAACGCCACCTGACTGCCGGCCGCGGGCAGCTGCACGCTCAGGTTGGTACTGCTGTTGCCCGTCAGGTCCACGAACTCGGTCGTGCTGTAGTTGAGGCGCAGGGTCTGCCCGCCCGTGGGGGTGAGGGTCACAGTGCCCGCGTCGGCAGCGGTGTAGGTGATCGACTCCTGCCCGACGTTGCCGCCGGTCACCTTCACGGCGTCGGGGCCGCCGGCGCCGCCCTGGAAGATGAGGTTCCCCGTGAGGGCGAAGAAACCGCCCGTGGCCAGGTCAACGGTGAGGGTGTCCTGGACGTTGGGGACCCCGGTGATGGTGTAGTCCGTGAGCGTGTTCAGCGCCCGGGTGTCCACGACGACGCCGTTGTCCAGCAACTGCAGGTTGTTGCCGCTGCGCCGCAGCACGAAGTTGTTCCCGGCGGCGCTCGTGCCGGTGAAGCTGGCCGGCCCGGCCGCGGTGAGGGTGACGTCGTTGCCGTCGCCGCCCACGTAGCTGATCGGGCCGGTGAGGTTGCCGACCGTCACGAGGGCGCCTTCGGACAGGTTGCTGAAGGTCCCGCTGACGGCGTCGCTGGCGTCGTTGTTGATGAGGGTCAGCGCCTGACCCACGGTGGGGGTGAAGCCGCCCTTGGTCGCCAGCGTGGCGTTGCCCAGGGCGACGGTGCCGTTGACCATGAGCTGGTCGTAGTCGGTGCCGGCGTTGGGGCCGTTGACATCGACGGCGAAGGTCGAGCCGGCGTTGAAGGTGACGTTGCCGGTGGTCAGCGTGCCCGGGCCGTTGACGCCTGGCGAGAGGGTGCCGCTGACGACCACCGCCCGCTGGAGGGTGCCGGTGCCGCCGAGCGTGGCGCCGGCCGCGACGGTCACCGTGCCGCCGCCGGTCATCAGCGTGCCGTTGACGAGCAGGGTGCCCGCGTTGACGGCGGTGGGGCCGGTGAAGAGCTGGGTGCCGCTGACGGTGAGGGTGCCGGTGCCCGCCTTGACCAGGCCGCCGGTGCCGCTGCCGATGGCGGAGAGTGTGCCGCTGCCGGTGTTGGTGACGGTCAGCGTGTTGGCGTTGAGGGCGAGCGGGCCGGTGGCGACGGTGAGGGTGCCGCTCGCGGTGAGGGACACCGGGCCGGCGTCGGCGGTGATGCCGCCGGTGATGTTCAAATTCGTCCCCGTCAGGACGAGGCCGGTGCCCGTGGCGCGCAGCAGGCCACTGAACGTCGAGGTGCCAGTGCCGGCCGACTGCGTGATGGTCGCCGCCGTCACGGCCGCCGCGGTGACGTCCTTGGCGGCGGTGAGGGTGAGGGTCGCCAGGGGCTTGGTGCCGCCCACGACGCCGCCGAGGGTGACGTTGCCGCCGCCCGCGTTGATGGTGAGGGCCTGCGGCGTGGCGCCGGAGTCGATCGCGCCCGTGACGGTGACGTTGGCCCCGGCCTGCGAGCCACCGTTGGCCGTGGTGTCCAGGGCGAGGCCGCTCGCGCCGAGGACCACGTTGCCGGTGATGCTGATAGGCTGGCCCGCGGTGGTGAGGGCAACGCCGGCGGCGTTCACGGTGACCAGGCCGCCCGCGTTGAGCGTCAGCGAGGCGTTGCTCTGGCCGGTGAGGTTGCCGTCGAGGACGATCTGCCCGGCGGCCCCGCCCTCCAGGAGCAGCACGGGGCTGCTGAACGTGGTCGCCTTGGTGCTGAGGGTGCCGGTGCCGGTGGCGCTGCCGAGGACGACCTGCCCGAAGCCGGCCTTGACGGCGGCGAGGGTGGCTGCGTTGATCTGCAGGTTACCCGTGTCGCCCGCGACGCCGATCGAAGTGCTCGCGGTGGCCGGGCGCAGCGTGAGCGTGCCGGTGCCGCTGACGGAGTTGGCGCCGCCGTTGAAGGCGATGCCTGCATCGCTGACCAGCGTCAGGTTGTTGGCGGCGGCGACGACGGTACTGCCGAAGGTGAGGGTGCCGGCGCCGGCGTTCAGCGTCGTGTTGGCGGCGACGGTCACGGGGTCGTTGTAGGTCTGGTTGCCGGTGGTGGTGACGCCGGGCGTGTTGATTTGCACGCCGGTGGTGGCCCCGGTCTCGCTGAACGAGGCGGCCTGCAGGGCGGCGCTGTTGCTGAGGGTGACGGACTCGATGCCGGTGACGGTGATGGCGCCGGGGATGTTGAGCCGGTTCGCGCCGGTGCTGGTGAAGGTGACCGACTGGCCGCCGGCGTTGGTCCCCGTGTCGATGACCTTGATGGCCATGACGCCGTTGGCGGTGCCGACGGAGGAACCGTTGCTGGTGACGTCGATGGTGTCGCCGGTGGGCATGATGCCGGTGATGACGGCGGCGTCGTTGGCGGCGCTGAACGAGACGGTCAGGAGGCCATTGGCGTCGATGGCGGTGGTGACCGCCGGCGTCAGGCGGTCCTCCAGGTACTCCAGCCGCAGGCGCGAGCGCGTCACGGACGGCCCCGAGCGGCGGCCGCCCGTGAGAGACTTCGTGTTCCGAGCGAGCAAGTTGCGCATCCAGTTGAACATCGGCTGACCTCCGAAGGGACCTGGGACAGGAGGCGCCCGGCCGCGACCTGTCCGGAAATTACGAGAAATCGATTACGAAGTCCGGCGGGGAAGAAGCGGCGGCCCGGGTAGCGCTGGTTAGCCGGCCGCACCCATCTGCCGGGGTACGCAGAGGCAGTGGGGAGGCGCGAGTCGTGGCACCTCTCCGTCTCTTTCACCGGACCGATCTGCGTAAGACCAAAGGATTGTGCAAATGCCGCGCCGGGATGATAGGGCGTCGGGCGGCCCCATGAAGTCGGGAGGGCCGTTGCGGCAGTGACCGGCGCGGCGACCCAGTCAGGAGGTCGCTGTTGAGGTCGCCGGTCGGGTCCGGTTCAGAAAGAGTCGCACGTCCTCATGTAAGAAGAAATAGGGAACGGATCAGTGAATGGCTATTGGTGCCGGGAAAAAATGCGGGAACGGGGGCGGGCTGGTTGTTTAGCCGCGAGCCTCGG
>JBBRPS010000456.1:0-8479 GCA_038227745.1 Gemmatales bacterium | reverse complement strand
GTCGAGACGACGACCAGGCGGCCCGGGTGGACCACCTCGATCGGTACGGGGTCCGCGAAGGGCGGCGACCCGTGGGGCGGCCCGACGAGGACGGTGCCGGTTACCTCGTTATACTCGAGCGCGAACAGCGGGGCGCGGACGACATCGATCTGCATGTCGCGCGTCTCGCCCTTGACCACGTTCCCGACGGGCAGGACGCTCGGGTTGCTGCGCGGCGGTTTGCGGACGGTGACGGTGAAGCGCTGGACGAGGTCGTTACCGGCGCCCGGGGCGCCGGGCCGTCCGCCTCCGGGAGGTCCGTCACCGAAGCCGCCGTCCTTCTTCGGCAGGTCGGGCAGGGCCTCGACCTCGAAGACGTAAGCGCCGTCCGGCACCCGGGCGCCGGCGATGACGCGAAGCGGGGCCTTGCTCTGTCCGGCAACGAGGACGATCTTCTCATCCACGCGGACCTGGGCCTGTGGATCGCGGGGAGCTACAGGGACGCCGGCCCTCGGGCCGACAGCACCGGGGGGAACCTGGACGCCGGCCCCGGTAACCGCGCGGACCAACAGGTCGAGCCGTCCGGGGTAGTCGCGGCGCTCGACGCTGACCTCGACGGTCTGCGTCTCCCCCGGGAGCAGGATGACGTCCGGAATTTTGGCGAGCCGCGGCAGGGCGGCCGGCTTGTCCTTGCCGGGGTCAGGGAGCGGCGGCCTCTTCGCGCCCCCCTCGCCGCCTTCGCCCGCGGCGGGAAAGGCGAACGGGTCGGGCGGCGTTTCGGCAGAGCCAGGCCCCGACAGCAGCACCACGAGGATGATCCCCACGACAAGGAGCAGTGCCGCGGCGCCGCCGCCCGCCCACAACAGCAGCTTCGGGTCGAGTCCGGAAGGAGAGGCCTCGGGCGCCCGCTGGATCGGGCGCCGCAGCGCGACCGGCTCGACCCTGATCGGCTGGACCACGACAGGCACGACGGTCACCGGGGCCGGGGTCGGCTCGTCGACGAAGGGGATGATGTCCGGGTTCGAGGCGGGGACAGGGGGAGGTGCCGCGGCGGCGGCGGTCGCGGTGGGCTTGCCCACGACGGCCGCGGTGCGCGGCTTGCGCACGCTCACGCCGGGCTCGCCGAGCAGCGCCCGCGCGCTCTTCTCCTGCTCGGCGGTCAGCGCGGGCGGCCTCTCCCCGTCGGTCAGCTCGGCGAGCAGGGGCACGCTTTCGATCGGCGCCTGCGCGGCCAGGGCCAGGCGGCCGACCAGGGCGCGGACGCTCGGGTCGGGCATCTGCCACAGCTCGCGCAGCAGCGCCGACTTGCCGGGGTCCTTGAAGTCCTGTTCGCGGAAGAGCAGATTCTCGCCGTTGTCGTGCCGGTCCCACAGCGGCCGCCCGCCGGCCAGCAGGGCGTGGAGGGCGGTGTAGATGACCAGGTGCGGGAAGCGATCGACTTCCGCGTCGTAGACGCCTCGGCGGGCCCGCTCGGGGTGCTGATAATTCGCGTGGCCGAGTTCCCCCGACTTCTGCTGCGCCAGGGCCGGCACGTGCATGCCGTCGTAGTCGATCAGGCGGACGCTGAGCACGCCCGTCTTGCCGCCGGGCACGAGCAGGACGTTGCCGTGCTGCAGGTCGGCGTGGGCGACGTGGGCGCGGCGCAGCTCGCGCGCCAGCTTCAGCCACATGTGAGCGAGCTTGTCGAGGAGTTGCGGCTTGTCGAGGTGATCCTTGAGGAAGTCGTTGAGGGTGAAGCCCTCGACCCAGCGCATCTTGACGACCGCGTACCAGGCGCCGCGGATGCGGATCCCTTCTTCGAGGTACTGGAAATCGACAGCGAAGGGGAGCTTCGCCTGCGCGAGGTGGGCGCTGATGGCGTGGTAGCGCTCGCGCAGGCCGGGCACCTGGCGGGTGAAGCACTTGACGGCCCAGGCGGTGCCGTCGGGGCCGAAGACCTTGTAGACGGCGGCGAAGTTACCCGAGCAGGGCAGCGGCCAGCCCATCGCGTTGACCTCGGGCTGGCCCTGGCGCAGGTCGGGGTCGGTGAAGCAGACGGCGGGGTTCTGGATCGCCTCGTTATAGTCGGTCGCTTCGGGCCAGGCCATGGCGGGTACCTCGCTGGGTGGGCGGGAAGTCGGCGCGGTCCGCCGAACTCACCCCGGCTGTGTGCCTCTCAGTCCGTTCGCGGTCGGAGAAAGACGCTATTATCGCCGCCGGCGCCCCTGGGGTCAACGAAACAGTCGGCGCGGCCGCCGATCGTGGCCGACTCGCGGAGCGAGTCGGCCACGATCGGCGGCGGGGGCATTCAGGGATACGCCGGAGCATAACAGGCGGGCGCGGAGCGCGGGGGCGCGCGCCGTTGGCGGAGACGGGCATCGGCGGCACGGGGCTGCTCGTCGCCCTGGGAGACATGTTCCTCCCGCCTCAGGGCCGTCAAGGCTTCCGTGGGACTTCACCGTTCGCCCCGCGTTTCCCCGCCGCGGCCGCGGCGCCCTGGCGGCGACAGCACTTCAAGGTCATCAGGGCGAAGGCCGTGCCGTACTGCTGGTGGTAGTTGTACAGCGGGAAGTCCCACCACGAACCGTCCTTGGACTGCAGCCGCAGCAGCACCGTGGCCATGTGGTCCTGGTAGAAGGGTCGGTCCGCCGACGGGAGCTGGCCGATGCACAGACCGCCGTAGTAGTGGCCGAAGTAGAAGAAGTAGCCCGCCACCGCGAAAAACGACTCGTGCGGGATCGGCTTCTTCCGCCCCATGTCCAGCCAGCCGTTGCGGGCGAACAGCCGGTCCAGCCAGGCCTTCAGGACCTTGTCCGTGACCTTCCCGTCCCCCCAGAGGCGCAGCGCCACGTTGCACGCCTGCGAGCGGCCCAGGCTCCCGCCCGGGCGGTTGATCGGGTGCTGTGGCCGGTATTTCATATACTCTCCGTATAAATAGCTGAAATCCGGGTTCCGCTGGCGGTGGATCGAGTCCACCGCCCCCTTGACGAGCTTGTCCGGCACCTCGACCCCGATGTCCTTCGCCTCGCGCAGCGCCACCAGGGCGGCGGCGGTCATGAAGCTCGTCGAATCCGTGGCCGGCCGCTGCGCGCCGGCGCGGAAGTCATAGTAGCCCCAGCCCTTGTCCACCGACTCGTAGCGCTTCAGGAAGCCGATCTGCCCGCGGATCAGTCCCTCCAGCTGTTCGCGGCGTCCGGCGTCGGGCAGGCGCTGGTGCAGCCGCACCAGCGCCTGAATGCCGTAGATGTGCGACCAGATGTTGTACAGCACCTCGGGACTGCCGCGGCGGAGTTTGGGGAGGTGGACCGTCAGGTACGCCGCGCCGCGCTCGATCGCCCTGCCGGCGTCGGCCCGGTCGCCGCCCGTCTCGATCAGGGCGGAGAGGCACATGGCCGTGACCGCGCACTGGTACGCCTGAAAGCCCCCCGGCACCGGCGTGTAAATCGGCACACCCCCCCTCAGCGCGGGACTGCCCCAGGAGCCGTCCTTGTTCTGGTTGCCCACCAGGAAATCCACGCCCCGGCGGATCGCGCCCTCGAGGGCCGCGGGGGCCGGCGGCGGCACCGGCCCGGGGCGCGGGGCCGTTTCCGCCGGCGAGGGCTCCGGCCCCTTCACCGGCGCGCCGGCCTTTTGCCCGCCGGCGGGGGAGACCAGGGTGAACCAGGCCGGCCCGCAGGCCAGCACGAGCACCGCCAGGAGTCGCTGGGCTGTCATTGGTCCCCTCCTTCCTCTTTCGCGGGCGCGGCGCCCTGCCCCTTCTTCGACCCCTTCGGGCCGGGGCGCTCCAGGAAGATTTCCTCCCCCTCGCGCAGCCCGGCCAGGATTTCCGTCTGCCCCCCCTCGCTCCGGCCCGGCGTCACCTCGCGCGTCTGCGGCTTGCCGTCCGTGCGGGCGAGGTACACGACGTACTTGTCGTCCTCCTCGTGGACCGCCTTCGACGGGACGACCAGGGCGTCCTTCTTCGAGTAGGGCACGAACTTGACCGAGCAGCCCATGCCCGGCATCAGGCGGTCGTCGCCGGCGCCGAGATCCAGCGCCACCACGGCGTCGTACTTTCCGGGCGTGCTCGGCACCGTCGCCAGTTTGGTCACGCGGGCGGACAGCTTGCGGTCGGGGTCGAAGAGCACCTTCGCCGTGCCCTTCGCCCCCAGCTTGAGCAGGTACACGTCCTTCTCGTCGATCGTCAGGTACACGACCGCGGGACGGGGGGCGACGACGGTCAGGAACACCTCGTCGGGGTTGACGGTGCCGTGCGGGGCGAGTTTGCTCTCCAGGGCGTCCGCGAGCGTCCAGCGCCCCTTGTGGAACTTGCCGTGGTAGACGACGCCGTCGATGGGCGCGCGGATCGTCATGGCGGCGCGGTCCTTGTGGAACTTCTCAAGGCGCTGGGCGTTCTTCTCCTGATCGTGGCGCATCTTGGCCAGGGTCGCCCGCTTCTGGACCGTCGTCGGCCCCAGGGTCTTCTGCGCCTTGTCCAGCTGCTGCTCTTGCTTGACCTGCGCCTCCTTCAACAGCTTTTCCTTGCTGGGGAGGGTGTACTTGAGCACGTAGTCGCGGCCGAGGAGCGCCGACTGGTAGTAGAACGTGGCCATCTCGACGTCGTTCCGCTGGCGGCGGAGGATGATCTTCTCGGTGTCCTCGGTCAGGTCGTTGGCCTTGTACATCTTTTCCAGTTGGCGGAGCTCTTCGCTGGCGTATTCCATGTAAAATTTCGAGGACTTCACCCTCATATCGATTTCCTTGACCGCCTGCGCCCGGCCGATCTCGAGGAAATACGTCAGCTCCTGGTCGGCGCGCTTCTTGGCGAAGTCAGCGGCGGCCAGCTCGGTCGGCGCCGACTTCTCGAACAGCGGCAGCTCTTCCTGGGCCAGCTCGATGCCGGCTTCGAGCACCTGCTTCTCCTGTTCGAGGTTCGCGAGGGCCTCGTCGAGTTTGGTGCCGTCGAAGGCGACGAGGACGTCCCCCTTCTTGACGCGGGCGCCGTGCGCGACGGCGGTGCGGACGGTCAACGGGCCCTGGCTCGGCGGCGGCTGGAGCGAGGGGAGGGGCCGGTAGGTGATTTCGGCGGCCTCCTCGGCGGCGAGGATCCCCTTGACGGTCCGCTCGATCTTGAACGGTTGTTTTTCGACCTTGTGGACGGCGGGCTTCTCGTCCTTGGGGGCCGCAGCGGTTTTCTTGCCGGGGTTTTTGTCCGTCTTGCCCTTGGTGGGTTCCTGGGTGAGGATCACCCCGCCGCCGAACACCGTCAACACGGCGAGGCAAGCGACGACTCTGGCGCGGGTCATGGGTGGGACCTTGGGTTGGAGAAATCGGGACCGCTCTCCTGACGCCGCCCGAGAGGGCGACGGGTCCGACAGTCCCGATTGTACGCCGTGCGGGCAGGGCTGCAAGTCTCTTCTCGGTCGCTTGCGGCTTGGCGCTCTTGGAGGGCCAGGTCGGCGTCCCGCTGCATCACCCGGAAGTCCGCCGCGCTGTACGCGAAGCCGCCGCTGCGGGGGCGGACCATGACCAGCAAGGGCAGTCGGACGGCGGCCCTGACCTCGATGAGCGTTCCCAGGGACGGGGTCAGCCCGCCCAGCGCCAGAGCGGCATTGAGTTCGAGCCGGTCTGCGCCCCCGGCCTGCGCGGCCAGGGCGTCCTCGGCCGAGGCCACGGGAACCTCCAGCAGGACGCGCTTGCGCGACGGCAAGGTCATCGGCGACTCCCCGCGCGCGACGGCAAATGTTTCGCGGGGAACACGACCGTGGTTTACGGTAGGTCAGGCTTTCCAGCCTGACTCTTCAAGAAGGTGTCAGGCTGCAAAACCTGCCCAACACGGACCACCGAAAAAATGCTGAAAATCCGATGGTGGGGCTTGACATCGCGTAAAGTGAGCTATACACTCTACTTCAGCCATCAAATTCACCATACGAAACACCCGCGCGGGAAGAAGTGCGATGGACTGTACTATTGTACCCCCCCCCGTGACCTGTCAACCGCCTTTTCGGCTCCGCGTTGGTTATCGAATCGTCCGTTACCTCTTGGGTCTCCTGTTTCTCCTCGCGGCTTTCTTCAAGCTCAAGGGCTTGGGCCTCGATCCTGTCGCCCGCATGGGCATCTTTTCCACTCCCGAGTTCCAGGGCGCTGTCGTTGAATTTGAGTTGTTCATGGCCCTGTGGCTGCTCTGGGGGAAATGGCCGCTGGGTTCGTGGTTGGTTGCCGTGGCAACCTTCGTCGGCTTTGCGGCGTTCAGTTTTTACCAGGGTTGGGTTGGGCAATCGTCCTGCGGCTGTTTCGGTCGCTTGTCGGTTAACCCCTGGTATGCCTTTGGGCTGGACGTGCTGGTCCTGGCGACCCTGGTCATCGGACGTCCCGACATCAAGCCACTGCGGGAGAACCCCCGCCGGACGATAACTGCCGCGGCGTTCCTCGCTGCCTGCGGCCTCGCTGGGGTCCTGGTAACCTCCGGCCTGCTGTTCGCCATGGCGCATGTCTGCTTCGGTTCCGTACCGGGAGCCCTCGCCTACTTCCGTGGCGAACGGGTGTCGGTGCAGCCTCGCCTGGCGGAAGTCGGGGAGGGCCTCCCCGGGGAGCAGCGGAGGGTCACCGTCGAGGTGGCGAATTGGACGGACAAATCCATCCAACTCGTTGGCGGCACTGCCGACTGTAGCTGCACGGTCCTGGGCGACCTGCCCTTGACGATCCCTTCGAGGGAGGTGCGTGCTGTTTCCATCGACGTATCGTTGTCGGGCAGGCCGGGGATCTTCACCCGCAAGGCGGCGTTCCTGGTGGATGACGAAGGCTTCCGGCAAGTCGGCTTCAGCTTGACGGGCCGGATCGTGCAACCCAAGGAATTGGCAGGCAGCTCAAGTGGGAGGCCATAGCTCTTAACGACCAACGGGGGATATGGCTCGTCTCCGTCGAGCGAGCCTCACTCATACCTGTCGAGAAGGAGATTCCGATGAGCAGACTCGAATCGCTGGCGAGTTGGTTCTTTACCTGTCTGGCGATCACCCTGCTGGGTGGGAGCATCCTGGTGGTCCCGCAACAGGCCTTTGCGGATGGGTACTCGGATTGCGCGGCCGCTTGCTGTACCGCCTGTTTCGGCGGCGATACGTGTGACACGTTCTCGAGTTGCTATTTGGATTGCACGTCGCCTTGCTTCGACTGCGTGACCGCCTGCAAGGGTGATAAGAGTTGCGAGGCGGCGTGTGCGGCGCAGAAGAAAGCGTGTCCGCAGGGTTGCGAAGTTGGCGTTAACTGTGCTATCCAATTTCCAAATTGCGACAATAGCAATACCTCTTGTAGCAAGACGGCTGGTACGTGCGATTATTGCGCTTGCAAAAAGGTTTCAAACATGTGTGACTGCCGGCTCAAGTAAGGGTAAAAAAAGAAGCCTACCCCACCGATAGCAACGTCTGGGCGTACACTGCGTTCTGCGAACCGCGCGGACGAAGGGCGGGAGGCGTTGGGCCTGTTCGCGAACCCGGATAATGCCCTGGATGTTGAGAACTTTAGCGAGACTGTTGGCATAGACCCATCAGGGTGA
This sequence comes from Gemmatales bacterium, assembly GCA_038227745.1. Classification (GTDB taxonomy): domain Bacteria; phylum Planctomycetota; class Planctomycetia; order Gemmatales; family Gemmataceae; genus DASPXY01. The sequence continues at coordinate 993 of JBBRPS010000456.1, read as the reverse complement.
CAGAGAGGTTCCCGTGTTCAAACTCCTAATCGTTTGTCCCCTGATCCTCCTGGCCTTTGAGAGCGGGGCGCTGCTGGCCCAGGATGGGGACTCCTGGAAAGAGCAAGTTCTCCGGGAGGCCCCAAAAGCCTGGGAAAGGTATTCCGCGCGGGCAAAGGGTCTGCAGGGAGTCTATTCCTTCGCGATCCGTTTCTCGAATAGCAAAGACGTTGATAAGGACCGTTACGAAATAAAACAGAGAGACGGCCATACGCTGTACCTTGAGCAAACGGGGAAAGTTGGATACTTGAAGGTGGTAAACCCGAAATACGCCTTTGCTTTGCGGCGTCCCAGCGCGGACCGACCGTGGGCCATGACCGGCGTCGGCAAGAGCTTCTATAAACCTTCGAGCATTGATGATCCAGATTATTGGGCATTGGTGCTCAACCGGCTTCCGTACACGTTTGGGGCAGTCGGCGGGACCTTGCAAGTTACTCTCGCCGATCCGGGTTTCTCCATCAGGAAAGCTGCTCCTCTCCCAGGAGGGGAGCAGCGATTGGTGAAAGTTGACTTCGACTACTCCCCCCCAAAGGACCCGGCGAGGATGCCCCTGCGGTCGGGATCGGTCGTCCTTGATCCAGAGCACTACTGGGTCATTCGCCGCTTTGATGTCCAGACTTTGTGGGGAAAGGAGGTGCGCACCGAGGCGGGCACCTTTGACTATCACGATGCCGGTGATGGCTTTCCCATTCTGAAAAAGATTCTCAGCCGGGAGCAGATCCCGAGCCGAAACGCTCATGTGGAGTACACCTGGGAATTTGACCTGCAGGAGCGGGACGTAGCGGAGGATGAGTTTCGGCTTTCGGCTTTTGGGTTTCGGGAGCCCCGAGGAGTAACCTGGGACGGGGGTTCGCGCTGGTATCTTTGGTTCATTCTCCTTGCAGGCATCTCGCTCGCCCTTGGGGGGTACTTCCGCTATCGGGTTCAACGGCGCAAGAGGATGCTCACCTAACC
>JBBRPS010000455.1:0-8525 GCA_038227745.1 Gemmatales bacterium | reverse complement strand
GCACCGCTGTCCACGAAACGGCCACGGGTAGCAGAGCGCACGCGAGACCGCGGCGAGACGAGCCGGATGCCTTAATTGGGCAAGTCCGGATCTGTGGGAGGGGTGGGAGGTGACTCCCACCCCGACCCGGCCCAATTTCCTCCCAATTTCCTCAAGGGGTGGGCGGTTGTCTCGATGGAGGCGGCGGGTAAGAAGATGGATGAGGACGGGATCAACGTTTTCTGTCTCGAACATTATTGCTCCCGACCCCTTTTCTGCCTCGTTTTGAATGGAAACCAACTATCAATGTGAGGATACCTCAGTGATTCACCGCAAGTGTCCGGAATGTGCCGAACCAATTTCGATGGACGATTCGAGCGTGGGCAAAAAGGTCAAATGCCCGGTTTGTGGTTTCGCATTCCGCAAATCCCGCCGTAGCGAGAAACGTACTCAAATCGAGCGTCGCGTGGCCCTCCCGGCGAAGGCACAATGTTTCCTGACCCTGTTTGTCGCTGGCGGTTACTTTTTTCTATGGTGCGGTGGAGGTAGGCCTCATCCTCAATTTCCTGCTGTTTTGATCGCCCTCCCCTTTGTGTTCCTCCTGATTAACAAAGGAATGTGGCACATGTGGCACATGAATTCGTACAAGTGGGCCGTCGCCGGTTGTATCTTGTCCATTCTTACCATTGTGGGAGCGACGTTCGGCATCTGGGGTCTGTTCATGCTTCAGCAACCAGAAACCAAGGAACGCTTTCGGGAGGTAATGGCTCTGGAGAAAGAGATGAGGGACGGCAGGGCGTAACTCGCCTCCCGCTCGGCGAGCGTCGCTACAAAGAAATTGGGCATGGTTCAGATTGCGGGGCGTCAGGGTAACGTGGTGGGCTGGTTCGACGATGTCGCCGACATGGAGCGGACCTATGACCGTTACCGCGGCAAGAGCGCGATCGTCCTCGAAGACGGGAAGTTCCGGCTGGAGTAACCTGGAGGCTCAGATGTCGTGCGCGGCTTCCGCTCCGACGCCAACGCCGACGGCCCCGGGGAAACGAAAAAGAGAGAGAAACGAACACGAGACAAAACGAAAAAGCTGAATGTCCCTTTTTCGTTTCGGCTGGCCGGCATCCATGCCGGCCAGCCGTGACAAATCGCTACAGCCGCAGTTGGAGGTCGCCGCGTTGCCCACGGTCTCCGGTATTCCTGGTCCGTATCGGTTTTTCTTTTACAGCTTCGACTGTAATGAACCGAGGCACGTCCACGTGCGCCGGGACCGATCTGCCTGCAAATTCTGGCTCGAACCCGTCGTCTTGGCGTACAATAACGGCTTCTCGGCAAAAGAATTAATCCGCATCCGGAAGATCATCATCGACAATGTGGACCGTATTCGGGAGGCATGGGATGAACATTGCGGCCAGTAGTGAACCCCGCATCGTCACACTCGAAGTTACCGAGGACGCCATTGTCGCCCAGCTGGCCGACGGACGGACGGTAAGTGTTCCGCTTGCGTGGTCGTGGCGATTGGCGAATGCGACACCGGCGCAGCGCAGCCAGTTTGAGATAATCGGAGCCGGCGAAGGAGTCCATTGGCCCGACATCGACGAAGACATCAGTGCTCGGGGAATGTTACAGGGGATTCCGGCTTGCCCGCCCAAGCAAGCCAAGGCGAAACGCCGCCGGGCTTAACCAAACGCTGAAGAAATTGGCAGGAAATTGGGGGAAATTGGTGTCAGTTCATTTCCCGGCCGGGAAATGAACTGACACCAATTTCTTCCAATTTCCTGCCAATTTCTTCCCAATTTCCTCCGAGGAGAACTTGACATGTCGTTCATGTTTGAGGTGCTGTACAAGCCCCCCTCGGACCCACAACGCGAGATGTCGATCTCCGAATCCGTGGGTGCGTACGGCGGCAGCCTGACGTGCCGCGAGGACCCCGATGGGGTCGGGCAAGGTCCTGTATGCCTGACCTACGAGTTCGACGATATCCAAGTTGCCGAGCAGGCCGCGGACTGCCTGCGTTCTCGCGGCGAACAGGGGCCAGTCAATTACGGCGACTGACGGGCCGGGCTATAGTACCAGGGTGGCGGAGCAGCGTAGGGTCGGATATACTGCGGATGATGAGGGCGCGTCACCGAAGGAGCCGGTCATGAGCAAGAGAGACTTCCTCGACAACGTGCGGGTGGCCCGCAATCTTTTCGTGCATCCTCGCGTCTACACCGACAGCCGGCATCTTGACCCGGCTGCATTGACGCAGACGCTCGTACGGGCAGCGATCTGGCTGACCCCATCTTCGGTGAAGGGCTTCAGGGCAGACGAGTTCCCTGAAATCGGCCCTGACAGGCAGCGGGAATTGGCTGAGGCCATCCGCTTCCAGGAGCCGCCGCGATCTACTTGTAGGGTGGGCACCGCCCACCGTGTCGCAAATGGTGGGCAGTGCCCACCCTACTGCGAGGTCAGCACGCGGAAAATCAGGTATACCACGCCGACCGCCGCGGCGACTGCCCCGGCGCGCAGCCCGATGCCGAGCCAGTACCCGCCGGTGCCGATGGCCTGCTCGACCGTGCGCGCCAGCGCACGCTGCCGGTCCTCCTCCTCGATCTGCTTGTACTTCTGGCGGTAGCGGGACGTCTGGCGGTCGGCCCCGGTCTTGGAGACGCGGCCCAGGGCGGTCGCCTCGAACTCGCGGTAGGTCGCCAGGGCGCGGAAGCCCTCCGTGGGGTGGCGGCTGGCGCGGGCGGCCGTATTGAAGTCCTCGTCCTCGATGAGCTGCAACACCTGCGGCGTCGTCAGCTTCCGTGTCACGACCTGGCCGGAAGGGGATTTGAAGCGGACATACCAGAGGTCCACGGAAGGCTTCTTCCCCGGCCCGGGGAGCGGAGTCTGCGCGGAGGGCGTGACCTCTTCCGAGGCGGACCCCGGCCTGGTCCGTTTGGCCCCCGCGGGCGTCAGGAAGCTGATCGCCTCGCTCGTCAAGTCCAGCCCTTCCAGGTCGCGGATCACCTCGGCGCAGCTCTGGTAGCGGTTCTTGACGTGCTTGGCCGTCATCTTGAGGAGAATGAGATCCAGCCGCTCGGGCACCGCGGCGTTGGCCTGCCGGGCGGGCGGGAAGGTGCCCTGCTCCTTCGCCTGAATCACCTCGACCAGGGTCGGCCCGTGGAAGGGCGGCTTGCCGGTCAGCAGGGCGTAGAGCACGCAGCCGAGGGCGTAGATGTCGCAGCGGCCGTCGGTCTCCTTCGAGTTCTTGGCCTGCTCCAGCGGCATGTACCACGGCGTGCCGACCGCGTGGCCGGTCTGCGTCAGCGCCATCTCCTCGTCCAGCATCTTGACCATGCCGAGGTCGGCCACCTTCACGCCGCCATCGCGCGTGACGAGGATGTTGTCCGGCTTGATGTCGCGGTGGACCAGGCCCTGCTGGTGGATGTACTGCAGGCCGTGGGCGGCGCGGATCACGACGTACAGGGCGTCGCCGACGGAGAACTTGCCGACCCGGCCGAGCAGGTGCTGCAGGCTGCGGCCGGAGACGTACTCCATGGCGAAGTAGTGCCGGCCGTTGCACTCGTCCACCTCGTAGCCGCGCACGACGTTGGGGTGATCGAGGCGGCCGGCGACGCGCGCCTCGCGGTAGAAGCGCTCGACCAGCTTGGGGTTGTTGGCGACGTGCTTGAACAGGACCTTGAGGGCGACGTCGCGGTTGAAGCTGAGTTGGCGGGCCTTGTAGACCTCGCCCATGGCGCCCTCGCCGAGCTTCTTGACGAAGGTGAAGTCACCGAGGGTGCCGGCGACCTTTTTGGCCGGGACGTCGGGGAGGCCCTCCGCGGGCGCGGAGCCGGCCGCGGGGGTGCTGTCGTCGCTCCGCGCGTCCCCGAGGTGGCGCGTGGCGCCGACGGCGGACCAGGCCTCTTCGGAGTCCGGCGGGGCGCCGGCGATGGGATCCCGCCCGAGGTCAAATGCGGAGTCGTCCGGCGCCCCGGGCCGGGAGGGAGAGCCGGCCGGGGAAGGGGCGGGCTCTGGCTCGCGAGGTTGGTTTTCCATTCGAGACCTCTGCTGGGCGTGTGGGGAGGGAGGCACACCCCCGGGCCGGACTGTCGGAGGAACTGCCGGCGGCCCCGTCACCCGCCGGGACGGCGTTCGTGGGAGCGAGCGTTTTCCCCCGCTCACGGGAGACGAAAACAGGGTGCCCCGGCGATCGTAGCACACGTTCCGTCGGCGGCGCCGTCGGCCGGCGCGACCGTTAGATAAGGGAAACTCGTTAGCATACATCATACGGCCGCCCCCCGGTCCTCCGCTAGTGTTTTTCCGCTCGCCGAGAGGGGAACAGGGGGAACAGGCCGCCGAAGTTTTTCCGTCGCGCTGAGGGCGTTGAAGGTGGGCCTGGAGACGACCGGGAAAGAGTCGCTGGCGAGCGGCGCGGCGTGAGCCCGCCGGTTTCTTGTTCCCGGTGTCCAGACCGCCGGGACCAGCCCCGCCGCTCGCTGGAACATGGCCCACGCTGCACTCCGTAACCGGGTCGGACCTTGACCTACGGGACGGCTGCCGGATCGGCCAACTGCCGGCCGTGTTCCGCCAGCACGTGGAAGATGCCTTCCGGGCGGCGCATCCGCGCCGCGTGTACCTCCGGCTCCGGGCCGAAGTACCACGTCGGCACCCGCGACTTCGGGTGCCCGCGCGTGAACGCCATCTGCTCCAGGTGCCCGTGGTCGCTCGTCACGACCACCACGGCCTCCTCCGGGCCGAGGCGGCCGAGGACCGACCCCACGAACGCCTCCATCACCTGAAACACCGCGCGCGCCTGCTCGACCTGCCCGGTGTGGCTGACGAGGTCCGCGAGTTGGTACTTGTAGAACGTGAAGTCGTGCTGCCGGGCCAGCGCGGCCAGCACTGCCGCCGCCTCCGCGGGGCTGCGCGGCGGCAGCGGCCCCTCTCCCAGGGCGTCCCAGTTGAAGCACGCTTCCAGCTCGTGCGTCAGCGTGCCCGTCAGGGCGCGCCCCGCGCGGACGTCGGCCCAGGTCCGCAGCGGCAGCCCGGCCTCCCGCGCCGCGTAGACGAAGATGTTCTGGTTGATCTCCCCGAGGGTGAACAGCTCCGCGAAGCCGTACTTGTCGGGGCCGGCGAGGCGCACCGGCCGGCTGTTGTACCGCAGGGCCGCCTCGATCGCCCGGCGGTCGTACGCCGGCACCAGGTCCTGCGCGTACGAGGTGCCGAGAAACCCGAGGTGGAACGGGAAGACCGCGTTCGCCAGGCACGGGTTGCGGAAGCGGCGGAAGAGGTTGTCGGCGCGGACGAGTTCTTGCAGGACCGGCTCGTTCAGGCCGAGGCCCTGCATCAGGCCGTGGCGGTCGATCGCACTCTGGCCGGAAAAGATTGAGGTGTAGGTGATGGCACACTCGATCGCGCCGCGCGGGTCGCCGCCGACCACCGACGTTTCCACCAGGGCGCCGGGAACGGGGGCGTCGGGCAGGGACAGCAGATCTCCTTCCCGACCGCTGGGGAACAGGAAGCGGCTGCCGGCGTAGACCGATTCGGGGCGGTTGTGGCCCAGCGGGTCGATGCCGACGCTGTCCAGGGCGATGAGAACGGTACGGCGCATCACGGCTCCCTCCTGGCGGCAGTCCCCCTGAGATCGCGAATTCCACACTGCGATTATAGAGGGGAGGGCGCCAGGATTTTCCAGTGGGCGGTCATCATGGCCCCTACCTGCCGTTACGGACCCGCGCGGGCTGTTTTTTCTTCGTCGCCGAGGCGGCGGCGGCAGAGCGCCGCCACGGGGCGGAGCAACCGCCGCACCGCCCGCCGGCCCCGGTCACTCCGCGCCAGCGCAGCCGCCAGCGGGGGTGAGATCGTCTCGTAAGCCCGGATGAGCAGGCGGCCCACGGCCGAACGCGCCAGGACCTCGTCGCGGAAACGGCGCAGCGTCTCGACCTCCGCCGCCAGGGGGCTGCCGAAGGCCGCCGTCGCGATGAAGCACAGCCGTGCCCGCGCCCGTTTTGCGTCGGCCAGCACCTCGACCTTGCGGAACTCCTGCATGGCCTCCTGGATTCCCGGGTCCTCGGGAAAGCGGGCGGCGGCCGGCTCCAGGTCCTGCCGCGCCTCGTCCAGGTATGCCCGAGCCGTCTCGTCCCGCGCCGCCAGTTCCGCCAGGACCGTCGCGGTGCAACTCGCGCAGCACTCCACCGTCAAGCTCTGGCCGCGGACGGTGATGCGCACCTTGCTTGTGCCGCCGCGCCGGCCCCCGGGGACGAAGCCCCGCGTGCCCAGGCTCAGCTGGCAGTTGGGGTTGACGCAGCGCCCGGGACGGCCCGGCTTCATCAGCACGGCCAGGCTCGGGTCATCTCCCAGGCCGAGGACGTACGGCACCCGCCACATCTCCTTGCGCGCCAGGCCGATCAACTTCTTCGCCTCAATGAGGATCTCCGGCAGGTCGGCCGACGTGACCGGCCCGCCCTCGGGGCGAGCGGCGCGTTTCCGCTTTGCCTTCTTCGGCGCCTCGAGCTTCTTGCCGGAGCGCAGGTCGAACCCGCACTTCACGCACAGGACGGCGTTGGGCGCGAGCACCGCCCGGCACTCCGGGCAGTGGCGCTCGGGCTCCGGTGCCAGGGCGATGACGCCGGGGTCGGCCTGCGCAGGGGAGGGCGCCGCCGGCTCGAAGGTGGTGCCACAACGGGGGCACTTCACCTTCGTGCCCGGGGGCGGCAGGGCGGGCAGCTTCAGCGTGACCCGGCATTGCGGGTTGGGGCAGGTGATCGTCTCGGTTGACATGGCAGGTTTTCGGGCGGGCCCAGGGGATCTCCAGGGATTCGGCCGCTCCGGCACCCCTCCGACGGGTTGCCGGCCGGAAGGCTGTCATGCGGCGGCAGCCCGTCCTCGACCGGATCGGAGCAATTCTAGCTGAGCACCTGGGGGCCGTCTCGCTCTATTTCCTCGGCAGCGAGTGGGCTTGCCGTTTCGCGCGCGCTCCCAATGAGCGCGAAACGGCAAGCCCACTCACAGCCGAGGTGAAAGACCGTTGTCCGGCCCCGCGGGGTCGGGTACACTCGGAAGAGATCCCTGAACTGCCGGAGTATACCGCGATGCTTCACCGTCGTGATGCCATGATGCGCCTGGGCCAGGTCGGCCTCGGGGCGCTGACCTTGCCCAGCCTCCTGCAGGCCGAGACGTCGGCGGCGACGACGCCGGAGGCCCCGCGGGGCCGCCGCGCGCGCTCCTGCATCCTCGTCTACCTCTGGGGCGGGCCGCCCCAAAACGACATGTGGGACCTCAAGCCGGACGCCCCGCAGGGCATGCGGAGCATCTTCCGGCCGATCCGCACCGTCACCCCCGGCATCGACGTCTGCGACCAGATGCCGCGGTTGGCGCGCCACACCGACAAGGTCGCGCTCATCCGCTCGATGTCGCACTCCAGCACGGTCCACGAGCCGTCCGTCTACCACACGCTGACGGGGCAGCGCAACCCGACGCTGGTGTCGCCGCGCAACTTCCGCCGCCGCACCGACGCGCCGTTCTTCGGCTCGGTGCTGTCGCACTTCGCGCCGCCGGGGCCGCTGCCCGCGGCGGTGACGATCCCGCGGCCGATCGGCCACGACGGCATCACCTACGCCGGCACTTACGCGGGCTGGCTCGGGCCGCGCGACGACCCGATGGAACCGCGGCCGGCGCCGAACTCCAGCGACCAGCCGGCGCACGCCCTGGGAATGCCGGCCGGCGTGGACGCGCCGCGGCTCCTCGGCCGGCGCGGCCTGCTCGGGGTGTTGGAGGACGCGGACCGGCGCCGGCAGTTCGGACGCGGCGGCGAGGCGCTCGGCGGCTTCCGTGAGCAGGCATTCCGCATGGTCGCCTCGCCGCGCGCCCGCCAGGCCTTCGACGTGGAGCGCGAGCCGCCCGCGGTGCGCGACCACTATGGCCGCAACGAGTACGGCGAGAGCTTCCTGCTGGCGCGGCGACTGGTCGAGGCGGGCGTGCGGCTGGTGTCGGTGGTGTGGATGTACTTCATGCCCAACGGCCGCATCGCCAACGTCTGGGACACGCACGGCGGCACGGCCGGTCTGGGGAACGTCGGCGGCTTCGACATGCTGCGGGCGCACTACTGCATTCCACCGCTGGACCGGGCCTACGCGGCCCTGCTGGAGGACCTGGCGCAGCGCGGCCTGCTGGACGAGACGCTGGTGGTGATGACGGGCGAGTTCGGCCGCACGCCGCGCCTCAACAACCAGCAGGGGCGCGAACACTGGGGGCCGTGCTACGCGGCGCTGCTGGCCGGCGGCGGCGTGCGCGGCGGACAGGTGTACGGCGCCAGCGACCGCACCGGCGCCTACCCGCGCGACAACCCCGTGGCGCCCGAGGACCTGCTGGCCACGGTGTACGAGGCGATGGGAGTTGCGCCGGACGCGGAGATCCACGACCGCGAGGGCCGGCCGATGCGGATCTGCGACGGCCGGCCCGTCACCGCCCTGTTCGGCTGAGAGGCCGCCGCGACTGGAAGGAGCGGCAGAGGAATGGGTCAGGGCTGCAGGGTGGAGGGAATCGCGAACGACGTGAAGCTGAACCTGCTCGTCCTCAAG
>JBBRPS010000454.1:0-8527 GCA_038227745.1 Gemmatales bacterium | reverse complement strand
TGGCGGCGCGGCGACATCGACTGGGTGCGCAGCACGGCGGCGGAGCGGGTGGCGGACGCGCACACCGAGGCAGCGGCGCTGCGCCCCGAGGACGAAGCGCTGATCGAGCACGCGAGCGGTCCGCAGACCTCACGCCCCGTCGCGGCGGGGCATTAACGAGGAGAGCAATAAATGGGTTGGCTGGAAGGTCGGTTCGAGGAGAGCGTCATCACCTCGACGCTGGAGCAGGTGATCAACTGGGCGCGCGAGTCGAGCATGTGGCCGATGACGTTCGGCCTGGCGTGCTGCGCCATCGAGATGATGGCCAGCGGCGCGTCGCGCTACGACATGGACCGCTTCGGCGCCGGCGCCTTCCGGGCGACACCGCGGCAGGCGGACCTGATGATCGTGGCCGGCACGGTCAATTACAAGATGGCGAGCCGGGTGCGGCGGCTGTACAACCAGATGCCCGATCCGAAGTTCGTGATCGCGATGGGCGCCTGCACGTGCGGCGGCGGGCCGTACTACAAGTACGGCTACAACGTGGTCAAGGGCGTGGACCTGGTGGTGCCGGTGGACGTGTACGTGCCGGGCTGCCCGCCGCGGCCGGAGGCGCTGCTGGAAGGCCTGATGCGCATCCAGGACAAGGTGCGCGGCATGAAGGACCTGACGAAGAACCAGCCGGTCGAGGTGCCGATCCCGTCGCGGACGGGCTACGTGCTGCTGCCGCCCGAGCTGAGCGACCCCGACCCGCTGAAGGAGGCGGAGAAGCAGAACGCCTTCGCCAAGCGCACCAAGGAACAGGCGGCCCCCTCCAAGGCGTGACCCCGTTTAGCCGCGAGCGGCTAAACATCCATCCCCTACCGAACCCCCATGACCCCCGCAGACATCACCGCCGCCCTCGAAGCGAAATTCGGCGACCGCATCAAGGCGAAGAAACTCGACGCCATCGACCCGTTCGTCGTCGTGGACGCCGCCGACCTCGTCGAGGTCTGCCGTTTCCTGCGCGACGACCCGGCCCTGCGCTTCGAGATCCTCAGCTGCGTCAGCGGCGTCGATTACTTCGAGCCGGACCCGAAGAAGGCGCTCAAGGCCGGCTTCGAGCCGCACGTCGAGGTCGTCTATCACCTGCAAAGCTTCACCCACCGCCACCGCTTCGTGGTCAAGGTGTCGCTGCCGCGCTGGAAGGGCGACAAGCCCGGCGACCTGCCCGAGGTGCCGAGCGTGACCGGCGTCTGGCTGGCCGCCGACTGGCACGAGCGCGAGGTGTACGACCTGAGCGGCGTCTGGTTCACCGGCCACCCCGACCCGCGCCGCATGTTGCTCGCCGAGGACTGGGAGGGGCACCCGCTCCGAAAAGACTACGAATTCCCTCTGGAATACCACGGAATGAGGGGCAGGTAGGCCGTAGGGTGGGCACCGCCCACCGCTCGGGCGGCATGGTGGGCGGTGCCCACCCTACTGAGGAATGTTCATGGCGACCGCAGACCTACAGCGCAACGACCAGACGGTTATTGAGTTTGATGTGCGCACGGACGAGATGTTGGTCAATATGGGGCCGCAGCACCCCAGCACGCACGGCGTGCTGCGCCTCGTGCTGCGCACCGACGGCGAGGTCGTCTCCGAGGTCACGCCCCACCTGGGCTACCTCCACCGCTGCGCCGAGAAGATCGGCGAGAACGTCCTGCCGATCCAGTTCATCCCGTACACCGACCGCATGGACTACCTCGCCGGCATGAACATGAACCTCGGCTACTCGATGGCCGTCGAGAAGCTGTGCGGCATGAAGATCCCCGAGAAGGCCCAGGTCATCCGCGTCCTCATCGTCGAGATGAACCGCATCGCCAGCCACCTCGTCGGCATGGGCGCCTACGGCCTGGACCTCGGCACGTTCAGCCCGTTTCTGTACGCCTTCCGCGAGCGCGAGATGATCCTCGACCTGTTCGAGGAGGTGTGCGGCGCCCGGTTGACCTACAGCTACGTGACCATCGGCGGCGTCCACGACGACCTGCCCGAGGGCTGGGTCGGCCGCTGCCAGCAGTTCCTCGACTACCTCGAGCCGCGCGTCGAGGAGTACCACACCCTGCTGACGCGCAACGCCATCTTCGTGCAGCGGACGGCCGGCATCGGCATCATGAGCAAGGAGCTGGCGCTGAGCCACGGCTGCAGCGGGCCGATGCTGCGCGGCTCGCTCAATGCCGCCGCGGGGGACCCGGCGTGGGACCTGCGCAAGACCGAGCCGTACTGCGGCTACGAGCAGTACAACTTCAAGGCGATCATCCCGCCGTTCCCCGAGGCGCCGCCCGAGGCGGTGCTCGGCGACTGCTGGCACCGCTTCTACGTCCGCATGCTCGAACTGGTCGAGAGTATCAAGATCGTGAGGGAGGCGCTGAAGAAGTACCCGCAGGCGCAGGGGTCGCACCGCATCGAGCCGCCGCGGCACCTGCCGGCCGGCGAGGCGTACGTCGAGACGGAGTGCCCGCGCGGCCAGATGGGCTTCTACGTGATCGGCCGCAACACCAAGGACCCGGTGCTGCTGCGCGTGCGGGCGCGGTCGTCGAGCTTCTCCAACCTGAGCGTGACGAACGCCATCTGCGCCGGCTGTCTGATCGCCGACGTGCCGGCCATCGTCGGCAGCATCGACATCGTCATGGGCGAGGTGGATCGGTAGTGCGCCTGCCGGGCGGGAGCCTTATTATTCCGGCGCGAAAGGTGGTCACACAAGCCCGACGCGCCAGCGAGGGACCCCTCGCTGGCGCGTCGGGCTTGTGTCCCGTAGCCGGCACCGCGACCGTTCTACTCGCCGCGGCCAGCCTTGACACAAGCCCGACGCGCCAGCGAGGGGTCCCTCGCTGGCGCGTCGGGCTTGTGTGACCACCTTTCGCGCCGGAGGAATCTCTCTATTCGAGGGCGCTTGAAAAGGATGAGCGACGCGATACTCTAGCCATCGCCTGACCTACCCCTCCTCACCGCTTCGGAAAGGCTCGGCAAGATGAAACGCGCTCTCGTGGCCTCCGCCCTGTTGCTCGCCGCCCTCGCCGGCGCGCCCGCCGCCACCCAGGACACCAACCCGTGGGTCGTCTACGAGGGCGGCGATGGCCCCGGCAAGGGCAAGCACGTCGTCCTGGTCAGCGGCGACGAGGAGTACCGCTCCGAGGAGGCCCTGCCGCAGCTCGGCAAGATCCTCGCGAAGCACCACGGCTTCAAGTGTACCGTCCTGTTCGCCATCGACCCCAGCGACGGCACCATCAACCCGAACGTGAACGACAACATCCCCGGCCTTCAGGCCCTCGACAAGGCCGACCTGATGATCATCGCCACGCGCTTCCGCGACCTGCCCGACGCGCAGATGAAGCACCTCGTCGATTACATCGAGTCGGGCCGGCCGGTCATCGGCATGAGGACGGCGACGCACGCCTTCAACATCAAGGGCAGCAAGACCTACGCGAAGTATTCGTTCAACAACGGCAAGTGGAGCGGCGGCTTCGGCCGGCAAGTACTGGGCGAGACGTGGATCAGCCATCACGGCAAGCACGGCAAGCAGAGCACGCGCGGCGTCCTCGCGAAAGGCCAGAAAAACCACGCGATCCTGAGCGGCATCAAGGACGGCGACATCTGGGGGCCGACGGACGTCTACGGCGTCACGCTGCCGCTGCCGGGCGACAGCCAGCCGCTGGTGCTCGGCCAGGTGCTGACGGGGATGAAGCCGACGGACCCGCCGGTGGAGGGCGCGCAGAACGACCCGATGATGCCGGTCGCCTGGACGCGCAGCTACACCGGCGAGTCGGGCAAAACGGCCCGCGTGTTCACGACGACGATGGGCGCCGCGACCGACCTGGAGAGCGAAGGGTTGCGCCGGCTGCTGGTCAACGCCTCGTACTGGGCGGTCGGGATGGCGGGCAAGATCCCGCCGCGGTCGAACGTGGAGATCGTCGGCGAGTACCGCCCGCGGCCGTTCGGCAACGGCAGCTTCACGAAGGGCGTGCGGCCGTCCGACCTGGTCATGAAATAGGCAGGGGGCCGGACCGTGAGCGCGCTTGACAACGTCTGCGCCCCTCTCGTATCCTCCCGGAAGTGCTCACGAAAGGAGGCTCCGCCATGTCCGCCCCTGTCTCAACGGCCGCCACCTGGCAATGGCCGCTCGACGTCCTGGACTTCGCGGCGCGCCGGCAGGTCGAGGCTTACCTCGACCCCTTGCTGGAGGCGACGCGGCGCCTGTTCCCGACGGCGCAGAGCCTGCGGGTGTTCCTGGAGGACGATCCGGAGATCCGCGACGACTGGCACATCGTCTTTGCGGTGCGCGTGCCCCGGGCGGACGTCCTGCAGTTTGTGAAGGCCCAGCACTTCTGGATCGATGAGCTATACCGCATCTGTCCGGCGCCGCAGGTCTGCGATTTCCGCCTGGGGCTGGTGGCCGAATGAACGCCCGCGATTTCCTGGAAGTGGCCGGCGAATGGGCCGCGGGGGCGCGGGAAGCCGAATGGCGTTCCGCGGTGAGTCGGGCCTACTATGCGGCGTTCCACATCGCCCGCGGCCTCCTCCAGGACTGTGGCTTTGTCGTGCCGGAAGGGGACCAGGCCCACGCCTACCTCTGGCTGCGGTTGGCCAACGCCGGGCACCCCGACGTGCGGCGAGCCGGCAACGACCTGAGTTTTCTGCGCCGGAATCGCAACTGGGCCGACTACGACCTCGGTGAACCGTTGGACCAGGCCAACGCGATAAACTACGTTCAATCCGCCCTCGAAATCGTGCAGCTGCTCGAAGCCGTCGCCGCGACTCCCACGGTCCGTACCGCGACCACCGACGCCATCAAGGTCTATGAACGCGACGTCCTGCGGCAGGTAACGTGGCAGCCGTGAACGCCTACCGGCCGGGCCGCCTCCGGAGCAGCCCGGCCGGTGACTTCCCCTCACGGCGCTGCTTTCACCGCAACCGCATCAATCCGTGGTCAGCACGTAGCGGTTGAACACGCCGCCGAGGTTCTGCACGCGCACCGTGTAGACGCCGCTCACCGCCGGCGTCCACGTCACCACTTCGCGATCCGCCAGCGTCACCCCCTTGCCCACCTCCTGGCCGTCCGGGCCGATCACGAACAGGTCGAGGTCCGTGTCGCCGTCGCCGATCAGCGCTACCCGCGCCTCGCCCTTGCCGGCCTCGTAGTAAAGCTTGATCTCGTCGGTGGCTTTCTCCATGATGCCGCGCATCACCGTCACCGGCCCCGGGTTCGCCGCCGTCCACTGGACCGTCAGCGTGTAGCCATTCACCGGCGTCAGCGAGTCCTTGTTCTCCAGGTCCTTCGGCAGGTTGAGGACGCGCACGCGGCAGACGCCGGTCCAGTCGGGCGTCAGCGTCGCCTTCTCCTTGTCCGAGGTGCCCGTCTTCGCGACCACAGCGTGCTTCTCGTCGCACAGGTCCGCGAACAGGTCCAGGTCCGTCGCCCCCTTGCCCGCCAGGTCGAGCTTGACTTTTTCGCCCTTCTGCACCTGAACGAAGAAGAGGTCGTCGGCACGGGAGCGGTTGACCGTGGTCGTGATGCTGAAGGACGGGCCGCCGGGGAACTGGTAGGCGGGCTTCTTGAGGTTCGCGAGCATGGCGCGGATCTCGCGGACGTGGACGCTGTGATCGACGACCTGCTGCCGTTTCGTCCACCCGGCCGGGTTCGGATCGCCGTCCGTCCCGGTCGAGACCACCGCCACCAGTTCGCCGCGGTCGTTGACCACCGGGCCGCCGCTGTCGCCGTGGTTCGTCGGCGAGTGGTGCGACAGGGCGTAGAAGCAGCGCGGCACGAACGCCCAGTGGAAGCTGTTGCGGACGTAGCCCTTGTTATAGCCGAACGCGCCGCCCCAGTGCTCGGTCGAATTGCCGATCACGTGGACGGTGTCGCCGGGGCTCGGGTCCTCCTTCGCCAGCGGCACCGCCGCGACGCCTTCGGGGATCCGCGCCAGCCGCACCAGCGCCAGGTCGCGGACGTAGTCGTAGGCGATGACCGTGCCGGGGATGAGCAGCTTCGCCTGGTTGTTCTTGTAGAAGGCGGCCTCGGTGACGACGCGCTTATCCTTCAGCACGGGGAAGAAGACGCGGACGTCGCGGCCCTTGGCCACCGGCTGGTTGACGACGTGGTTGGCGGTGACGACCAACCGCTCGACGGCATCGATCAGGACGCCGGTGCCGAGGACGCGGCCGTTGCCGTTGACGAAGGCCACCGACGCCGGCGCCACGCGCAGGTAGATCTCCCGGTCGGCCCGCGCGGCCGGGGCGGCGCTCAGCAGCGCCGCGGCGGCCAGTGCGATCGCGGATAAATGGTGCTTCATATTTCCGGACTCCTTTCTCGAGATAGGATCGCGCCGCCCTCACGCCGTCGGCGCGGGCGGCATCAGCTTCGTGCGCAGGCCCAGCACGTCGTCCAGGCCGAGCACTTCCTTGACCTCCGCGAAGGTCATCATCTCGCCGGCCGGCAGATCGACGCGGCCGCGCGTCAGCAGGGCGTCGATCAGCTTGCGCATCGCGGTGCCGAACACGAGCAGACTCTCGATCGGACAGACGACGATCTTGTAGCCCAGTTTCCCCAGCTCCTCGACCGTCAGGATCGGCGTCACGCCGCCGCTGAGCATGTTCACCAGCAGCGGGTAGCGCACCTCGCGCGGGATGCGCTCCAGCTCGGCACGGCTCTCGGGCGCCTCGATGAAACAGACGTCGGCGCCCGCGGCGCCGTAGCGGTTGGCCCGCTCGATGGCGGCGTCGATGCCCTCGACGGCGCGGGCGTCGGTGCGCGCGACGATCACCAGGTCGGGGTCGCGGCGGGCGTCGCGGGCTGCCCGCAGTTTCAGGACCATCTCGTCGGCGGGGATGACCTGCTTGCCCTGGAAGTGGCCGCAGCGCTTGGGCGCGACCTGGTCCTCCAGCAGGAGACCGGCGGCGCCCGCCTGCTCGAACTCGCGGACGGTGCGGACGACGTTGTGCAGGTCGCCGTGGCCCGTGTCGCCGTCCGCGACGACGGGGATCGCCACGCGCATGGCCATGCGCCGCACCGCGTCCGCCATCTCGGTCAGGGTGAGGAAGCCGACGTCCGGCAGGCCGAGGAGGCTGGCCGAGGTGCCGAAGCCGCCGAGGAAGACGGCCTCCAGCCCCGCGGCCTCGATGAGGCGGGCCGAGAAAACATCGTGGGCGCCGAGGCTGCGTATGGCGCCCGGCTGCTCGAGGAGTTGCCGCAGGCGGCGTGTGGTTCGCGTCATGTCCCGCTCCCCCGTGGTGGTGTCCGCGCGGGGCCGTCGCCCGGTGCGGAGAACGCAGCGATTGTATGGAGGGGATGAGGGGCGGGCCAAGCGGCGGGGGTTGGCGAGCGGCGGGGAATCCTGTCCCTCCCCTCTCCCCTGTACGCGGGGGCGAGGGGTTGGGGGTGAGGGGGCAGCGCCGGCTGGGGTAGCGCGAGCGCGAAACGGCAAGCCAGGCGCGCTCCGTCGGCACAGCGCGCCTGGCTTGCCGTTTCGCGCTCGCAGCGCGCCCCCCTCACCCCCCCCTCACCCCCAACCCCTCTCCCCCGGCGAGCTGCGGGGCGCAGGCGCGCGTATGTCCAATCCGGTTGACTGTTCCCCTCGCGCCACTATCCTACCCTCTATTCCATCCCGACGCGCCCGGCCGTCCCGTCCGTGCCAGGCAGACGGCCGGCCCGCCCTCAGGTCGGGGGCGACGTGGCTCTGCAGGAGTTCCGGGTGGGCGGGAGGTGCGCTGCTTGGCCGAGGTCCCGTACGATGACGAACCTGTTACGTCCCGATAACCCCGACCTGCGCGCGAGCCTGTACCGCCTGTATCGCGAGTTCTTCGACCGCGCCGAAAAGAAGCGGCGCTGGTCGGTGGCCGACGACATCCCGTGGAACCAGTGCAACCGCGCCATGAACCCCGCCATCGCCGATGTGGTCGAGTCGTTTTGCGCGGTCGAGCTCTATCTGCCCGACTACCTGGGCAAGGCGCTGCCGCTGATCCGCGCCAACCGCGGCTGGGCCAGCTTCCACGCCAACTGGGGCTACGAGGAGAGCAAGCATTCGCTGGCCCTGGGCGACTGGCTGCTGCGTTCGGGCAGTCGCTCCGACGAGCAGATGGCCGACCTCGAGGGCATGGTCGCCGCCCGCGAATACGACCTGCCGTTCGACAGCGCCGTGGGCATGCTGATCTTCGCGATGGTGCAGGAGTTGGCCACCTGGGTCCACTACCGCAACCTGCGGCGGCGCGTGGACGAGTGCGGCGACCCGGCCCTGTCGCACCTCTTGAAGCTGATCGCCGTGGACGAGCGCGCCCACCACGCCTTCTACGGCACCGTGGTGGGCCTGTTCCTGGACCTGGACCGGCAGGAGACGCTGGAGCAGTTACGGCGGGTGCTGCTGACGTTCGCGATGCCGGCGGTCCACCTGCTGGCGGACAGCCGACGGCGGGTGGAGGCGATCAAGGGGTTGGGCATCTTCGATGAGGATATTTTCCTGCACGAGGTGTACGGCCCCGTGCTGGAGGCCCTGGGCGTAACGCACCGGGAGCTGCGCCAGCCCAAACCGGGCCG
>JBBRPS010000453.1:0-8544 GCA_038227745.1 Gemmatales bacterium | reverse complement strand
GGCAAGTTGCCAACTTGCCGTTGTTCCCGGCAAGTTGGCAACTTGCCCCACGCTCTTGCAGGCGCTCTTTAATCTTTCTGCGTGACCGCGGACTGCGCGGCCTTGTCCTGCACCGCCTCGGTGGCCCCGGGGGCGATGGCGGGGGCGTCCCGCAGCGGGTTGTCCTCGCGCAGCACGTCGAAGAACGTCTCCTCCAGCGACCGCCGTTGCAGCTCCAGCCGCCGCAGCACCCAGCCCTTCTCGGTCAGACGCTGGCAGAACGTCTCGCGCAGGTCGCGGCCGTCCTGGGTGCGGACGTCGAAGCGGCTCACGCCGTCGCCGAGCGCCTTGACCGTGACGCCGAGCACGCCCTCCGTGCCGCGCAGACTGTTGGCCACCTGCTCGGCCGGGCCGCGCACCTCCAGCACGGTGATCGACTGCTTCGCCAGCTCGGCGAGGGTGCGGCTGACGCCGACGCGGCCCGAGGTGATGATGATGACGCGCTCGCAGACCGCCTCGACCTCGGCGAGGATGTGCGTGGACAGCAGGATGGTGTGGCTCTCGCCCAGCTCCTGGATCAGCGCCAGGGTCTCGCGGATCTGTACGGGATCGAGGCCGGTGGTCGGCTCGTCGAGGATGAGGATGGGCGGGTCGTGGATCATGGCGTCGGCCAGGCCGACACGCTGGCGGTAGCCCTTCGACAGGGTGCCGAGCAACCGGCGGCGCACCTCGCGGACGCGGCAGCGGTCCATGCAGTACTCGATGCGCTGCGGCCGTTCCTTGCGCGTCACGCCCTTCAGCTTGGCCCGGTAGCTCAGGTACTCCTCGATGCGCATCTCGGGGTAGAGGGGGACGCTCTCGGGAAGGTAGCCGATGTTACGGCGGACCTCCATCGACTGCATCATCACGTCGAAGCCGGCGACCTTGGCGACGCCGCTGGTCGCGGGCAGGTAGCTGGTGAGGATGCGCATCGTGGTCGTCTTGCCGGCGCCGTTGGGGCCGAGAAAGCCGACGATCTCGCCCCGGTCCACCTGGAAGGAGATGCCGTCAATCGCCATGACGGGGCCGAAGAACTTGGTCAGATTCTGGACGTTGATCATGGAGCCGTCCTGTAAGCCGCGGTCGAACGCCTGCGGCCGAGGGCCGCACCTGCCCACCCGTGGGCCGACGGTGGATAACTGCTTGTACCTTCATCAACGTATTACGGACGTGCGCACCGGCAAGTTCACCGGAGCATGGCGGATGGGCCGGAATCCGGAAATGCCGGGGATAAGGGGGGATGAGGAAGAGGCGAAAAAGCCCACGGGTGGCAACCCGTGGGCTTTCCGTGGAGGTGTCTTTCACAGGATCTGCCGGATCGGCTCGGCGCCCTCGACGCCGACCAGTTTCTGATCGAGGCCGAACTGCGTCGGCGCCGTCGCATGCCCCGGAGACCTCTTCAGAAGACTTCCAGCGGGTGGGTCGCCATCCAGATGTCTAGCTGCTGGAATCGGACCTTCAGGCGCTCCTTATACTCCCGGAAGAACTGACGGTGTTCCGGCAGATCGGGGACATCGACGAAGACGCGAACCAGGTCGTCGCGGTAGAGCTGGCCCTGGTGGGTCCACTGCCCCTGGATCACCTGCGTCTCGGTCGAGACCGAGCCGAAGCGGTCGCGGAGTTCCAACAGGGTATCGGCGAGCAGATCGTCGGGGACGGGCTGGCCGTCATTGAACCGGCGAGGCAGCAGGATCTCGTAGCGCCGGAACGGCTTTTCCATGCGAGGCAGGTCCCTCCACCTGGAAGGGGATCCCCTCCAGGGCCAGGAAGGCCAGGGCCGCTTCCGGGACGACGGTCTCGCCGGTCTTCCAGCTCGTGAATGAGAAACGGCCCGCGAGCGCTCCCAGCGCCCGCCGTTCCGCCGCAACGTCTGCAAAGCGAATGAGGATCATAGTCAAATCCTAACGCGCCGGGATGGGGAGACGCAAGCTCCAGGTACGCCGGGCCACCGGGGAGGCCGCGGCTGCTCACGCAGATCCCAGTGGCGCCACAGTTCGCCCCAGGCTTCTCGGGGACCCGAACAACGTGAATCCGATCGCCCCGCTGAAGAGATCGTCGGACTTCCGGCAGCCCGGTCTCCCGCCGTCAGAGGATCTGTCCAATCGGCTCGGCGCCCTCGACGCCGACCAGTTTCTGATCGAGGCCACCGTAGAGATACGTCAGCCGCTCCGGGTCGAGGCCAAGCTGCGTCAGCGCCGTCGCGTGCAGGTTCTTGACGTGGAAGCGGTTCGCCACCGCCGCCGCGCCCAACTCGTCCGTCTCGCCGACGCTCACGCCGCCCTTGATGCCGCCGCCCGCCATCCACATCGTGAAGCCGTAAGCGTTGTGGTCGCGGCCCGTGCCCATCGCGTACTCGGCGGTCGGCTGCCGCCCGAACTCGCCGCCCCAGATCACCAGCGTCTCGTCCAGCAGGCCACGCGCCTTGAGGTCCTTCAGCAGCCCCGCGATCGGCTTGTCGGTGCGGCCGGCGTGGTAGGTGTGGTTGCGCACCAGGTCGCCGTGCGCGTCCCAGTTGTCGTCGTTGTGGGCGCCGCCGGCGTAGAGCTGGATGAAGCGCACGCCGCGCTCGACCAGCCGCCGCGCCAGCAGGCAGCGCCGCCCGAACTCCTCCGTGCGCCGCTCGTTCAGCCCGTACAGCGCCTTCGTCGCGGCGCTCTCGCGCGTCAGGTCCACCGCCTCGGGGCAGTGCCGCTGCATCGAGTACGCCATCTCGTAACTGGCGATGCGGGCGGCGAGGTTACTGTTGTCGGCGCGCGGGGCCAGGTGGTCGGCGTTGTAGTGGTTCAGCGTGTCCAGCAGGCGGCGCTGGGCCGGCTCGCTCATGCCGCCCGGCCGGCGCAGGTCCAGCACCGGCTCGCCCGCCGAGCGCAGGATCGTCCCCTGGTACGTCGCCGGCATGTAGCCGCTCGACCAGTTCTTGGCGCCGCTGATCGGCCCGCCGGTCGGGTCGAGCATGACCACGAAGCCCGGCAGGTTCTCGTTGACGCTGCCCAGGCCGTAGTTGACCCACGAGCCGAGGCACGGGCTGCCCGAGAGGATCTTGCCCGTGTTCATCTGCAGCATCGCCGAGCCGTGGATGGGCGAGTCGGCCGTCATCGAGTGCAGGAAGGCGATGTCATCGACGCAGGTCGCCAGGTGCGGGAACAGGTCGCTGACGTGCTTGCCACACTGGCCGTAACGGTGAAAGCGCCACTTGGGGCCGACCACGCGCCCCTGGTTGCGGTGGCCGCCGCGGCCGAAGGTGCGCACCTCGATCGTCCGGCCGTCCAGCTCGTAGAGCTTCGGCTTGTAGTCGAAAGTATCGACCTGGCTGGGGCCGCCGTACATGAACAGGAAGATGACGCTGCGGGCCTTGGGGGCGAAGTGCGGCGGCCGCGGCGCCAGTGGGTTGGCCGGCCGCGCCGCCGGCGCGTTGGCCGACGCCCGGTTGAAGAAGCCGTCCCCGGACAGCAAGCCGGTGAGCGCCAGGCCAGTGAAGCCGGCGCCCGCCTCCCAGAGGAACTCACGGCGGGTGCGATGGCAGAAGGAGCCCCTGGGGCGGGAGGGGTCGGGGGAGTGGCTCATGGGAGGGTCTCCGTTTAGCCGCGGTTCGCAGAACCGCGTGCAGCCCGTTTTGCTGCACGCGGTTCTGCGAACCGCGGCTAAACTAATCTAATCCAGGTAGACGAACTCGTTGAGGTTCAGGGCCACGAGGCAGAAGTAGTTCAGGGCCGCGTCACGCGACACGCCGTCGCGCGCCAGGCCGTCCATCAGGTCCAGGCCGCGCCGCATCTCCGCGGCGGTCGGCGGTCGCGACGTCACCAGGCTCAGACCGCGACGCACCTGCGCGGCCGGATCGGCGCCCGCCTCGCGCCGCAGCCGGGCGGCGAACAGGACGGCCTGCTGGTTCAGGAAGTCGCTGTTGAGCATCGCCAGCGCCTGCGTCGGCTGCGTCGTCGAGAAGCGCACCGGCGAGGAGCGGTCCGTCTCCGGGACGTCGAAGCTCTCCAGGATCGGCACCAGCAGGGAGCGTTTAATGTGGATATAGATGCTCCGCCGCGCCGCCTCGTCGGGCGGCGACGTGTTCCAGCCGCGGCCCGGGATCGACTGGCCGGCCAGCACCTCCTTGGGGATCTCCGGGTAGATGCCGGGGCCGTACATCTTGAGGTTCAGGGTGCCGCCGATCGCCAGGATCGAGTCGCGGATCTCCTCCGCGGTCAGGCGGCGCATGTCGAAGCGCCAGGCCAGGTCGTTCGTCGGGTCCGCCGCCAGCGCCGCCGTGTTGCCGCGCGACGACATGCGGTAGGCGTTCGACGTCACCATCAGGCGGTGCATCGCCTTGAAGCGCCAGCCCTGCCGCATGAACTCCGACGCCAGCCAGTCCAGCAGTTCCGGGTGCGTCGGCCTGTCGCCCTGCAGGCCGACGTTGTTCGTCGAGCGGACGATGGCACGGCCGAAATGGTACTGCCAGATCCGATTGACCATCACGCGGGCGGTGACCGGGTTGTCCGTCGAGGCGATCCAGTCGGCGAGCGCCGTGCGCCGGCCGCTGCTCCTCGCGCCCGGCGGCGGCGCGGGAATGACCGCCTTGGCGCCGCCGAAGATCACGGGGAAGGCCGGCTCGACCTTGTCGCCCTTGACGTGCGGGTTGCCGCGGATCATGACGCGCGTCTCGGGGGCAGTCCGCCCCATCTCGGTGACGCACAGCGCCATCGGCACGTCCACTTTCGCCTTCTTGAGGGCGTCGAGTGCGCGCCTCAGCTTGACGTAGCGCTCGTAGCGCTCCTGGCCCAGCAGCCGCGGCCCCTCGCGCTTGATGAGGTTCGCCAGACCCGGGGCCGGCTTTTTGTCCTCGGGGGAGGCGGACAGCGCGCGCCGCGCGAACCCCGGGCCGGACCAGGCCACGTTCAGCCCCAGGCCGAAGACGCCCTGGAAATACTCCAGCTTGATCGGCACGCGGCCCTTCGGCAGGTCGGCCGTGCCGGTCCGTCCCTTCCCCAGGTCGTGGATGCCGTCGTACTCGACCACCTTCTTGCCGTTCACCGTGAGGCGGGAGCCGTCGTCGGAGTCGAGGTGGAAGGCGTAGCGGCCGGCCCGCGGCACGAGCAGCGTGCCCTCGAAGACGAAGCCGAAGGCCTCGTCGCGCGTCCGCGGGCTCAGGTCGAACAGCCCGCGCGGCAGCCGGCCCTCGTCCTCGTGTTTGAGCGCCGCGAAGTTCGGCAGCCTGTTCCACGTGTCGCGATAATAGCGATAGCGCAGGTCCTCCATGTCCGCCTGGCTCACGTTGCGATTGCGGAGGGCGCGGAACTCGTTCTCGAGAGTGCGGAGGGCTGTCTCCGCCTCGCCGCGCTTCCGCTCCAGCTCGCGGACGCGGCGCTCGTAGTCGCGCTTGCCCTCGGGGCCGGCGTAGAGGGGCGCCTCGTCGGTCGGGCCGCCGTTGCGGTAATGGTGGATGTTGTGAAAGAACGACAGCAGGCGGTAGTAGTCCTTCTGCGGGATGGGGTCGAGCTTGTGGTCGTGGCAGCGGGCGCAGTCGAACGTCAGGCCGAGAAACACCTGCCCCGTCGTGGCGACGATGTCGTCCAGGCCGTCGAAACGGGCCTGCTCGCGGTCGGACGGCTCGTCGTCCCAGATGCCCAGGCGATAGAAGCCGGTGGCGATCAGGCCGTCGCTGCCGCCGTCGGGCAGCTCGTCGCCGGCAAGCTGCTCCTTGATGAAACGGTCGTAAGGCTTGTCGCTGTTGAAAGACCGGATGACGTAATCGCGGTAACGCCAGGCGTGCGGCTTGGGATTATCGCGCTCGTAGCTGTTCGTCTCGGCGTACCGGACCAGGTCGAGCCAGTAGCGCGCCCACTTCTCGCCGTAGCGCGGCGACTCCAGCAAGCGCTCCACCAGCGCCTCGTAGGCGCGCGGCGAGGGGTCGGCGAGGAAGTCCGCGGCCTCCTGCGGCGTTGGCGGCAGGCCGGTCAGGTCGTAATAGAGGCGGCGGACCAATTCTTGCTTGCTCGCGGGCGGGTTGGGCCGGAGGCCCTTCGCCTCGAGCTTCGCGAGGACAAAGGCGTCGATGGGGTTGGCGACCCAGGCCGCGTCCTTGACCGCGGGCACGGTCGGCCGCTGGACGGGCTGGAATGCCCAGTGCGAGCGGTCCTTGTCGGTGATCTTGAACTCACCGCGGCGCGTCGTCGAAGCGACGTGCTTGTCCTCGCCGGGCCAGGGGGCGCCGATCTTGACCCACTGCGTCAGGTCGGCGATCTGCTGGGCGGGGAGCTTCTTCGTCGGCGGCATCTTGAGGTCGCCGCCGTGGCCGATCGCCTTGACGAGCAGGCTCTTGCCGGGGTCGCCGGGGACGACCGCCGGCCCGAGGTCGCCGCCCTCAAGGATGGCGCCGCGCGAATCGAGGCGCAGCCCGCCGCGCTGCTTCTTCGCGCCGTGGCACTGGAAACAGTTCTCGGCGAGGACGGGCCGGACCTTGCTCTCGAAGAAGGCGACGGCCGCCGGGGAGGGGGCCTTGGGGTCGCCGGCGACGACGGCCCGGCCGGCGAACCACGCCAGCAGGCCGGTCAGCGCCAGGGCCGCGCCACGAGAGAGTCGCATCGGGGTGTCCTCATTCAGGGTCCGGCTGAAGCTGTCCGGTTTGTGGTTTGTGGTGCAGGCGTCCCGCCTGCACGCGCAGCCATGCAGGCGGGACGCCTGCACCACAAACCGGACACCACGAACCGCATCCTGGAGCAGGGGTCACGTGTGGTCTATCCGGAACGGCATCCCTGCCGTCCCGTTGGGGGGGTAGGCACTCAGGCCCCGCAGCATCGGGCGGTGGCGCTCACGTCAGGGGGCGGGCAGGTCTTTTCAGTCTAACAGGCGCTCGGGCGGTGTTGCAGTCCAAATTCCGGGCGACAGGGAGGCCGGACTTACTTTCTAAGGTTATGAAAATAATGTATCAGGGGGTGCCTTGGCTCGTCAATGAAAAAGTTGCGACGAATCTCCCCCTGGACGCGGCGAGCGCGAAACGGCAAGCCCACTCCCCTCCGTCGGGACAATCCCGCCGCTACGGGTGGGCAGGTGATCGATCCGACGCGGCCGGAGTCGTGGCTGACGTCCGCGGTGCGCGGCCGCCGTCCGGCAGCCGCGCCCCGCCGACCTGTGGAACAACTTCACCCTGCTCCTGCTCCTGTGCGGCCTACTCGGGGCCGACTGGCTGATCCGGCTTTTCAAGGGCCTGGTGTGAGCCGCGACCCATTCGCCGCCGTCCGGGGCCGTAGGCCGGGCTGGGGGATCCTCTGTCCCATCGCGAAAGAAGCGCGGCGAGGCAGCGGGGCGCCGCCGCCGCTGGCCCAGAGCGAGAGGCGAAGGGGCTTCAGAAGAAGCGATACCAGGCGGCGAAGAGGGCGGCGTAGACGCCCATCAGGAAGCCGCTCAGGCTCAACAGCATGGCGGCGACCGGCGGTGGCAGGCGGGCCAGGAGTTGCCCGAGGACGAGGTAGATCGGCACCACGGCGGCGGCGAAGCGGCCCATGCCGGCCATGCACATCTCGTGGCTGCGCGTGACGTAGGGGATCAGCAGCAGCCCGGCCGCCAGGGACACTTCCAGGCGGTTGAGCCAGCGCTTCCAGGCGCCGACGGCGATCAGCGCCACGGCGAAGACGAAATAGAGCGGGTTGGCCAGGTGCAGGCTGAACAGGGGGTTGCCCTGGGGCTCGTGGCGGCGCCAGGAGCACGGCGAGGCGGGGTCGAAGATGGACCACAGCGGCTCCAGCTTCAGCAGCGCCAGGACACGCTCGGACGGAGGGACGGGGGGGCGGTCGCGCCAGTGCTCCTGCGTGCGGGCGAACGCGAGCGGGTCGCCGAAGGCCGCGTACTGGGTAGGCCATGAACGCCAGCAGGCCCCAGCACGCGAGCGGCATCAAGACGAGGGAGCGCAGGAGGAGACCGGACCAGTTCGGCGAACGGTCGCGGAGGTGGAGGAAGAACGGCAGCAGCAGGGCGACGCCGACGGGCCGGACCGCCGTGGCGCAGCCGATGACCGCGGCGAGGAGCGGCGCAGGCCACTTCTGCCCCATCCCGTACAGCGTGAGCACCAGGGGGAGGAGGAGGAGAGACTCGCTGTAGGCCATGCGGAAGAAGAAGGTCGGCGGCAGCAGGCCGAACGCGAGCAGTGCATAAGGACCCGCCGCGGAAGAGGACTCCCCGTAACGCTGGTGCATGTAGGCGGCCAGGACGACGAAGGCGGCGACCAGGCTGAGGTGGGAGACGAGCAGCAGGGCCAGTTCGGGGCGCAGGCCGGTGAGCCAGACGACAGCCCGAGCGAGCAGCGGGAACGCCGGGAAGAAGGCGATGGTGGAGTGCCGCTGGGGGTCGTAGGAGTAGCCGTCGCGGACGATCTGCACGTACCAGCGGCCGTCCCAGTTGGCTACGGCGGCCAGCGCATCACCCGGGGAAATGGGGGGGAAATTGGTGTCAGTTCAGAATGGCACTGTCATTTGCAACCCATTCTGTGCATAGGGTTTACAATATACCATGCGCCAAGCCAACGCGCTCCCGGCCTGGCAG
>JBBRPS010000452.1:0-8545 GCA_038227745.1 Gemmatales bacterium | reverse complement strand
TCGCTCCGCGAGTCGGGGGATTGGCGCCCACACCGACTCGCGGAGCGAGTCGGCCACGAACCGCTACACCCGCTCATAACGCGCTGCCGCGAGCCTCGGGCGAGCGCGCTCGCCCGAGGCTCGCGGCTAAACCTGGATCTTGTTCCTGCACGCCGCCTCAATCTACGGCGCGGCGCCCTGCCCGCTGAAACCGGAGGAGAAGTCCATGAGACGATCCGTGTGCGCAGCGCTGGGGCTGCTGGCCCTGTTCCACCTCGCCCGCCCCGCGCCGGCGTGCAGCCTGTGCATGGGCCTCGGCGGCCGGCAGGCGCTCTCGCAGGACATGGACCAGGCCAAGCTGGTGCTCTACGGCACCGCGGTGGCCTCGCGCTTCGACAATACTCCTGGCGTCCCCGCCGGCACCGGCTTGACCGAGTTCCGGATCGACCGCGTGCTCAAGGCCGACCCCGTCCTTGCCGGCCGCAAGGTCATCGAACTGCCGGCTTACATCCCCATTCTCGACCCCAAGGACCTGCCCCGCTTCGTCATCTTCTGCAAGGTGACCGACGGCAAGATCATCCCCTTCCGCGGGCCGGCCGTCACTTCCGACGCCGTCCTGAAGTACCTCGAAGGGGTGACTGCCGTGAAGGGCAAGGACCGGACGCAGGCTCTGCTCTACTTCTTCAACTTCCTCGACAGTCCCGACGAGCGGGTCGCCAGCGATGCCTTCCTCGAATTCGCCCGCTCGAACGACCAGGAGGTGGGCGAGGCGGCGCGGCACCTGCCGGCCGAACGGCTGCGCCGCCTGGTGCAGAACCCGAAGACGCCGTCGGAGCGCCTCGGCCTGTACGCCTTCCTCCTCGGGGCGGCCGGCGGCGAGCGCGACGCCGAACTGCTGCGCGAGATGATCCTGCGGCCGACCGACCGCACCGCCCAGGCCCTCGACGGCTTGTTGAGCGGCTACATCCACCTCAAGCCGCGCGAGGGCTGGGACCTGGTCGTGTCGATCGTCGGCGACAGCAAGAAGCCGTTCACGCAGCGCTTTTCCGCGGCGCGGGCGCTGCGCTTGTATCACGCCTGGAAGCCGGCCGAGACGAAGACGCAGGTGTTGCGCGGCCTGGCGGCGATGGTCCCCGACGGCGAGATCGCGGACCTGGCGATCGACGACCTGCGGCAGGGGAAGATGTGGGACCTGACGGCGCTGGTGCTGGCGCAGTACGGCAAGCGCAGCCACGACACGCCGATCGTCCGCCGCGGCATCCTCCGTTACGCCCTGTGCTGCCCGCTGCCCGAGGCGCGGCGCCTGGTGGACGATGTGCGCCGCCGCGACCCCGGTCTGATCCGCGACCTGGAGGAGAGCCTGGAACTGGACCGGCCGCAGTAGGAATCAGAAGTCAGAAGTCAGAAAAGAAGCCCACGGGTTGCTACCCGTGGGCTTTCTCTATTCACTATCCCCTGGCAACGGATCCCTGACTCCTGACTCCTGACTCCTATGCAAACCTCCACCCAGTTCACCCCGCTCTCCGAAGTGCAGGCCGACTGGCTGATCGTGGGCGTATGGGAGGGTGACGACCTCCCCGCCGACATCGCCCAGCTCGATGCGAAGCTCGGCGGCACCCTGGCACAGCTCAGGCAGGCCGAGTACATCACCGGCAAACCCCTCGAACTGATGCCCCTGCGCGACCTCAAGGGCGTTGCCGCCCGTCGCGTGCTCGTCGTCGGCCTGGGCAAGCGTGCCGAGACCGACTGCGCGGCGCTGACCAACGCTTTCGCCTGCGCGACCCGCTCCCTGACCGGCAAGGAGGTTGGCCGCATCGCCATCGCCCTCCCGGAGCCACCGCGCGGCCTCAACTGGGAAGACGTCGCGGTGGCGGCCGTCGTCGGCGTCGGCCAGGGCTCGCAGGGACCGGGCCTGCGCAAGAGCAAGCCGGACCGCTTCCCGCCCGGGGAATTGTGCCTGGTCGCCGTGTCCGCACCGGCCGGCGAGGTGCAGCGCGGGGCGCGCCGCGGCGAAGCAGTCGCCCGTGCCGTCTACCTCGCGCGTGAGCTGGTCAACCTGCCGCCGTGCGACCTGTACCCGGAGACCTTCGCCGAACGCGCCGTCCACGTCGCCCGCGAGGCCGGCGTGGAATGCACGGTCCTGGACGAGCGCCAGATCGAGGCCGAGCGCATGGGGGCTCTCCTCGGCGTCGCGCGCGGCTCGGACCGGCCGCCGCGCTTCGTCGCCCTGCGCTACCGCCGCGGGCCGGTCGGGCGGACTCTCGGGCTGGTGGGCAAGGGCGTGACCTTCGACAGCGGCGGCCTATCGCTCAAGACCAACGAGCAAATGATCGACATGAAGTGCGACATGGCCGGGGCGGCGGCAGTCCTCGGGGCCATCACCGCCATCGCCGAATTGCAGTTGCCGGTCAACGTGAACGGCTACCTGCCGCTCGTGGAGAACCTGCCGGGCGGCCGGGCCATGAAACTCGGCGACGTGCTGCACACCCGCAACGGCAAGACCATCGAGATCCTCAACACCGATGCCGAGGGGCGCCTGATCCTGGCCGACGCGCTAGCCTATGCGGTGGACCAGAAGGTGAACCACCTCGTCGATCTGGCGACGCTGACGGGGGCGTGCATGGTGGCGCTGGGCGTCGAGGTGGCGGGCGTGATGGCCAACGACGACGCCTGGCGCGAGCGCGTGCTGGAGGCGGGGCGGCGGGCCGGCGAGAAGGCCTGGCCGCTGCCGATGTTCCCACACTACGGCGAACTGATCAAGAGCCAGGTCGCCGACATGAAGAACACCGGCGGCACGCGCTACGGCGGGGCGATCACGGCGGCCAAGCTCCTGCAGGAGTTCGTCGGCGACGTGCCGTGGGTCCACCTCGACATCGCCGGCCCCGCCTGGGCCGAACACGAGAGCGCGACGCAAGACGGGGGCGGCACGGGCTACGGGGTGCGGACGCTGGTGGAGCTGGCCCGCCTGTATGAAGGCGAGAAATAGAACGCGGATCGGTCGGGATCCGCGCGGATCACTGGAGACCGAGCCGCGTCCGCCGCGTTCGATTGCTTACTTCTTCTCCTTGAACAGTGCCGTCGGCGACATCCACAGGTCCAGGCCGCCCTTACCGCCGGGGCGGTCGGAGGCGAAGTACAGGCGCGTGCCGTCAGCGCTCAGGCATGGGGACAGGTCGCCGCGCGGCCCCTCGGGGTGGTTCAGGGTGGTCAGCAGCTCCGGCTTCGTCCACGCGGCGCCGACCTTCGTGCGCGTGCTGCGGAACAGGCCCCAGCGCTCCTTCTCCAGCGGCCCCTGCAGGTACATCGTCAGCCCGGTCGTGCTGACCGTCGCGTGGTGGAAGCCCACCGGGAAGTCCACTTCCTTCGGGTCGGTGATCGGCCCCAGCGCTGGCCCGCGCGCGACGAACAGGCGCCAGCCGTCCTTCGTCTTGCGGCTGAAATAGAACTCCCGCAGGCTTTGCGTGACCCACGGATGCAGCTCGTCCTCCTTCTCGCTGATGCCGGGGATAATGAGCGGGGCGCGCATGCCCGTCTTGACCATGATGTCGAAGTTCTTGAGGTCCTTGAACTTCTCGTCGGGGACGATGTTCGTCGCGTAGTAGAACTTGAAGTCGCGGGAGACGAAGGGGCTGCGCTCGTCGGCGTCTTTGGTGTTCACGTCGGTGAACGGCCGGCCCGCCGACCAGCCCTTGGCGGTGCGGCTCGCGATCAGGATGTCGAAGGTGCCGGCCTCGTTGGAGGCGTAGTAGAGCCGGCTGCCGTCCGCCGAGACAAACGGGTCGTCCTCGTCGGCCTTCGTGTTGACCTTGTCGAGGTTGACCGGCTTGAGGGAGCTGGGGTCGCCGGCGGGGACGAGAGGCGGCGCGGCGGCGAGGACGAGGAAGAGGACCGTGGGGAGAAGAGCGCGGGTCATATCGGCGGACTCCTTGTGGGTGTGGCGAGAAGCCGGACACGGTTGGCTCACCCTTTGCGGGGCGGCCAGGCGCTTTGGAGTGCGGCGCGGGATCGCCGCTTTCTTTTGATCTTTCGCCGCACGACAAACCCCAGGCCAACCGAGGCCCCGTGCTCAGCCGGCTGCCAGCAGCGCGCCCACCGCGCCGCACAGTCGCCGGGCCTCCGCCTCCACGGGCGCCTCGGCGATCACGCGCACGATCGGCTCGGTGTTGCTCGGCCGCACGTGAACCCAGCGGTCCTCCCAGTCCAGGCGCAGGCCGTCCATGTCGTTCGCCCGCGCCTCCGGCCAGCGCCCGCGCAGCGCGGCGAACAGGGCCGGCAGCGTATCGCACTCGACGGTGTACCTGTCCTTGACGATACTGTACTGCGGCAGGTCCGCGACCAGTTCGCTCAACCTCTTGCCCGTTGCGGCCAGCAGGCTCAGAACCAGGGCCATCCCAATGAATGGGTCGCGCACCCAGCCAACGCGCGGGTCGATCACGCCGCCGTTCCCCTCCCCGCCGATCAGCGCCCCGACCTCCCGCATCCGGTCCACCACGTTCGCCTCGCCGACCGCCGACCGATGGCACGCAACGCCGTGACGCCGCGCGATGTCCTCGACGCACCGCGACGTGGACATGTTGACGACCACCGGCCCCTGCTCCTGTGACAGGCGGAATTGTACCGCCAGGGCCAGGGTCAGCTCCTCGCCGATGTAGCGGCCGGTCTCGTCGATCAGCGCCAGGCGGTCGGCGTCGGGGTCGAGGACGAAGCCGACGTCGGCCCCGGCGCGTGCCACCAGCGGGCACACTTCCTGGAGGTTCTCGGCGATCGGCTCGGGAGTGTGGGCGAAATGGCCGTCGGCCTCGGCGCCGAGCGCCGTGGTGCGGCAGCCCAACGCCTCCAGCAGATCCCTGCCGAGCGGGCCGCCGGCGCCGCCGTTGGCGTCGAGGAACGCCTTGAGGCCACGGTTGCGGATCGGCCCCGGATCGACCAGTTCCAGCACGCGGTCGCGGTGCCACGCGCCCGCCTCGCGGCAGTCGGCCAGCCTGCCAAGCCGGTCCCACGGCACGCGCCGACGGGTCGGGCTGTCGAACAGGGCCGCCACGGCCTGGCCCTCGCGCGCCGTCAGCACACGGCCGTCGGGGCCGAACAACTTCAGGCCGTTCCACGGCGCCGGGTTGTGGCTCGCGGTGATCTGGATGCCGCCGGCCGCGCCGAGGCGGCACACCGCCAGTCCGCAGGTCGGCGTCGGCGCGACCCCCACGTCCTCGACGTCGCAGCCGGCGCCGAGCAGTCCCGCGAGGACGGCGTGCCGCAGCACTGCGCCACTGGGCCGGCCGTCGCGGCCGATCACGATCCGGCCACCGCCGGTGTGCGTGGCCAGCGCCGACGCGAAGGCCAGCGCCACCTCCGGCGTCAGCGACTCGCCCACGACGCCGCGGATCCCCGAGACGCTCACGATCAGCGCATCGTGCTCAGACATGCCATCCCTCTTCGGCCCCTGGACCGTCAATCCCCGTGCTGCCCGAAAAAACCTCAAGGTCGTCAAAGTCGGCGGCCGATAGTAAGGCGAGTGGCAGAAGTTGGTCTCCCCGTAGGACGGGTCTCCTGACCCGTCCGGGACGGCTCAGGAGAGCCGTCCTACAGGGATACGATTTCCTGCCGCTCGCCTAAGCGCCATGGGAGGCTGCCGACACGTCACCGTCTCGCAGACAATCTATGAACCGCGGCGCGGATAGGGAAAACGGTAGTAGTCAACGGGGCTCGCCCCCGCGGCCGCGCCGCCTCCGCCTCTCCGCCCCACTTTTCCTCCTCGCCGCGCTCGCCCTCTCCCTTGCAACCGGCTGTGCCAGCTCCAGGCCGCACGTCGATAAGGGCCTCCTGGCCGACCGCGGCGCGCCGGAGCGCAACGAGGGCGTGGCCGAGCAGTACCTGCTCGGCTGTCCCGACGCCCTGGACATCACCGTCGCGGGCCGCCCGGAGCTGAACCAGCACTGCACGGTCGGGCCGGACGGCCGCATCGACCTGGGCGAGCTGGGCAAGCCGCGCGTTGAGGGCCACACCGGGCCGGAAGTGGTGCGGCTGCTCGCGGACAAGCTAAGCTTGCCGCCGGAGTACGTGGACGTGCGCGTGGCGGCGTTCCACAGCGAGTGCCTCTACCTCTTCGGCGAGGTCCACGGGCTTCAGCGTGCCGTGTCGTACCGCGGACAGGAGACGGTGCTCGACCTGCTGCAGCGCGTCGGCGGCATCACGACCGGCGCCGCCCCCGACGACGTCTACGTGATCCGCTCACGCATCGCCGAGGGGCAGCGCCCCGAGGTCTTCCACGTGGACCTGCGCGCTATTGTCATGAATCGCGACCAGCGCACCAATGTGCGCCTGCAGCCGTTCGACCAGGTCCACGTGGGGGCCTCGCGCCGCGCCCGCCTCGAGAAGTGTGTGCCGCCTTGGCTGCGGCCGCTCTTCCGCGCCGTCTGCGGCTGGCTGCCGACGCCACACGCCGAGCACCCCGAGGCGGTGAAGCCGCACGACGGGATGGGGAGGTGACTCGCCTCGCCGCGGTCCCTCGAAAGGCGACGAAAACTCGCGTTGCTCCGATCGCAGAGCCAGGCTATGATCGCTCGCGCGGGAGCGTCGTTCCGGCCGCTTTCAGGGAAGAGAGGGTCTGCGCGTGAGCCTCACCGTAAGGCAGTTGGCGGAACTCGTCCAGGGGACCTTCCAGGGCGACGGCGACCTCCTTATCCACGGCGCCCGCCCCCTCGGCGAGGCCCGCTCCGGGGACATCACCTTCGTCGAGGACGCAAAACACTTCTCGAAGCTCAACGGCTGCCAGGCCTCCGCCGCGGTCGTCCCCCACGCGATGACGGCCAACGGCCTGCCCGTCATCCAGGTCGCCGACCCCCTCGACGCCTTCGTGAGGATCGTGCGTCACCTGCACGGCCGGGCCGAGCCGCCGCCTCACGGCATCGACCCCCGGGCCTCCGTCCACCCGACCGCCACGGTCGGCGCCGACCCCAGCATCCATCCGTTCGCCGCCGTCGGCGAGGAAACCGCGATCGGGGCGCGCTGCCGACTCCACTCCGGCGTTGCGATCGGCCGGCACTGCCGCCTCGGCGACGACGTCACGCTCTATCCCAACGTCGTCGTCTACGACGGCACGGTCATCGGCAACCGCGTGATGGTCCACGGCAACGCGGTCCTGGGGGCGGACGGCTTCGGCTACCGCTTCCACGACGGCCGACACGTCAAGGTACCGCAGTTCGGTAACGTCGAGATCGGCGACGACGTCGAGGTCGGCGCCTGCACGACGATCGACCGCGGCACGTTCCAGGCGACGCGGGTCGGCGAGGGCACCAAGATCGACAACCTCGTGCAGGTGGCCCACAACTGCCAGGTCGGCCGGCACAACCTCTTCGTCAGCCAGATAGGCATCGCCGGCTCCAGCAGCACCGGGGATTACGTCGTGGTCGCGGGCCAGGCCGGCATCATCGACCACGTCCACATCGGCGACCGGGCGATGGTCGGCGCCAAGGCGGGCGTGACCCGGGACGTGCCGGCCGGCCAGCGTGTGCTCGGCTCGCCGGCCATCGCCGAGCGCGACCAGAAGCGGATCCTGATCTGCCTGGAGAAGCTGCCCGAGATCCGCCGTGACGTGCGGCTCATCAAGCAGCGCCTGGGGATAGACGATGAGAAACTCGCGGGATGACACCATGAGCGTCCCGAACCACCCGTCGGAGGGGAGTGCAGGCGGCCCCGCTGCCGCGCTGCCCCGGGATCCCGTCGGCCTTCTGGCCGGGAGCGGGCGCTTCCCCATCCTGTTTGCGGAGAAGGCGCGTCGCCTCGGCATTCCCGTGGTGTGCGTGGGCGTGCGCTACGAGGCGCCCCCGGAGCTGGCCGGGCTGGTCCACCGCTTCTACTGGGCGGGGGTCACGCGCCTCGGCCTGATGATCCGCTGCTTCAAACGGGAAGGGGTCCGCCGGGCCGTCATGGCGGGCAAAATCCACAAGACCGTCATCAACACCCCCTGGCGCTGGCTCCGCTACGTGCCGGACTGGCGCACCCTCAGGTTCTGGTACCGCCACTCGCGCCGCGACAACAGGGACGACAGCCTGCTGATGGGCGTCATCGAGGAATTCGCGTCCGACGGCATCCACTTTGAATCCGCCCTGGACCTGTGCCCGGAGCTGCTCGTGAAACTCGGAACCCTCACCCGCCGCGCCCCCTCGGCCCGTGAAGAAAAGGACATCGCCTTCGGCTGGGAGCTGGCCCGGGAAATGGGCCGGCTCGACGTCGGCCAGAGCGTCGCGGTCAAGGAGCGGGCGGTCCTCGCCGTCGAAGCGATCGAGGGCACCGACCGCGCCATCGCCCGCGCCGGCGAGTTGTGTGCCGCCGGCGGCTTCGTGGTCGTCAAGGTCGCCAAGCCGCAGCAGGACATGCGCTTCGACGTGCCGACCGTGGGCTGCTCGACGGTCGAGAGTTTGCGCCGCGCCGGCGGCCGCGTCCTGGCCGTCGAAGCCGGCAAGACCATCATCATCGACGAGGGCGACACGATTGCCCTGGCCGACAAGTACGGCATCACCATCGTGGCGCGCTGAGCCGCCTTCGTTTAGCCGCGAGCCTCGGGCGAGCG
>JBBRPS010000451.1:0-8553 GCA_038227745.1 Gemmatales bacterium | reverse complement strand
GTAGCGGAGCGCTCTCATGGGTATCTCTGAACACATTTCGTTCCTCTGCCCGCACTGCGAGAAGGTCTTGCGGGTCAAGGCGGAGTTGGTGGGCCGGTCCATCCGCTGCCCGGATCCGGCCTGCGCCGGCGTGTCCGTCGTGCCCGCTGTGGAACCGGAGCCGGAGCGGCCGAGGAAGAAGGGCCGCAAGCGCGGCCGCGACGGCGGTGTCCCCGGGCCGGCCAGGCGCCACCGGGGCGCTTACCGCCTGCTCTCCATGGCCCTGCTTCTGCACCTGGGAACCACCGGACTGTTCTACCTCAGCCTGATGCTGGTGGGCGTCAGCCTGTTCGTGTCCCTGTGGGCGGGACTCGCCATGTCGGGCTCCTGGGAGATCCCCCAGGGCGACGACGAGGTGGTGGTGCAAGAGAAATGGGTGATAGGGGGACCGGGGAACGACGCCAGGCGCTTCATGGTCGTGCAAAGGAAGGGCTCGAAGACCTGGGAGGTTTACACGCTGGACGCGAGGGGAAGGCCCGTCGAGCGCCGCGTGATCCCGGCCGGGGCGCCGCTCGATGCGAGCGACGAGGAAGGGCCCGTGGCGCCCTTGCGCCTGGGGGGGCTGGCCTGGGCGGGGCTCGTCCTCGCGTTGCTCGCGACGTTGGCGGACCTTGGGCTCTTCGCGGTGCCGGACATGCGCGCCCGGCTGCTGCTGCTCGGAGGCCTCCTGACCCGACTCGTCCCCGCGCTGCTGCTGCTGACCCTGTTCAATGCCGGGCAACTGTTCCTCACTCTGGTGCTGCTGGCCCTGGTCGTGTTTGGCTGCCTGTTCTGCTGGCTGATGTTTCTCCGCCGCATCGGCGACCTGTGCGACGAGCCGGGCGTGATGACGGAGGCGCGCGAGCTGATCACGGTCGGCGGGATGGCCGTCTTCATGCTGGCGCTGCTGTTGACCTGCGTGTTCTTGCCGTTCCGCTACCTCAGCATCGCGGTGGTCTGGGGCGGCCTGTCCAGTGGCGTGGTGAAGATGGAGCTGGTGGAAAGTGTCTTGATGGCCCTGATCTTCCCCACCGGCGTGCCCTTCCTCATCCGTTACCTCAACCTGACGAGCGGGGTGCGCGGCTGTCTGCCGTGACCGGAACGCGCCCGGGCGGACCGAGGAGTCTCCAGAAGGTAGAGAACGCGGAAGCCGACGTTGTTCCAGCGGTCGTCGGGCTCGTCTTCCCCATCCCGGTAGGCGCTGCGGCAGCGGGCCACTTCCGTGTTGAAGGCGCCGCCGCGCTCCGTGCGCGTTCCCCCCGACGGCGCGCCCGGAGGATCCTGTTGCGGGCTGCTCAGGTAGTAATTCTTGTCCCACCGATCCCGCGTCCATTCCCAGACGTTCCCGTGCATGTCGAACAGGCCCCACCGGTTCGGCTTCTTCAGGGCGACCGGGTGCGTGGTGCCGCCGGAGTTGTCTTCATACCAGGCGTATTCGCCCAGCCGCCGCTCGTCATCGCCGAAATGAAACCGCCCGGTCGTGCCCGCGCGGCAGGCGAGTTCCCATTGGGCCTCGGTGGGCAGGGTGTACGTCTTCCCTTCTTTGTTGCTCAACCAGTTGCAAAAGGCCTGCGCGTCGTGCCAGGTGACGCACGTCACGGGGCAGTCGTCCGCTTGCGGGAAGCCCGGGTTGCGCCAGGTGATGCCGGGCGTGGGCTTCTTCCGGTTGACATCGGCCACGAACGACCCCTTGTTGCCGACCTCGGCGGCCGTCCGGTGGTTCGTGGCGCTGACGAAGGCGCGGAACTGCCCGACGGTCACCTCGCACACGCCGAGCAGAAAGGGCTGAGAAATCCTCACCGGATGTCGGTCTTCGTCATTGTCCCGGTCTTCCTCGTCGTCGGGCGACCCCATGACGAACCGGCCCGGCGGGATGACGGCCAGCTTCATGCCGAGGGAATTGCTCTGGACGACCGGCACGCCGAGGTGCCTGGCCCAGGCGTCCTGATGAGCCTTCGCCTGGTCTTCGCCAAAGGGGGCGTCGGCCGGGGCAGGAACGCTGGCGACCGCCGGAGGAGGCGCCGGCTTGGCGTTTCCCTCCGGAGGGCGGCGCGAGAAGAAGAGCAAGGTCGCCGCCGCGACCCCGAGGGCCCCGCCGCCCACGAGCCAGGGCCACAGCAGCCGCTGCCCGGGCGGCCGCGGGGGGGCGGACCGCCCGGCGGATGCCGC
Source organism: Gemmatales bacterium (assembly GCA_038227745.1). Classification (GTDB taxonomy): domain Bacteria; phylum Planctomycetota; class Planctomycetia; order Gemmatales; family Gemmataceae; genus DASPXY01. The sequence continues at coordinate 6,366 of JBBRPS010000451.1, read as the reverse complement.
GCCGGCCGGCGCCGGGGCGGCCCGGCTTTCCATATCCCGGAGCGCCTCGGCCACGTCGCGGGCCGACGCCGGCCGGCCCTCAGGCTTTTTGGCCAGCAGACGCATCACCAGGTCCGACAGCCCGGCAGGCACGTCGGGGTTCACGCTCGCCGGCGGGGGCGGCTGGTGTAGCGCCAGTGCCGACAGCAGCGCGAGGGTGTTGTCGCCCCGGAATGGCTTGTCGCCCGTGCTGAGGCGGTAAAGCACGCAGCCCAGGCTGAACAGGTCGCAGCGGGGATCGACCGGCCTGCCCTCGGCCTGTTCCGGGGCCATGTACGCCGGCGTGCCGACGATGGCGCCCGGCTGCGTCATCTGCGCCGAATCCCCCAGGGGGCGGGCCAGGCCGAAATCGAGGATCTTGACGTGACCCGGGGCGGGTTGTTCGGGGCCGCCTCCCCTCCCGACCCCGCTCCCCTCCGGCGAGAGGGGTGAAGGTTGCTCGCCCTTCTCCCCTGTGGCGTGTGGTGCCAAGGGGGAGGGGGAAAGGGACGACGCCGGCCGTCGGCTGCTGCGGAACTCGAGCCAGATGTTGGCGGGCTTGATGTCGCGATGGATGACCCCCTCGTCGTGGGCGGCCGCGAGCCCCTCGGCAATCTCGCGGCCGACGCGCAACACCTCCGCCACTGGCAGCCGGGGGACACGCTTCAGCCGGTCCTCCAGCGATTCGCCTTCCAGGAGCTCCATCGCCAGAAAAGGGACGTCGCGGTCCTGGCCGACCTGGTAGATGGTGACGATGTGAGGGTGCTTCAGGCCGGCCGCCGCCCGCGCCTCGCGGAAGAAACGCTCCTTGGCCGTGGGGTCGCCCGCCAGCGCCGGCAGCATCGCCTTGAGCGCGACCGGCCGCTGCAGGTGCGGATCCCAGGCGCGGAAGACCACGCCCATGCCGCCGGCGCCGAGCACCTGCAGGACGCGGTACGGCCCCAGCCCGCCCAACTCGTCCGCCTGTTCGGGCGGCGCCAGGAAGTCCCAGGGGTTCCGGCCGGACGCGGGCAAGTAGCTCCTGGTGACTTCCCCCGACCGGCCCTCCCCTCCGATCGGTCCGCCGGACAGCGTGTCGGGGACGGTTTGGCCCTGCGCGGGGAAGTCCAGCGTCGGCGCCTCGGCCTGGCCGGGGGCCGGCGGCCGGACCGGCGCCGCGCAGGCCACGGCCGTCACCGGGGGCAGGGCCAGCCGCTGGCCGCAGCGGGCGCACGCGACCACCTTGCCGGCCAGCTCATCCTGGATCTGCAGGGTTGCGCCGCACTGGCCGCAGCGAAAGGTGATCATGACCTGCACCACTCAAAGGGAGGGGGACGGCCCGCAAGGCCGCAACGACCTGGCTCGACGGCGAAGACACAAGGACCGCCGCGCGACGCGCTGCCGCCATTCGATCCGGGACGTCACCAATTCTACTGCGGGGGTGATTGGCACGCCAGCGCCGGCCCGGACAATCGCTCAGCCGCGGCGGTCGCGCGGCCAGCGTGACCTCCGGCATTGTCGTGGTCAAAATACCTCCCTGCGGCAGGGGAAGTAGGCCGGATTTCCAATCCGGCCTCGGTTGGCCGGATTGGAAATCCGGCCTACTTCCCCTCGCCCGTGGTGCTATTCAGGACGGGCTGTCGAGAGGGGTCGTCAAGATGGGGCTGGGTAGAGGGTGTGCTGATGGCCCTGATTTTCCCCACCGGCGTGCCGTTCCTCATCCGCTACCTCAACCTGACGAGCGGGGTGCGCGGCTGTCTGTCGTGACCGGAACGCGCAAGGGGAACCGCTCACGGACCGAGGGTAACAAAAGTATAGCGAGGTCGATGCTATGACAGCGTCTGGTATCCCTTGTGGGATGTCTGGCCGGTCAGGGCCAATCGCCCGGCGCCAGATAGTCAAGCTATTCCGAAAGAAGTCGCAAGTGTTGCGGCACTGCACCTGCCAGCCGGTGCGTCGGTCGATGTGACCGACGCGCGCAACGCTCCGGCGCGAAATGCCGGCATGTCGTAGACTTTTGTTTCTGCGACCATCCAACCTGATCCCGATGAATCCGAAATGTGTCGGAGTCCTACCCGGGGTGTTTCGAGTTGAGAGACCGCTCCGAGCCGCGGGCGCGCAAGCGGCGACCCAAGAACTACTCCCGGCTGAACCACCCGCGCGGCAAGGCCCGAAAGCTGGTCCTCAAAGGGCGTTACAGCTGAAGTCCATGCCATTCGTTCCTGACACCTTCTTCGGCCCACACCAGGCCGCGCGGTCCTTCAATCCGGCTCTAAGCAGATTCACCTGCGGCGCCGCTCGTCAGCTCATGCACGATCAAGCCATACCGCGTCTCCGCACGTTCGGCCAGTCGTTGCCGAACCAAATCGCGCGCACATGCCCGGACTTCGGTCCAGGCCTGCTGCCGCTGGCCCACGTAGGCCAGCGTGGCCTGGCCGGGGCTCAGCCGCTTCGCCGTCTCCACGCCGTACAGCCCGAGCAGACAGCGCAGCTCGTCCTGCTCGGCCGCCGTGAACAGCCCGGCATTTTTCTCCAGCTGCTCCAGCGCCTCGAAGTCGGCGTTGTGCTCCTCCATCGCGTGGAACAGCCGGCTCAGCTGGCGGTCCAGCTCCTTGACGACGGCCTCGAGCCGGTCCGCGCGCCCGGCGGTGCCGCACTGGATCGACACGAAATCCTCGAGTTCCCTGGCGATGGCGGCGTCGCCCTGGGCCGAGCGGATGAAGCCGAGAAAGCGGTCACGGCGGGCGCGGTCGGCGCGGTCCTGCTTGCGGAACTCCGGCAGATGGCGGAAACGTACGTCGTTGAGCACTTGCCGCGCATCGTTCAGCACCTTGTAGCAGCGCAGGAAGCGCGCCCGCTTGAAGAAGTGACGCTCCAGCACCTCGCGCAGCGGGGCGAAACCGGCCAGGGCGTCCAGCTGCTCGACGATGGCAAGGCCGGACAGGGCCGGCTGCGCCGCCAGGCGGGCGATCGTGGTGAAGACGGTCCACGGCATCGCGCCGCGCAACTCCTGCCGTTCGGCGACCGGCACCGGGCAATCCTTGAACTCCATCTCGTACAGCTCGTCGCTGTCGAGCAACTTGTTCAGACGGCCCGGCGGGATCTGCCGCAGCTGGGTCATCAGCCGCAGCAGACCGCGGTTGCCGGCTGCGCGCAGGCCGCCCAGCGCCTGGTGGATGCCGGCGGAGACGGGCACGACCGCGTTCAGGGCAGCCTGCAGCTGGCGCGCAACCTTGTCGGCCAACTCCTGACGGCGCGCAAGAATCTCCGGCTGCAGGTCGATCTTGGCCAGCACGCCGATCGCGTTGAGGGCGCGCGCACGGCCGCCGGTCGCCTGGGAGAACTCCTCGAGGAACGCCTGGTCGGTGGCGCGCGTCACCTGTCCGACGAGATAGATGACTGCGTCGGCTTCGCTGCCGAGCCGCTGCGTTTCCTGGCTGTGGCGGTCGCGCAGCTGCCGCTGCAGGTTCAGGAAGTCGGCGGTGCGGTTCTGGTGCTCGTCGACGACGGCCTCGGTGCCGGGAGTATCCACTAGCGTGACCTGGCGCAAGAACGGATTGGGCAGCAGATATTCCAGGTAGTCGATGCCCTCGGCGCGGCGCAGCGCCTCGGCGCTGCTGCCCTGCAGGCCATCGAGGAAGGCGCGGCTGACGTCCTCCTCACGGCCGCCGCGCCAGTGACAGCGGATCGGCCGCTGCGGGTCGGCTGGCTCGCCGTACCGCAAGCGGTTAATGGTCGCGGTGGCCTCGGTGGCGGCGACCTTGGCCACGTCCTGGCCGAGCAGGGCGTTGATGAAGGTGCTCTTGCCGGCCTTCATGCGGCCGACGACGGCCAGCACGCAGGGCTGCTCGACCTTGGCGGCGAGTTGTTCGAGGCGGGCGGCGAGTTCGCCGGGCAGCCGGGCCTCGCGCAGGCTCGTGGCGCCGCGCTCAAGGAGGTGGACCAGATCGTTCGGTGGGGCATGGCTCATGGGATTCAGGAGGTATGTCCATCCTCGGTGTTGACCTTGAGCGTTCGCAGACGGTCTGCGAACACTATCGGTCCGGATCTACGGTCCGGGAAAGGGGGTCCGGTTTCCTTTCCGCTCCCCGCTGGGGAGAGGGGAGCAAGACAGACCAGCCAGCCTCACCCGGACCGTGCATCAGAAAGTTAATGCCGGTCTTCAGACTGCTGAAGCGGGCGTAGTTATCCCGGGCCCGGCATTTTCTGGACCTCGACGGTGTCCACGAAGCGCACGTTCCAGTCGGTTTGGAGGGTGATGCGGTAATCGCCGCCCTCCCGGAAGATGAGTGGGTACGATTTCTGGTCAAACGGCGTGTTCCTGAGGGCGGTGACCACCACCTCTAAGAGGTGCTCCCCGGGGGTCGTTCGGAACGGAAAATCACAGCCCTTCCACCCACCCCCCTCGCCCAGCACCATGTGGTCGAGCGAGATCTTGATCCCCAACCCCGCGGCCCTGTAGCGCCCCTTAAAGATGACCCTGCCGGTTACGCTCGTGGCCTGCACCGCACGAATTTCGGCGGTGAAGGCGGCCTCCGCTCGTGCCCACTCGAGGCGCTCCTGGACGATGCGCCCTTTCAGGTCAAGAGCGTCCGTCCAGTGCGGGTCCAGGTCGCACGCTGCCTGGGCGTAACGCAAGGCCGCTTCGAGCCGTTCGAGCCTGGGCTCCGTGCCCTCAATGAGGCGGACCGCCTGGTCGAACGCGGCCTGCGCCGACTCCAGGAAACTGCGCGCCTCCTTGCACGGAGCGGGCGCGATGGGGACGGGCGGCGGTTCGACCACCGCCGGCTTCGCGCCCCAGAGCGACTGCGCATGACAGGCGGCCCCCAGGGCGACCGCGATGTCCTGCTTTTCCCACTTGCGCGGTTCGATGTTGAGCGTGTCCTTCAGCCGTTGCAGGATCAGTGGCATGCGCGACGAGCCACCGATCAAGATGACGGTGTTCACGGCATGGCCCGCCACGACCGCCTCGTCGCGCACGGTCCGCGTCAGCGCGATGGTCCGATCCACCCGGCTCTCGATCAACCGCTCCAGGTTCGCCCGACTGACGCGCAGGTTGGTCAGCGTGCCGAGGCCCGGCACCTGCCAGTTGAAGGGGTGGGTCGCCTCCATGTCCGACAGGGTTTCCTTCCACCGGCGGCACTGGCGCAGGAACGCCAGGTCGATGCCGTCCGGACAGAGGGGGCGGTTGAGCTTCTTCTGCACCTGCTGGTCGAAATAGTCGTAGACGGCCCGGTCGAAGTCTTCGCCGCCGAGCCGCTCGCCGCGTGGCTCCATTGCCAGGCGATGGGTGTCCTCGCCGTCATCGCGGACCAGCAGGGCCACGTCGAACGTGCCGCCGCCGAGGTCGTACACCAGCACGGAACGGCCGACCTCGACGCCGGCCTGGGCGTAGGCGACCGCGGCGGCCACCGGCTCTTCGAGCAGCTCGACTTCGCGGAAACCGGCCAGCTTCGCCGCCTCGCAGAGCTTGGCCTTCTCGGCCTCATCGAAGGCTGCCGGGCAGGTGACGACGGCCCGCGTCACCGGGCTGTGGAAGTGCCCCTGTTCGGCGTCGCGCTTGAGCTTCTTGAGGACTTCGGCAGCGGCGTCGACAGGGCTGACCTTGCGTGTGCCGAACAGCCAGACGCGCGGCCGCGCCAGCTCGCGCTTCACCGCGCTGAGCACGCACTTGCGGCCCTCGGCGTGTGCGAGCTGGTCCTCGGCGTATTTGCCGACGAGCGGCGGCCCGCTGGGACCGAAGTAGACGACCGAGGGCGTCTTGTCCTCGCCCTCGGCGTTGCGCAGCGGCTCGGCCTGACCGGTCTTCGGGTTGAACCAGGCGACGCTGCTGTTGCAGGTGCCGAAGTCGATGCCAACGAAGGGTTGCGATGCCATGGGTACCTGCTCGTTCTCGGAAGCTCAGTCATTAGTCATTAGTCATTAGTCATTAGTCATTAGTGCAGGATCAAGGGAGCTCTTGCGCCTACCGGGCGCTTTTCTTCGACCCCTGCCGGCTTGTCCGGCAGGTGAAGCAGTTCGGAGGCTAGCGCCTACTTTTCTTCGACCCCTGCCGGCTTGTCCGGCAGGTGAAGCAGTTCGGGGGCTAACATTCCTCCGCGAGCTAGCCGACGAACTCCTTCACCTGCCGGACAAGCCGGCAGGGGTCGAATCATCCGACGACGATATTCACCATCTTACCCGGCACGACGATGACCCGGCGAATGGTTTTCCCCTCGGTCTGCTCCTTGACCTGAGTATTCTCCATTGCCAGTCGCTGCAACTCTTCCTGGCCCAGCCCCGGCACCGCCATGATTCGCACCTTCGCCTTACCGTTGATCTGCACCAGGATCTCGACCTGGTCCTCCACCATCAGCGCCGGATCGAACT
>JBBRPS010000450.1:0-8562 GCA_038227745.1 Gemmatales bacterium | reverse complement strand
TCGGAGTCCTGACCCACGGCTCAAACGAAGGCGTGGTAGACGACGCGGTGGAAGGGGCGGTTGGGGCGGCGCACCATGTTGAACGTGCAGATGCGCTCGACCTTCTTGAAGCCCACCTCGCGCAGCATCGCCTCGACGCACGCCAGGTTCGGCCCCCAGAAGTTACTGGCGTCGTTGTTCAGACTGTTGCCGGGGTAAAAGACCGCCGCCGGCAGCGGGTAGTCGAGGGCGTCCACCTCGGTCTCGAGGATCACCTGCCGCTTGCAGACCGAGCGCACCAGGCGCAGGTAGCGGATCATGTCCGGGGCGTGGTACAGCACGCCGAGGAAGAGCACGACGTCGAAGATCCCGACCCGCTCGGGGGAAATCTCCTCGACGGGAATGAGCACGTCCTGCACGCGCGAACCGAGGGCCGCCTTGGCGGTGTCGAAGCCGTCCTTCGTCGCCATGCCCTGGCCGTAGGTCCAGCAGAAGTGGTCGGCGGCCACCACGCGGCTGGCCCCGCGCCGCTCGCACTCGAACGACATGAAGCCGTCGTAGGCGCCGATGTCCAGTACGCTCAGGCCGTCCAGGCGCTCCGGCAGGGCAAGATAGCTGACCTTGCCGACCGAGTGGTCGCAGCCCGCGGTGACGATGCCGTCGCCGAGGTCGATGGTGTGGAACCACGGCCGCGACGCGACCTTCTTGCGGAGCTGCTCGCGCTCCGCCGGCGTGCGCTGCGGAACCGGCCGCGCCGAGGCGGCCTCCGGCCGGGCGGGCAGGGCGCCGCGGTGGTAGCCGATGGCCTGGTGGAAGAGGATCTGGTTGCCGACGCTGCGCGGGTCGCGGTTCGAGCCGCCGGAGATGCGCAGCTCATGCCGGCCCGGCTGCAGGCCGTCGATGTGGACGCGCTTGAAGCCGCCGTGCGGATTGTAGAGGTTCACTTCACGGCGCACGCCGCCGACCTCGAGGACCGCCGCGCCGCCCCAGGGGTTGGACCAGAAGTGGACGACGACGCCGCTGCCGTCGAAGGGCACGGTCATCCACGAGGACGCCGCGTCGGCCGCCAGCCGCCCGGTCATCGCCCGGTGCAGGCCGGTGACCTCCCACGGGCCGCCGCGGTAGTGGACGTAGGGCGAATCGTGGTGGTGGCGCTGCTGCGTGTAGACGGCCGCGCGGCGGTAGTCCTCGCGCCGCCGTGCCAGCACCACCACGCCCCGCGCCTGCTCCGGGCGGGCCTCCAGCTGCGCCGCCCACGCGCGGGCGGTCTCCGCATCCTGGGTGGCGGGGCGCGGCTCGTCCACGGCGCCGGCGTAGCCGTGTGCCTCGACGACCTCGAAGCGCAGGCCGAGGAGCCGCCGCAGTTCGCCGTACGGCAGCGGGCCGAGGTGTACCGGACCGGCGTCGTCCGCGGTGCCGGCGGGGTGAACGGCGGCCGCGCCGGGGGGCGGCCCGACCAGGCGGCGCTTCACGAAGCGGGCGATCTTCCGCAGCGACGGGTTCGCGCGGACCATCTGCCCGAGCCGCGAGAACGCGCGCCGCGGCGCCATCCCCGACACCAGACCGGGGCTCGCCTCGGGGGCGACCGCCGCGGGGGCCGGGACCGCGGGCGCGGGCGGGGCGACGCCCTGGAGCGTCGTCAGCACCAGCAGGCCGCCCGGCTTGAGGATGCGGTGGGTTTCCTCAAGGAAGGCGTCGATGTTCTCGACGCGCTCGATGCTCTCGCCGGCGTAGACGACGTCCACGCTGCCGTCGGGCAGGTCGATGCGGTCGCCGCGGGAGGTGAGGTACGTGTCCTGGGCGTTCTGCGGCCGGCCGCTGTGCGCCGCGGAGGCCTCCAGCGCCGTGCGCGACAGGTCGATGGCGATCGCGCGGGCGCAGGCCTGCAGCTTCGGGAAGAGAGACGCGAATCCGTTCGGCCCGCCGCCGAAATCCACGCACACCTTCTTGCCGACGTCGCCGAGCGGCAGGGCGTCCAGCAATTCCAGCCGGCGTGCATGGGCGGCCCGGACGGTGACCGGCGCGCGCCGCAGGCGCGCGGCGAAGTCCTCGCCGCCCTCGACCTCGGCCCGGCAGTCCTGCTCGTAGGCCTCGTCCCACTGGCCGCGGCCCTCCGGGCCGAGCGTGTCGATCGGCGCCGCCCGCTTCGCTCCACGGGAGTTGCCGTTCGTTCCAGTGCCTGACATGCTCACCTCCTTGTTCGCACCGCCCGCCCAGTGTACCGGCCCGGCCGGGAGCGGCGGCAATCTATCATCACAGGCCGCTTTCCGCAACAGGAAGTAAGGCCGGGCAAAGGGGGGGAAAGCGGGGTCGGCGCAAGCTCTTCGCGGTCCGCCCGCGCACGGTGGACGGCGTCGGAGGGCCTCGGTTAGAAAGCTTTATCGGATGGGCCGCGGCGTGGGCTTGAGGGGATGCCGCGGGCGTCGATGAGAAGGCCCGCGGCCAGAAGGCCGCGGGCCGGAACATTCATCGGTGCGGGTGCTGCGTGGGCGAGTCGCCCACGCGCGGGTTCTCATACAGCGCCCGGGTTGTGGTGCAGGCGTCCCGCCTGCATGGCTGCCCGCGCAGGCGGGACGCCTGCACCACAACCCGGACACCTTCAGCCGGACCAGGAATCAGGAGCGGCGGACGCCGGTGGGCAGCGTGCCGTCCATGAGGTTCCCGCCGTCCACGTCGGGCAGGCCGGTCAGGTGGCCCATCTCGTGCAGGATCACTGTATACAGGTCCATCCGGTCCGCCGCGGGGGCGCTGTTCGGATCGACCGACCAGCCGTGGCCGCTGCCGTTGTCGTCCAGGACGATCTCGTTCAGGACCGGCGACGCCATCCCCAGCGTGCCGTTGTGGTAATCCGCGATCCGGATCTGGGCCGACGCCAGGTGCGCGAGCACGGCGGGGTCCGTCCCCTCGCTCGCCAGGGTCGCCAGCGCCGCCGCGACCGCGCCGCCCAGGTCCGCCTGGCTGATGGGCGCGGCGCCCGGCCCCTCGCCGCCGGCGGCCCGCTCCGCGGAGAAGTTGTCGTAATCGCCGGTCACCGGCGTCCACGAGCCGGCGCCGTAGGCGAACTGGCCGGCGTCCGGGCCGCCCGACGCGTTGCTGTTCTTGAGGTACCACACGCCGTTCGGGTCGAACACGCCGACCGTGGTCTTCTTGTCGTTGTTCCAGTCGCCGGTCACCGGCTGCCACGAGCCGGCGCCATAGGCGAACTGGCCGGCGTCGGGGCCGCCGGTGGTGTTGCTGTTCGTGAGATACCACACGCCGTTCGGATCAAAGACGCCGACCGTCGTGGTGCCGTTGCCGTCCCAGTCGCCGGCGACCGGCTTCCAGCCGCGGCCGCCGTAGTTGAACGGGGCCACGTCCGGGCCACCCCCCGTGGGCCCACTGGCGGCCGTGTTCTTGAGGTAGAACGTGGCGAAGCCGGGGTCGAACACGCCGATGCCCGTCCTGCTGCTGCCGTTCCATTTCCCGGTGACCGGGATCCACCCCGGCGCGCCGTACAGGAACGGCGTGTAGTCCGGGCCGCCGGGGCCGTTGCTGTTCTTGAGATACCAGGTCATCGTGGCCGGATCGACGACGCCGATGGTGACCGTACCATTGCCGTCCCAGTCGCCCGTCACCGGGATCCAGCCCGGGGCGCCGTAGGGGAACGGCCCGATGTCGGGACCGCCGGAGCTGTTGCTGTTGCGCAGGTACCAGTTGCCGGTGGCCGGGTCGAAGACGCCGACCGAATCGCGCGCGGGCGCGGAGGCCGGGCCGGGCGGCGGTGGGGGCGGCGGCGGGGGCGGCGGGGGCGGCGGGGGCGGCGGCGGCGGGGGCGGAGGCGGCGGGGTCGTGCCGAACTCGTAGGCCCCCAGATCGGGGACGCCAACTCGGGCTGCGTTGGTGATGTCCACGGTGGCGTTGCTGCCGTTGGCGGCGTTGACCGCCGGCGAGGTGGACTTGAGCGCGTAGTTCTCGTTGGGAGCGCCGGGGGAGACGAAGCCGGCGTCGGCGACCTTGATGAGCGTGTTGGTGCCGTTGAACGTCCCGGCGGCGCCGCCGGCGGAGTTGTCGTCTTGACTGTTGTTGGCGTAGATCACGGTGTTGTACGTGATGGAGTTCTTGCCGCCGGACTGCGGGAACTGGCCGACGTTGACCGCGGCCGAGCCGGCGGGCCCCTGGTGGTTGGCGATGATCGAGTAGGAGACGGTGGCGCTGGTGGGCGTCAGGGCGCCGTCGTTCAGCTCGAGGATGGCCTGCCCGAAGAACAGGTTGGCGCCGAAGCGATTGTTGGCGATGGTGGTCTGGTTGATGGTGGCGGCCACGCCCTGCAGCCAGATGCCGCCGCCGCCGCCGCCGACGTTCGTGTTGCCGCCGCCGACGAACTGCGCGATGTTGTCGGCGATGAGGCTGTTGTTGATGGTGACGGTGGTGCCGGCCGTGCTGTTCAGGCGGGTGAGGTACAGACCGCCGCCACCCGGGGAGCCGGCGTTGCCCGTGCCAGTGCCGCCCTGCGAGCTGTTGGCGACGACCTGGACGCGGTCGAGGCTGACGGTCGAGTTGAGCGACTCGATGCCGCCGCCGCCCGAGAGGCCGCCGTTCTGGCCGCTGCCGCCGCGGGCGATGTTGCTGCGGAGGTTGGCGTCGAACAGGTTCAGGGTGTTGCCGCCCTGGACGGTGCCCTCGGCGAAGAAGGCGCCGCCGAAGCCGCTGCCGGCCTGGCCGCCGGCGTTGCCGCCGATGGCCTGGTTGTTCGTGGCCGTCACGGCCTGTAGAGTGGCGCTGCTGTTGATCTGGATGGCCGCCGCCCCGCCAAGGCCGTCCGCCGTGTTGCCGGCGCCGTCCTTGCCGCCGCCGCTGGCCGCGCCGGCCTGGGCGACGTTGTTGTTGAAGACGAGGTTGTTGCCGGTGACGGTCGAGTTGTCGCTCTGGAGGCCGGCGCCCAGCGCGTCGCCGCCCTTGTTGACGCCGGTGCCGCCCAGGCTCATGTTGTTGGTGAACGTGACGTTCTGGAGTAGCACGCTCTTGGCGAAGCGCAGGGCCAGGCCGCCGCCGGCCCCGGCGCCGCCGACGTCGCCGGTGTTGGTGCCGACCGCCTTGTCGCTCGTGAACGTCATGTTGCGCAGGATGAACGGGGCGGCGACGTTCCGCTGCGCGGACGCGGCGGCGTTGATGAACATGCCGCCGCCGAACGCGAACGTCTGGTCCTGGCCGGTCAGCTGCGACTGGCCCTTGGCCAGGGCGTTCTGGATGGTGAAGCCTTCCATGTCGAGGGACGTATCGACGTTGGCCGCCAGCACGAAGGCGCCCTGGAACTGCCCCTGGCCATCGATGATCGTCGGGAACTGGGTGGGGTTGAGGACGGTGAAGCCGTTGTTGAAACCGCCGAGGATGGTTAGCTGCTTGTCGTTGACGATGGCCACCGCCTGGTTGATCTTGAGGAAGCCGGACAGCGAACCCGGGCCGCCGCCGCCGCGGGTGTCGGAGTTGGCGTTATAGGTGTAGGTGCCTGTGGCGACGTGGATCCGGTCGCTGTTGGCCGCCTGGTTGATCGCGAACTGAATGGTGGCGAAAGGCGTTCCCTGCGCGCCCCGGCCGACGGCGTCAGCGCCGGCGGTCGAGACGAAGTAGTTCGTCGGTACGAGACGGTCCTCGAGGGCCTCGAGCCGGAGCCGGATGCTCCCGGTCGGGCGCACGCGGACCCCTTGCTCCCGCTGTTTCAGTTTGCCGGTGATCGTCTGCCATGCGCGGCGCATTCCCATGAACGAGTCTCCCTGTGCTGCAAGATGATGAGTCCCTGGTGCTGAGAATCCCCCCCGTCAACGTTAACGGGGAGCCAACCCGTACAGGCCGGCACCGCTGGAAGTTCACGCCGGGACGAGCGGAGGGGCGGAGCAAGTCGTCTACCCTTCCCTGTCCGGGCCTGATCCTTCAACAGGGAAAACCGGGCCGGCCGGAACCGACAGGGCGCCCCCGTACACACCGCCCTGTGGGCGGAAGGCATGGGTTGCCCCTCCGAGCAGGTGCGCTCCCGTAAGGAGCAAGTTGCCCGCCCCCTGTCCGCTGACCCCCAGGCCATGCCGTTGGCCCGGCAAACGCGCCCGCGCCGGCCTCGGACCTCCGTCCGCCGCCGCCGGGGCCGACCGATGAGATCGAAACCCAACGATCGGTGATAGTTTATGGACGCACGGGAAAGGTTACCATACCTCTCCGAACTGCCCAAACGAAAATCTCGGTAAAAGCGAAAAAGTGATTGCCGTCCCCCCGTACGCGCGGACGGCCGGGGGCGAACGGGTACGGCCCGGGGAGGGGGGCGGTTGGTGGGAGAGCGAAAGGGGGCGGGTGAGGTTCAGAGCAAATTGCGGTCGGGTGCAGCGGTTCGTGGCCGACTCGCTCCGCGAGTCGGTGTTGGCACGAGCCCCGCCTCGCGGAGCGCGTCGGCCACGAACCGCTCTAGCCGGCCCGGCGCAGGCGGCGCTTCAGCGCCCAGGCGAGCCGGGTGGCCAGGGTGCGAGCCCGGTCGAGCAGACGGGCGGGCGCTCGCGGGGTCGCCGCGCGGGCGCCGGCCCGCCGTACCGCCGGGAGCCAGAACCGCGGTAGGCCCTTGTCGGCCGCCTCACGGGAGAGGGCGACGTGCTTGACGACGGCGTGGCGCGGCATCCCCCATCGCAATTGGCGCAGGTAGGCCGCCAGGCTCGCCGGGTCGGCTTCGCGCTCCAGGAGGAGGCGGAACAGGCCGCGGACGAAATCCTCGTCCGGACCGGGCCACAGCGCGAGGACGGCGCCGGCGTAATCCGTGGGGTAGCACGCGGGGTCCAGAAGCGTCACGGCCGCAGCCCGCGCCTCCGCCGCCGACATCTGCACCGCTTCCGCCAGGACCCCGGCCAGCAGGACGGCGATGGCCGCTCCGCCCTGGCTTGCTGTCCGGCTCCGCAACTCCTCAAGGGGCGGCAGCGGCAGTTCCTCGTGAGCGCCGCAGACCCCGCGCGCGTCGAGCAGGGGCGCGAACCGCTCGTCCAGCGCGCACACCGCCCCGACAGCAGCGGACGGGGCCACGAGCAGGTCGATGGCCCCGCGGTCGTGGATGCGCTCGACTTCGCGATAGAAGGCGGCCCCCTGTAACAGCGCCGCTCTCCAGGGCAGATGGCGCAACTCGGGGACGTGGCGGGCGGACGGCACAAGCCGATGCACCCAGACGCCGTCCTCGAAATCCACGCGGTTCGTGTCGGGCGACGGGCCGACGACGTGAACCTCGTGGCCGAGCGCCGCCAGCTCCGCTCCGTCCGGGCACGCCGCCCGGACTGCGCCGTCGGTGCCGGCGAGGGGCGCCGGGCAGAGGAAGCAGACCGTCCGGCGTTTTCCCTGCGGTCGCAGGACCGGGAACGGCCTGAACCGGCTCGCGTCGGGGGGCGGAAGTACACACCGCCGACGGATGCCGTGCAGGCCGCGCTCGGTGCCGTCGCGCAGCCCGCGCTCGAGCTGTTCGAGGAAGAAGCGCCGCTGCTCGGCGTCCATGCGGCCCTCGGCGAAGTGGTTTTCGCAGTTCGCCCTCAGCGCGTCGGCGAAGGCGACGAGGGCGCGGTTCAGCTGATGCAGGGGGCGGGTCCGTCGGCCGTTCTGCAGCGCGAAGTAACAGCGGTTTTTCACCAGGGGGTAAGGGTTGAGAACGACCTTCGCTCCGGTCCGCAGGTGGCTGGCCAGGTATTTGTGGTGAACCGCGGCGTTCGGCAGTGGCCGGAGGGTGAAGCCGCGGTCGAGGATTCGCAGGCACACCTCGACCTCATCGAGGTAGTACTCGATCTCCTCATCGAAGCCGCCGACCTCGGCGAGGCACGCGCGGCGGAAGCTGGCGTTGGTCCCCTGCAGGTAGACGAACGGGTCGGCGCCCGGGACATTAAACTTCTCGAAGGGCGGCTGGGCGTCGAAGCTCGGGCTGCCGGTGCGGTCGCACGTCGCGTAGCGGTATTGCAGGCGAAAGCCGGTGTGGTCGTGGACGATGCCGCCGGCGCCGCCGACGCGGGCTCCAGTGTATGCGGCGGCCAGGTCCTCAAGCCAGTGTGGGTCGGGGACGGCGTCGTCGTCGAGGAAGGCGACGACGTCGCCGCTCGCAAGGGCGATGCCGGCGTTCCGCGACCGGGACAGGTGGGCCTGCGGGCACTGGCCGACGCGGACAGCGCCGGCGAACTCCGCGAGGACGGCGGCGGTGGCGTCGGTGGACGGGCCGTTGACGACGATCACCTCGAAGTCGGCGTAGGCCTGGTGGCGCAGCGACCGGAGGGTCTGCCGCAGGCTGGCGGCGCGGTTGTAGGTGTTGATGACCACGCTGAAGCGCATGAGAGGTCCCGGTCGAAATGGATAGGAAACCCGGGCATACCGGGGGGGCACAGTCCCTACCGACCCCAGGGTGGGGGGGCATACCAGGGCGGCAGGAGGCTGTCAAGCCGCTCCCGCGAGCGGGTATTACTCCGGGCGCACGACACGGTTTGCACCTGCCGGGGGGAAGTCCTACACCGTCCTGAGCGAACGCGACCCCATTTTCCCCCCAAGTCCTGAAAGGGGCCAGGGATGGCACACGCCGAGAAGCGTACCTCCGCAGTAGAAGAAGTC
>JBBRPS010000449.1:0-8571 GCA_038227745.1 Gemmatales bacterium | reverse complement strand
GTTATTTGTTTCCCCGGGAGGGGTGCGCCCGAGCCCGATGTGGGTTGGGCCCCACCGCTCGCGGCTAAACGGTGGAGACGCGGTTACGGGAACGTCGGCGTCGTCTGGTCGATGGACCGCAGGAACTGGACCAGGTTTGCCCGCTGGGCCGGGTCGGTGACGAAGTGGTGCCGCGTGCCGCCGTTGTTGTCCTGCGAGCCGTCCAGCACCTGAGTGAGCGTCTGCGCCAGGCCGCTGTAGAAGTAGGGCGCCGTCTCGTGGGCGCTCAGCAGCGACGGGATGTTGAACCCGTTCGCCCCCAGCGCGGTGATCGCCTGGCCGGGGTCGGCCGCGTTGGCACGCACCTCGTTTGTCCGGCCGGTCGTCGTGAACGTGCCGACGTTGATCAGAACGCCCGGGAACTGGCCGGCGGCGGGGAAAGCGGGATTCTGGGTCGCCGTCTGCCGCAGCTCGGCGCCGATGACCCGCTGGTTGCCGAGCCCCAGGCCGATCTCCGGCGAGGGCGGCGGACCGTAGTCCACCGTCGAGCGCGTCCAGCGCGGCCCGCCGTGGCAGGTGGCGCAGCTGAACCCCGCCACGACCAGACCCGTCTGCCCGAACAGAGTGCGGCCCGCCTGCGCCTGGGGGTCGGTCGCGGGGACGGGCGCCCGCGCGGAGCGGACGTTCCGCTGGACCCAAACGGCGATGGCGTCCTGGCGCGGGTCGCGGCCGGCGCTGCGGTTGGGCAGGAAGTTCGTCACCCCCGGCGGGCTCGATACCTGCAGGCTGCGGCGGGCGACCGAGAGGTTACCGCGCGTCATCCAGGCGCCGCTCGGCGTCCCCGGCGGTCCGGCCATGCCGACGGCCGGATTGGCGTTGGTGGTGTACTCGAAGACCGTCGTCTGGTCGGCCCCCGCGCCATCGACCCCGCCGACCACGTAGATCTGGTTCGTGCTGAGTGTGCTGCCGATGCCGAAGCGGGCGCGCGGCGCCGGCAGAGACGTGTGCGGCGTGGCCACCACGGCGACTGCCTGGGCCAGGTACTCCTCCACCGTGTCGAGCACCATGCCGCCCGCATTCTGGCCGCCGATCACGAACACGCGCGACTGCACGCCCCGGAGGGCGACGGCGGCGCCGTGGTTGCGCCGCAGGGTCAGCCCCGGCACGCTGAACGCGCTCCACGTCCCGGGGCCGGCCGGGTCGGCCTGGAAGCGCTGCACCGGGTTGGGGTTGGCGACGGAGGGAGCGCCCTCGGTGCCGGTGTTGCCCGAGACGACGTGGACGAGTTGGAGCGGCTCGGCGATGTTGATCCCACCGGCCGTGGTGATGCCGAACTGGGCCACCGCCGTCGGCAGCGACGCCACATTTCGCCAGCTATCGGTCGCGGGGTTGTATTCCTGGACGAGGCTGGACGCCGCGGTCGTTACCGCCCCCTTCGTGTAGCCGCCGATGGCGTAAACACGGAAGCCCTGGCTAGTCCCGACGGCCGCCGCCCCGAGCGAGTGGCGCGGCGTGAAGCCGAGCGAATTCCGGGCCCGCACGGCATTGGTACGCGGGTTGAACTCGAGGATCGCGCTCGTGCCGCCGATCACGTCGCCCGGGTTGCCGCGGGTCCGGCCGCCGATGATGAGGACGCGGCCGTCGTCCAGGGTCGCCGTCGCGAAGTCGCGCCGCGGCGAGGTCAGCACGGGCAGCGCCGCCCCCCCGGCCAGGTCGTTCGTCTTGGTGACGGCGCCCGTGACCTGCTGGAACTGCTCAATGAGGCCGGAGTCGGCGGGCGCGGCGCCGCTGGTGCCGCCGATGGCGAAGACGAGGCGGTCGTCGTCGATGAGGCCGCGGCCGCCGAAGACGCCGCGCGTGTTCAGCTCGAAGTCGTGGACCTCGTCGCGCACGGCGCTCCAGTTCAGGACGCGCTGGTCATTGGGGTTGCTGCGGCTGAACGTGCCGTCGAGCGGGATGGTCTGGCGCGGCCCGGCGTCGAACATCCAGGTGACGTTGTCCGAGCGGCCGACGTTGGGGTGGCAGACAATGCAGCCGCCCCACGACTCGTTCGACATCCGCCCCTGCGGCCCGCGGCCGGTGAAGAACAGCTCGGCCCCGAGCAGGGCGGTGGCGTCCACGCTCCCGGCGGCGGGCAGGGCCGAGGCGCGGAAGGTGTTGCTGATCGCAGGGGAGGTGGCGTTGCTGATGTCGATCTCGGTGACCGAGCGGCTCACGAAGTTGAAGACGTACGCCTTCGTGCCGCCGCTGTTGATGGCGATGCCGCGGGGGGCCTTGCCCGCGGTCTGGGCCCCCGTGACGCTCTCCAGGTCAACGCGGACGAGCACGCTGGGCCCGGCCACGAGGGGCTGGCCGACGGTGGGAATGCCGTTGCCATCGACCGTCAGGCGGACGACGAGGTCGGAGTTCTGGATCACGACCCAGGCGTCGCTGCCGTTGGGCCGCCAGGCCATCGCCACCGGGTTCGACAGGAACAGCCGCGGCGCGGGCGTGGTCGCGAGGTTATTGCCCTGGTTCATGTTGAGCGGGGCCGTCCGGCGGACATTCGGGTCGGTCTGCGCCGCCGTGACCTCGGCGCGGCTAGCCGTGTTGAAGATCGACACCAGACCCTGGACATTGCTGTTGAAGCGCAACGGGCCATTGGGCGACGCGCCGGTACTGACCACGTACGCGTTGCCGTTGCTGGGGTGAAGGGCGAGGGCGGCGAGCTGGTTGGGATACGCTCCCGTCGGCGTGGTGAAGGTCTGCGGGTTGGTGGATGCCACGGCAGGGGTCAAGCCGGTCGCCGGGGCCAGCTGGCCGTTCGCGTTGAACCCGGTGCTGGCCAGCGGCGCCAGCACGGCCGTCCCCAGGACGGCGTTCGTCGCCGCGGAGATGGCCACGACGCGCCCCTCGCGCTGGTCGTCCTGCCCCTCGTCGGTCGCGGTCTTGCCGGGCCGCAGCTGGGCGTAAAAGAGGGCGACGAAGACCGTCTCGTCGGCGTCGTTGGCGTCGCCGTTGTTGGTGACGGCGATGGCCCGCGGGGCCGTACCGAACGGGCTCAAATCGACGGTCGTCACGGCCAGGTTCGTGGTCGTGTCGATGACCGTCAGGGTGTTCGACGCCGCGTTGGCCACGTAGAGGCGCGTGCCGTTGGGCGACAGCGCCACCGCCGCCGGCTCGGTGCCGACCGGGATCGTCGCGGTCACCTTCCGGGTCGGCAGGCTGATGACCGACACGGTGCCGTCGAGGGCGTTGGCGACGTAGGCGGTCTGGTTGTTGGGGTGGGCCGCCACGCTGACCGGCTCACGGCCGACCGCGACGTCCGCCAGCCGCTGCCCGGTCGGCTGGAACAGGGAAACCGTGTTGGCCTCGGGGTTGACGCAGAGGAGGGTGCTGTCGTCGGGAGTGAGGACGATCGGGCTCGACTGCCTTGGCCCGACGGACGTCGGCTGCCCGGCCCCCGACCCCTGCGTCGTCAGGAGGTAGACGACCACGCCCAGGGCCACCAGGGCCAGGGTCCGCCACCGCATCATCGCGTTTGTCATGGGATGCCCCTTCTCCAGGTGTACATTGGTCCAAACTTATAATGGATATCCGGACAGTCACCCACCCGGACGACAAGGATCTCCTCGGTGGCCGGGCCATGTGTGCATGCCGGTCGTGGAACGGTTCAGGATGCGGCGCGCGGGCGCCGTCGGCGTCTTCCTGGACGGAGACTTCGCCTCGCTTCCCGCATTCCGCCGTCGGAGTGGGCGAAAAGTGAGGGTGATCCTAACAGGCGAAAGGAGGGCAATCAAGGAGAAATCTGCCTAGTTTTCCTATTTTCCCATGTCCGCACCCTCCCAAGCGCATCGCCTGCCAGGTTTGGGTTGTGCCGGCTTTGCCGTCGATAATGCCGTGGGAGGCTGCAAGGCCGAAGGCAGGGTCAGGCAGAATAAGTATTCTGGGAAATTGAGGAAATTTCAGTTGCCTTTTGGGGCGGACAAAGCTTGAATGTCGTACATCCGTCCCTGACACTCTATCCCGGCCAGGGGAGCCGGGCCGTTGGTTGGTTCCACCGGACGGGAGTGCGCCAGGGAGATCGGTGGCGGAACAGGTTCCCCGCGAGTCGGGTTGAGAACAACCCGGACCTTCTCGGGCGGCTGTCCTGGCCCTCCTTTCCCTCGTCGCACCACGGCGGACAGGCGAAGAGACTCATTCCCGACAATTCAGACCCGCCGCTGGCTATCCCTCTGAGGGCGTCTGGCCGCGGCGCCGAGGAGATGCACCGATGTGGCTTCGCAAAGTGTTCGGCAAGTGGCTCTCGGATTTCCGCTCCCGCCTATTCGCCAAGCCCCGCCCGCCCGTACGCCGCCGCCGCCGGGTGCGGCCCGCGCTGGAGTTCCTCGAAGACCGCACGACGCCGTCGATCAGCGTCGCCCTGCTCGGCGCGGCGCCGAACTTCACCGCCCAGTTCTCCGATGACGCCGCGGCACCGGAGGACAACTTTCTGGTGCTGCGCTTCAACACGGCCGCCCCCAATAACCTGGAGTACAGCATCAATGGCGCGGCGTTCAGCCAGGATCTCGACACCACCGCCGCTGGCGTGCAGAGCGCCCAGTTCACCGACATCGCCACGATCGCGACCAATTTCGGCACGGGCAGCGACAACCTCACGCTGAACTTGCAGCAGTTCGCGTTCAACGCCTCGATCACTCCCGATACCGGGAATAACCTGCAGACGGACGCCACCCTCACAGACACAGCCAGCAATCACCAGGTGATCGTCAACATCACCGGGGCCGAGGTGGTCAAGTTCACGGGCGTGGACAACAACGACAACCTCACGGTGCAAAGCGGCCAGGGCGACTCGACGACCCGGGTCAATAATGCGGCGGGAATATTCACCGACGAGGTCAGGGCCAGCGACCTCAAGCCCCTCGTCGAGTACGCCGGCATCAACAACTTCACCTTCCAGGATGCCGGCTTCGGGACCAACCAGGTCACGTTCGCCACCCAGAACCTCGCGGGGGCGACCAACTACAACGCCAGCCTGGACAACCTGGACACGCTCGTCATCGAGGGCGCCGACGCGATCAACGACAGCTTCACCGTTACCCGTCCCGCGGCGGGGCAAGTGCGGGTGACGGACACCACGCCGGCCCCGAACGTGGCGGTCACCTTGACCGGCGCCGCCCGCGTGCAGGTCAACGGCCTGGGCGGCGACGACACGCTCAACGTCAACGTGGGGGCCGCCATCGCCTCCGACGTCATCCCCAATCCGATCAGCTTCGACGGCGGCACGGGCACCGATTTCATGGACGTCTTCGGCGCCCCGGCCACGGCGGTGAACAACGTGACGTACACGCCCGGCCCGGCCACGGGCCAGGGACGGCTGCTCTACCAGGATGCGGGCGGCGTGCGGCTGATGAGCGTCGATTTCGTGAATATCGAGCCGGCCGCCGACCTGGTGGCGGCGGCGACGATCACCGTCAACGGCACCGAGGCCGCCAACGCCATCACCTACACGCCCCCCCAGAACATCGGCGCAGGCGGCCGCGTGGCGATCGACAACTTCGAGGCCGTCGAGTTCAGCAACAAGACGACCCTGGTCATCAACGGCCTGGGCGGCGCCGACACGATCAACATCAGCAACACCACGACGCCCCCCGGGCTGACCAGTATCGTCGTCGATGGCGGCAACTCCAGCGCGGACACGCTCGTCCTCAACGGGACCGCCGCGGCCGAAACCTTCGAGTACCAACCCACCGGCGGCACCAGCGGCACGCTGCTCTACAGCCTCGGCGTCCCCGCGGTCACGCCGCTGCCCAACGTCGTGTTCAGCAACGTCGAGGCCGTGCAGATCGACGGCGGCAGCGATAGCAACGGCAGCGCCGACGCACTGTTCTTCACCACGGTGGCCGGCGCCGATAACGTCGTCCTCACCCCGGGTCCCACGTTCGATTCCGGGATCCTGCAGCAGAAGGCCACGGCCGCCCCCACCAGCACGCCGCCCCTGACGTTCTCCCGCCTGGGGTCCACTGCCGTCGTCACCGTGCAGGACGCCGGCGGCACCCGCGCCGACACCCTGGAATACCAGGGGACCAACGTGTCGGACGCCTTCACCGTCGCGCCCACGGGCCAGGTCCAGCTCAACAACCAGGTCGTGGTCAATCCCACCGGGGTCAATGTGCTCACCCTGCAAGGCCTGGCCGGCAACGACACGTTCAACGTGCCCGGCGGCACGCCCTTCACGGCCCTGAACATCGACGGCGGCCCCGGCACTTCGGACGCCGTCTTCCTGACCGGCGCCGCGGCCGCGGCGGCGGCCGAGAACGTGACCATCGCCCCCGACGCCACCACCCCCGCCGTCCAGAACGTGACCGGGCTCGGGCCGACCATCGTCACGGCGGGCGTCGAGACGATCCGCTACACCGGCGTGGGGCTCAACGACACCCTGACCGTCAACACGGGGCCACAGGACAACACCATCCGCGTCGCCGGCGGTGGCGCCGGCGGTGCCGATCAGGTCACGTCCGACAGCCTGCCGGTGATCCAGTTCACCGGGCTGAACACCTTCACGCTCGACCCGGGCCCCGGCGTGGACACCGCCACCTTCGTGCCCGCCGGCCTGGGCGGCGCCCTGCCGGCCAACTACCGCTTCAACCCCGGGCCGACCGACACGTTGGTGATCGAGGGTACGGGGGGCAACGACACGTTCACCGTGACCAACCCGTCGGCGGGGGTGCCGGTGGCAGTCGCCCAGGCCAACTCCGTGGTGCCGGGGGTCACGGTCAGCGCGCTGAGTGGCCCGGCCGGAGTGCAGATCAACGCCCTGGGCGGCGACGACCTGGTGACGGTGGCCGTGGGCAGCACCGACGTGGTGGCGGTGCCTCTGAGCTACGACGGCGGCAGCGGCAGCGACCGGCTCACGGTCAGCGGCACCCCGGCGTCCGGCGTGGGCAACGTCACCTACACGCCGGGTTCCCAAAACGGGTCCGGCCGGTTGCTCTACCAGGATGCGGGTGCGGCCACCCTCATGACGATCGACTTCGCCAACCTGGAGCCAGTGACCGACCTGGTGCCGGCGGCGACGCTGACGGTCAACGGCACCACCGGGAACAATACCATCGCTGTCGCCCAGGGCTCTGTCGCGGCCAACGGCCTGGTCACCGTGGACGCGCACGAGTCGCTCGAGTTCTCGAACAAGACGAACCTCATCCTCAACGGCGTGGCCGGCAGCGACTCCTTCAGCATCGCCCGGACGAGCACGCCGACCGGGCTGACTGGGATTACCGTCAACGGCGGCACGGGCGGCCCCGACACGGTGCTGGTCACCGGCCCAGTGGCGTCCGACACCTTTACCGTGACGGCCACCCAGGTGAGCGACACGAACAGCCCGGTCGTCGTCACCTACCTGGCAGTGCAGCAACTGACGGTCACCGGCGGGAATGCCGGCAACACGTTCTTCGTCCAGGGTACGGCGGCCGGCGTCCCGGTCGTGCTCAACACCGGCACCGGCACGAACAGCATTACCGTGGGCAACGCCGGCAACACGCTGGCGGGCATCCAGGGCCCCCTGACGGTCAACGGCCAGACGGGCAGCAACACCCTCGCCCTCAACGACCAGGGGAGCGCCGCCGGGCAGACGTTCACCCTCGCCGCCGGCAGCGCGACCCGATCCGGCGCGGCCGCCATCGCCTCCAGTGGCGTGGCCAACCTGACGGCCAACGGCGGCACCGGCAGCGACACCTTCAACGTCACGCCGAGCGCGGCGACAACCTTCACCGTCAACGGCGGGCTGCCCAACCCGCCGACGACCCCCGGGGACACCCTCAACGTCGCGCTGGGCGGCACTACCAACCCGGTCCTGGCCAACATGTTTGGCGCCGCCGGCTTCTCGGGGAGCTGGACGTTCGCGAGCGCCGCCCCTGTCAACTTCACGGGGATCGAAACGCTGGGGACGAACCCGCTGCCGACGGTGCAATTCAATGCCGCCGCCGCGTCGGTCAACGAGAACATGGGCACCTTCAGCATCCCGGTCACGCTGACGGGGCCCACCGGCAGGACCACGACCATCCCGTTCACTCTCGGGGGCACCGCAGTGGCCGGCGTCAACTTCAGTGGCGTCACCGCCAGCCCCCTGATCATCCCTGCCGGCCAGACTTCGGCCACGATCACCGGGACGCTCCTCAATGACGGCATCGTCAATCCCGACACGACGCTTGTCGTGACGCTGGGCACGCCCACCAACGCCACCCTGGGCGCGCCCGCGATTACCACGCTCACCCTTGTCGAAACCGACAAGGCCCGCATCAGCAGTGCGGCCACGACGACCTTCACGGTGGGCGTCGCGGGCTCGTTCCAGGTGACGGCCCCGTCCATCACGAACGCGACCTTCAGCGCGACGGGCGCGTTGCCCGGCGGCGTCACCCTCAACTCCGCCACCGGCCTGCTCAGCGGCACGCCGGTGGCCGGCACGGGCGGCGCCTATCCGCTCACCCTGACCGCCGGCAACAGCAGCGGCGTCACGGCCACCCAGGCCTTCACGCTCACGGTCAACCAGGCGCCGGCGATCACCAGTGCCAACAGCGCCACCTTCCCGATCGGGCTGCCGGCCTCCTTCACGGT
>JBBRPS010000448.1:0-8580 GCA_038227745.1 Gemmatales bacterium | reverse complement strand
CCGCGTGCCGCTGCAGCACCAGCGGCGGCCCCCCGGGACTGAGCGGGTAGAGGCGGACCGTACCGTCGTCGCCCGCCGTCGCCAGGCGCGTGCCGTCGGGGCTGAAAGCGACGCGGCGGATGCCGCCGGCCTGCCCGCGCAGCGTCAGCAGACAGGCACCGGTTTCAACGTCCCAGACCTTCACCGCGCCGGCGCCGTCGCGGTAACGGCCGGCGCTGGCGAGGCGCTTGCCGCCGGGGCCGAAGGCGATGCACTCGGTCTGCGGCGGCGCCGGGAAAGAATACGTCTCCTCCCCCTGGCTGCCGTTCCACAGCCGCACCCGGCCGTCGCGCCCGGCCGTGGCCAGCCGGCCGTCCGGGGCGAACGCGACACCGTAGACGACGCGCGCGTCGGCCCGGAAGCGGTACGCCTCGCCGGCCAGCAGACGGTCCCAGACACGGACCAGCCCCTCGCTGCAGCCGGCGGCCAGCTTACCGTGCGGCCCGAACGCGATGCTCAGGACGCGGTCGCCCAGGCCGTCGCGCGATGCCCGCAGCGTGCCGGCCGCCACGTCCCACAACTTCACCTCGCCGGCGTGAGCGCCGCGCCCGCCGGCCGAGGCCAGCAGCGAGCCGTCGCGGTTGAACGCCAGGCTCGCCACCTCGCCCTGATGCCCGTACAGGTTGTGCAGCAGCCGCCCCGTTCGCGCGTCCCAGAGACGCACGGCGCGGTCCGCTCCGCCCGAGGCCAGCACGTTGCCCGTCGGGCTGAACGCGACGGCGTTGACTCCCTGACGGTGGCCGCGCAGCGTGGCCAGCGCGGGCCGATGGCCGGCATCGCGCATGGCGGCCACGTCCCAGAGCTTGACCGTGCCGTCACCGCCGGCGCTCGCCAGGCGCTTGCCATCCGGGCTGAAGGCGACCGCGGCGACGTGCGCCAGATGGCCGTAACCTTGCTGGGCCGTCAGCCACGCGGCGCCCGCGGCGGCGGGGCCGAGGTGCAGGCTGCCGCCGACCAGGCCGACCGTGCCGGCCACCGCAGCCGGAGGCGCGGCGGAGAGCGTGGCAAGCAGGCGGCCCGTGTCTGCGTCCCAGAGCCTGACCGTTGCATCGTGGCTGCCGGTCGCGAGGTAACGGCCGTCCGGGCTGTAGGCGATGGAAGTGATGGCGTTGCGGTGACCCTTTAGCGTGAGCAGAAGTGTACCCGTCGCGGCGTCCCAGACCTTGACCTTGCCGGGCCGCGACGGCTCGCCGCCGGCGCTAGCCAGACGCTGGCCGTCGGGGCGGAAGGCGACGGCGGTGGCGCGGCCGGTGTGGCCGGGCAGGGCGGCGCGGCCGCGGCACAGCCCGTGGAAGTAATACCACTCCCAGCCGCGCAGGTCGCCCGGCTTGGTGTCGCTGGGCCGCCACCGCCCCAGCAGCTTCTCGGCGCGCTCCAGGTCGGCCGCCTCCCAGGCGTGGCGCACCTGCCGCATCTGCGCCAGGTACAGCAGGTGGCTCATCGCGTCGAGGCGCCTCCCCGCCAGGCGCCCGGAGTCCTCGGCGGAGGAGCGCGCCCGCTCCGCGTCGCGGCGCAGGGCGCGCTCCTCCGCGGCGTTGCGAGCGTGCATGATGCCGAAGGCGACGAGGCCGCCGATCAGGGCCGCCAGCGCCGCCGCGGAGACGGCGAGGAGAGCGGCGGTGGCGGGCTTGCGCCGGCACCACTTCCGCGCCCGCCCCAGCCGCCCGAGCCGCCGCGCCGCGATCGGTTCGCTCTGGAGATAGCGGACCAGGTCGTCCGCCAGGTCGCCCGCCGAGAGGTAGCGCCGGACCGGGTCCTTCTCCAGACATTTGAGACAGATTGTCTCCAGCTCGGCGTCCACCTTGGGGTTGAGCAGGCGCGGCAGCACCGGGTCATCGTCGGCGACCATCGCGAGGGTGGGGTGGCCAGGGCGGTCTCGCCGCGGAAGGGCGGGCGGGCGGTGAGCAACTCGTAGAGGATGGCGCCGAGGCTGTAGACGTCGCTGGCGGGGCCGAGGTCCTTGCGGGCGGCGGCCTGCTCGGGCGACATGTAGCTTGGCGTGCCGATGACCGCACCGGTGCGCGTCTGGCCGGAGTCGATGCGCAGCAGCTTGGCGAGGCCGAAGTCGGTGATCTTCGGTTGG
The DNA here is from genome assembly GCA_038227745.1 of Gemmatales bacterium. Taxonomy (GTDB): domain Bacteria; phylum Planctomycetota; class Planctomycetia; order Gemmatales; family Gemmataceae; genus DASPXY01. Next base: position 6,458 of record JBBRPS010000448.1, on the reverse strand, counting down.
TCCTGGTCGTCGAGGAGGACGTTGGCGGGTTTGAGGTCGCGGTGCAGCACGCCGTGCTGGTGGGCGTAGTGGACGGCGCGGGCCGTCTTCTCCAGGTAGACGGCGGCGGTGCGGCCGGGCAGGGGGTGGGTCGCAACGCGCTGGGCGAGGCTGCTGCCGCTGACGTACTCCATGCTGAAGTACGGTTGGCCCTCGTGCGCGCCGGTCTCGTACAGGGCGACGATGCCGGGGTGCTGCAGCTGGGCGGCGGCGGCGGCCTCGGTGTCGAAGCGGTGGCGGTCGTCGGCGTGGGCGAGTCGGCCGCCGAGGATCATCTTCAGGGCGACGGTGCGGTTGAGGCGGACGTGGCGGGCCTTGAAGACGATGCCCATGCCGCCGCGGCCGATCTCCTCGACGAGTTCGTAGTCGGCGAGGCGGTAGAGGGGGAAGCTGCCGACGTCCGGGACGGGCCGGGCCTCGGGGCCGAGCTCGCAGGTGCGGAGCGGGTCGGCGGCCGGGCCGTCGGTGGGCGCACCCTGGGCGGGCCGTCCTTCGTTGACGGTGGGTTGGTCGGGCGGCCGGTCTGGCCGCGGAACGCTGTCGTCGGGACCGGGGTCGCTCATTCGCTTTGCCTCTGCCCGTACCGCCTCGTCGCCACAGCAACCAGTGTGACGGGTCGGGGGAAAGTCGTCAAGCAACGTCCGTGTAACACGAACCCCCGCCGCGATGAGGACAGGGGGCGTGTCAGCCAAAATGGGAGTCGATCCAATCGCGGAGTTGCTGCTCATCGGCGTGCTGCCGCAGCAGGGCGACGAGATCCTTGAGGGACTGCTGGGAGACGGCGTCTTTCCGTCGGGCGTGGTGACGGTTGAGGAAATCACCGACCGCCAGGACGGCGACCATGCATTTCACCGATTGCGGGTCCTCGTCCTCGCAGAAGAACTTCAGGGCCAGGACGGCGATCGTCGCGGCGTCGTCCCCGTCCTGGACCGCATTCTCCAGGAAGTCTCCGAGGCCGAACTCCCGAATCAGCCGGCCGTTGGGGACCGAGCAGACCTTACCGGCCTGGAAGGCGCATGCCTTGAAAGCGTTCGTGAGGTCGCTCATGCCAACAGGTTCTCGTAAGCCTTCCTCATCTCCTCCAGGTCCCGGCCCTGTTCCTCGTACCCACGGTCAGGGATCAGGTCGCTGTAGATGTCGAGTTCCTCCCCGTCCCGGGCGTCGCGCCAGGACCGGGAGCGCGCCCGCGCGAGGTCACCCGCCGAGATCGTCGGATTCTGGCCGAGGAACTGGATGGCCTCCTGGACGGCCGTCTCCGCTTCCGGGCGCAGGCCGCCGACCAGTGACTTGTCGGCCTGGCGGTAGCAGGCCTCAATGAACGGCCCGACCGGCGCGTGGCCCCGGGTCAGGTTGCCGGCCAGAACCATCTCATCGAGCAGCTGGTCGCCCTGGCCGATCTCCGGCCCGGTGGGCGCCTTGACGATGGGCCAATCGCTCAGGAACCCGCGCGCTGCTTTGGAATAGTAGAGATGGGCCAGCCAGAAGAGGGTCGGCAGTTTTGGCCGGGCGACCGCACCGCCGTTCTGCCGGACGATCTCGAAGATCACGCGCTTGGCCCGTTCCGCGTTTGGCACCATGTTGTTCTCCTCTCCACGGCGATCTCCGGACAACCCCGAGCGTTTCTTGAGTGTACCCGCCGGGCGGGGCGGGGTAAAGGCAGGGAGCGACACCAGGTCGCTCCCTGACCCTGGGCGCGCCAAGGGTCTGACGCGGAAGCACGCAAGGGCGGGAAATCGCGGGTCCGAATCGCTGTCGAACTTGTTTCCCTGCGGATCCCGATGAAGTAGAATAATTCCTGTCTCGGACCTGGCCCCCACGAGGATACAACGATGGCCAAGAAAAAGCGGACGGCCAAGGACCTGCAGCGCTTGCGCGACCTGGTCGAGGAGGCCACGGTCGATTCCAACGGCGAGGACGAGCAGCACTCTGGGCTCGTCAACATGATTCAGGACGAGGTCGAGTGCCCCTTCAAGGCGAAAGTCATCGGGGAAGAGGTCGAGGTCACCGACTTCGACTGTCCCCAGCGGGGCTACGGCCTGAACGCCGTCTGTCAGCGCAGCGGCAAGAAACACAAGGTCGATGTCAACTCCCTCGAATGGGTCAAGCCGTACCCCAAGGGCTTCGAGTGGATCGAGGCCTATCTTTACTGGCGTCAGGGACTCGATGGCGTCGCCGACGCCGAGGACGAATAACCCCACGGAGACTGCACGCGCATGCTCGTTCTGCAAGCAGGAGTGATCGACGGCCGCCTCCTCCTCTGGGGCGAGTGCCCGCCCGACAACGCCCCGGCCGCCTCGCCCCGCAAGCGCGGCCGCAAGGCCGCCGCCGCCCCCGCCCGCTCGCCCTACGACGCCGGCGCGACCCGTCTGGAGGCCGCGCTGCTGGACGCGGGCCTGCCCGTCAGCGAGGGCCAGGAAGACGACTTCGGCAACCACGCCGTCTGGCTGCCGAGCAGCGACGGCAAACCGGTCCCCTCCTCCCCGCTCATCGCTGAACCGCCCCCGGCCGGCGCCCCGGTTGAACTGGCCGCGTGGAACGTCACCACCCTGCGCGTCACGACGGCGATCGCCGTCGAGCTGCTTTGCGCCTGCGTGGGCAAGGACACGCTCGCCCCCGGCGCGATCGTCGGCCACACCCTCGCGTACTGGACGGCGGCCCTGCGCTTCGCCGGCTCGCTGGTCGCGCGGCAGCAGTTCCTCCCCGGGGCGTCCGCGGAACCGGAGGCGGCGCACGGGATCTGGGAGCCGGTCCTGCTCGGCCCCGACGTGAACCGGCTGGCCGCCCTAGCGAAGGCGCTGCCCCCGGCGTGCCGCGCCCTCGCCCCTCCCGGCGACCCCGCGCCGGCGCTCGCTCCCGCCGCGGTCCTCGGCCCGCTCCTCACCGCGCTGACCGACCAGCTCGTCCGCTCGGCCCTGGCGCCGCCGACCGCCGTCGCCCCGGCGCAGCGCGCCCGCAAGAAGGTCAAGGCGACTTTCGAGAGCCCCGATGACGCCTGGATGCACTCCCTCCGTGCCCCCGACACGGTCATCCACGGGCGCGCCGCGGAGGTCACGGGGCTGGTCGGCCGCATCCGCGAGTGGCAGCGGCCCATCGCGGTCGCCTCGGCGAGCCCGTTCCGCCTCTGCTTCCGCCTGGAGGAGCCGCCGGAGGAAGCGAACGGCGACGGCGCTTCCCGACCTCGGGCCGATGCCAACTGGTACGTCCGTTACCTCCTCCAGGCGGTGGACGACCCGAGCCTGCTGGTCCCCGCGGAAGACGTCTGGGCCGCGCGCGGCCGGGCGGCGGCCCTGCTGCAGCGCGGCGGCTTCAACCCGAAAGAGTACCTGCTCACCACCCTCGGCCAGGCCTTGACCATTTCGCCGCGCATCGAGAACAGCCTCAAGGCGGCAGCCCCCGCGGGCTACGCACTCGACGCCGCGGACGCCCACGAGTTCCTGACCGAGAAGGCGTGGCTGCTGGAGCAGGCGGGCTTCGGCGTGCTGCTGCCGGCGTGGTGGACCCGCAAGGGCACCAAGCTGCGCCTCACCGTGCGAGCCCACGTCAGCAGTCCGAAGATGCAGGGTGGGGGCGGCCTGTCGCTGCTCGACATGGTCGATTTCAACTGGCAGGTGGCGCTCGGCGACGAGGTGCTGTCGCGGCAGGAACTGGAGACGCTCGCCCGCCTCAAGGCCCCGCTCATCAAGGTGCGCGGGCAATGGGTCCAGTTGTCGGCCGAGGAGATCCAGGCGGCGATCGACTTCTGGAAGCAGAAGGAAGGCGCGAAGGTGGCGGTGCGCGACGTCGTGCAGATGGCCCTCGGGGCGGGCAAGCCGCCGGGCGGCCTCGACTTCGTCGGCGTCACCGCCACGGGCTGGGTCGCCGACCTGCTCAACCAGCTCGAAGGCCGCGAGGTGCTCGAAGAACTGACGCCGCCCGAGCGCCTGCACGGCACGCTGCGGCCCTACCAGGTGCGCGGTTACTCGTGGCTGGCGTTCCTCGGCCGCTGGGGCCTGGGCGCCTGCCTCGCCGACGACATGGGCCTGGGCAAGACCGTTCAGACGCTGGCCCTGCTGCAGCGCGCCCACGACGCCGGCGAGCGCCGCCCCGTGCTGCTCATCTGCCCCATGTCGGTCGTCGGCAACTGGCAGAAGGAGGCGGCCCGCTTCACGCCCGATCTGCCCGTCCACGTCCACCACGGCCAGAAACGCATCAAGGGCGCGACCTTCAAGAAGGAGGCCGGCCGCCACGCCCTGGTCCTGTCGAGCTACGCCCTTTTGCACCGCGACCTGGAGGTCTTCAAGCAAGTCCCGTGGGCGGGCGCGATCCTCGACGAGGCGCAGAACATCAAGAACCCGGTGACGAAGCAGGCCCAGGCGGCGCGGGCGCTGCCGGGCGACTTCCGCGTGGCCCTGACCGGCACGCCGGTCGAGAACCACGTCGGCGATTTGTGGTCGATCATGGAGTTCCTCAACCCCGGCTTCCTCGGCTCGCAGACCGCCTTCCGGCGCCGCTTCTTCGTGCCGATCCAGGCCAACCGCGACCCCGAGGCGATCGAGCGCCTGCGCCGCCTCACCGGGCCGTTCGTCCTGCGCCGCCTCAAGACCGACAAGTCGGTCATCGCCGACCTGCCCGACAAGCTGGAGATGAAGGTCTACTGCACGCTGACCAAGGAGCAGGCATCGCTGTACGCCGCGGTCGTCGAGGACGCCGCGGCGTCGCTGGACAGCAGCGAGGGCATCCAGCGCAAGGGCGTGGTGCTGGCAACGCTGTCGAAACTCAAGCAGGTGTGCAACCACCCGGCGCAGGTCCTCGGCGACAACTCGGCGATCCCGGGCCGCTCGGGCAAGCTGGCGCGGCTGACGGAGATGCTGGAGGAGGTGATCGAGGTGGGCGACCGCGCGTTGATCTTCACGCAGTTCGCCGAGATGGGCACACTCATCCAGCGCCACCTGCAGGAGACGTTCGGCCGCGAGGTGCTGTTCCTGCACGGCGGCGTGAGCAAGCCGAACCGCGACCGGATGGTGGAGCACTTCCAGGCGGGCGCGGCGGACGGGCCGCGGCTGTTCGTGCTGTCGCTCAAGGCGGGCGGTACGGGACTCAACCTGACGGCGGCGGCGCACGTCTTCCACTTCGACCGCTGGTGGAACCCCGCGGTGGAGAACCAGGCGACCGACCGCGCCTTCCGCATCGGCCAGACGAAGAACGTGCTGGTCCACAAGTTCCTCTGTGCCGGGACGCTGGAGGAGCGGATTGACGATATGATCGAGCGCAAACAGGCATTGGCGGGCAGCATTGTCGGCACCGGCGAGGCCTGGCTGACGGAACTCTCGACGGCGGACTTGAAGGAGCTGTTCGCGCTGCGGGCGCAGGCGGTCGCGGAGTGAGGGGACTACCCGGAGCGCAAGCCCCGCCGCTCGCCAAACTATAGAGGATTACTGATATGTGGCGTGACTATTATGAGCACTTCCCGCGCTCGCGGCCGCGCAAGGCCAAGGGCGGCATCAAGGCCCAGAGCAAGCGCGGCTCCTTCGGCCAGACGTGGTGGGCGAAGCGCTGGATCGCCGTCCTGGAGAGCTTCCACATCGGCAGCCGCCTCACGCGCGGCCGCTCCTATGCCCGGCAAGGGCAGGTGCTGTCCATCGAGGTCGAGAAGGGGCGCGTGACCGCCGCCGTCCAGGGGTCGCAGCCGAAGCCCTACGCCGTCACCATCGGCGTCAAGACGCTGAGCAAGGCCGACTGGAAGAAGGTCGCCGCCGCCCTCTCGGGGCAGGCCCTCTTCGCGGCGAAGCTGCTGGCGGGCGAGCTGCCGCAGGAGGTCGAGGGAGTCTTCAAGGAGGTGGGCCTGTCGCTCTTCCCCAAGACGCTGCGCGACCTCGACACGGACTGCTCCTGCCCGGACTCCTCGAACCCGTGCAAGCACATCGCGGCCGTGTACTACCTCCTCGGCGAGGAGTTCGACCGCGATCCGTTCCTCATCCTCCGGCTGCGCGGCCTGAGCCGCGAGGAATTGACGGAATTGCTGGGGAAGGGCGCGAGCGCCGCCACGGCCGCCGCCGAGCCGGCGCGAGAGCAGGCGCCGCCCGAGCCGCTGCCGGCGGACCCGGCCGGCTTCTGGAAGGCGGGCGACCTGCCGGCGGACCTCCTCGGCGAGGTGGCCGTCCCGCCCGTGGCGGCGGCGCTGCCGCGGCGGCTGGGGAGTTTCCCGTTCTGGCGGGGCGGGGAACGCTTCCTCGACGCCCTGGAGACGGTCTACAAGCAGGCGGCCCAGCGCGGCCTCGACGCCTCGCTCGGCGAGCACGGCGGGGTGAGGGACGAAGGGTGACGGGCCGGTCCGCCGGCCCTGGTGCGGAGGTGCGACCGATGCAGTTCTATACTGTCGCCGTTGCCGAACCGCCTGTTTAGCCGCGGTTGAGCCAGATCCCGCGCAGCGGGATCTGGCT
>JBBRPS010000447.1:0-8585 GCA_038227745.1 Gemmatales bacterium | reverse complement strand
TGGGCCAGTTGACGACCACGGATCCGAACCCAGGGCAGGCCTTCACTTACACGCTGATGGGGAGCAACGCCGGCCTGTTCGCGGTCGATAACCCCACCGGGGCCCTGAAAACGGCGGCGGTCTTCACGGTGGGGGCCGCCACGCCGTACGGCCTTGGTGTCCACGTGATAGACGCGCTGGGCCTGACCTTCGACAAGACCTTCACCATCACCGTCAACCCCGCCCCGCCCACGGACGTCACGCTGTCGGGCACGACGGTGGGCGCGGCGCAACCGGCCGGCACCCTCGTGGGCACCTTGGCGACGGTGGATCCCAACGGCGGGCAAGCGTTCGCGTACACGCTGATCGGCCCCAACGCCGGCCTCTTCGCCATCGACAGCGCCACCGCCACCGCCACATTGAAGACGAACACGGTCTTCGCGGTCGGGTCGGCGACCCCGTACGGCCTCGGTGTCCACGTCGTCGATAGCCTCGGGCTGACGTTCGACAAGGCCTTCACCATCACCGTCAACCCCGCCCCGCCCACGGACATTTCGCTCTCGAAGGCGATGGTCAGCGCGGCGCGGCCGGCGGATACCGCCATCGGGGCGCTGACGACGACCGACCCGAACGCCGGGCAGGCGTTCACCTACACGCTGACCGGAGCCAACGCCGGCCTGTTCACCGTGGACAACACCACCGCCACGCTGAAGAGCAACACCGTCTTCGCCGTGGGCGCCGCTACTCCGTACCGTGTCGGCGTTCAGGTGACCGACAGCCTCGGCCTGACCTTCGACAAGGCCTTTACGATCGCGGTGACTCCCGCCCCGCCCACCGACATCACCCTATCCGTCGCCACCGTCAGCGCCGCCCTGCCGGTCGGGACGATGGTGTGTACCCTCGCGACCGCCGATCCCAATGCCGGGCAGGCGCTCACCTACACGCTGACCGGCCCCGACGCCAGCCTGTTCGCCGTCGATAACGCGACTGCCACGCTGAGGACCAACTTCGTTTTCACCGTGACCGCGCCCACCCCGTACAGCATCGGCATCCACGCCGTCGATGCGCTGGGACTGACTTTCGACAAGGCCTTCACCATCACTGTCAACCCGGCACTCCCGACCGGCATCGCGTTGACGCCGGGCGGGACGCTGACCGCGGGCATGGCCCGGGGCGCGACCGTCGGCACCCTCGGCACCACGGATCCGAACTTCGGGCAGACGTTCACCTACGCCCTCGTCAGCGGCCCGGGCGACACGGACAACACGGCGTTCACCCTCTCGGGCAACACCCTGCGTACGGCCCATGTCTTCCCGTTCACCGCCGCGACCACCCTGCACGTGCGCGTCCAGTCCACGGACAACCTCGGTCTGACCGTCGCGAGTTCGTTCGACCTGTCCGTCAGCCCGAGCACCACGCCGCCGACCGACGTCGCGCTCTCCGGCAACCGTGTCCCGTCGGGCGCCCCGGCGGGGACCCTGGTCGGCACGCTGTCCACGACGGACCCGAACACGGGGCAGTCCTTCGCCTATGCCCTCCTGAGTACGGCCGACCGCTTCCGAATCAACGGCGACAGGCTCGAAACGGCCCAGGGGCTGCAGGGTTCCACCGCGACGACCTACCAGGTCGGCATCCGAACCACGGACAGTCTGGGCCTGTCGTTCGACAAATCATTCAGCGTCGTCGTGCAGCCGGGCGCCAGCCCGCCCCCGGCCAGCCCGCCCCCGCTTAGCCCGCCCCCGCTCAGCCCACCTCCGGCCAGCCCGCCCCCGGCCAGCCCGCCCCCGGTGAGTCCTCCGCCCGTCGGCAACCCTGCCTCTGTCGCCGTGGTCTACGTGGACGCCGCCTGGGCCTCCCTCGCGCCGGGAGTCGATCCCGACGGCGCCGGCCCGGCCACGGCCGTCGGCATCGACGCCTTCCCGACCATCCAGCAAGGCGTCGATGCCGTCAGCCTCGGCGGGACCGTCCGCGTGAATGCCGGCGTGTACCGCGAGGCCGTCACCCTCTCCCGATCGGTGACGGTCCAGGGCAGTGGCCCGTCGGGCACCGTCCTCCAGGGGACGGGTGGGGGCATCGGCGTCAACGTCGCCGGCGCCGCCGTGCGCCTCGCCGACCTGGCCGTCCAGGGCTTCGCCGTCGGGGTCGCCGCCGGGCCGTCCACGAGCACGCTGGAACTGTCCGACGTCCGGCTGACCGGCGATGCGTCCGGCGGCTCGGTCAACGGCGTTGCCACCGTTCGCTACACCGGCACCGTCGCCGACGAGACGCTCAGCACCGACGGCAGCCGCTTCGGCCGTGCCGGCGATAGCCTGATCCAGTACGCCGCCCTGGGCGTTCTCGAACTGGATGGCGCCGGCGGCAGCGACACCTACAACGTCCAACTCGGTATTCCCGGCGCCGCGACCGTCCGGCTCATCGACAGCGGCACGACCGGCAGTGACCGGGCAGTCCTGTCCGGCACGCCCGGCCCCGACACCGTCACGGTCACCGACACCGCGGTGCAGGATGGCGGCCAGATCGTCCCCTGTGCGGGGCTGGAAAACCTCACGATCGCCACCGGCGACGGCGACGACCGAGTGGCCGTGCAGCGAACCGCCGCGACGGCGACGGTCATCACCCTCGACGAGGGCGGCGGCTCCAATGGCCTTACCGTGGACATGAGTGGGGCGCCCGCGGCCGGCGTCGTGTATGTCACTGGCTCCGCCATCGCGAGCACCGCGCTGGGCGCCGCCGTGTTCTACCGCGCGAGCGGCGGCACCTTCGGCGGCGCGGTCCGCGTGCTGACCGGCGGCAGCAACGACATGGTCGTGGTGCAGGGCACCCTCGCCGGCGCCCCGACGCTCATCGACACCGGCGCCGGCAACGACACCGTCCTGGTGTCCTCGATCTCGGCCCTTGCCCAGGGGACGCTGAACGGCCTCCAGGCCCCGCTGACCATCGACGGCGGCGCGGGCAGCAACTTCCTCCTGGTGAGCGACGCCGGGCAGGCCGCCGCCAACACCGTCTTCGTGACCGCGCAGGGCATCGCCGCCACGGTCCGGCCCTATACGATCTTCTACCGCGCCACGGGCGGAACGTTCGCCGGCGTCGTCCTGGCCACGGGGGACGGCAACGACACCTTCGTGGTCCAGGGCCAGGCGGCGGGGGTGCCGACGGCGATCTATGGCAACGGCGGCGACGACGTCTTTTCCCTCGACGTGCAGGACAGCAGCGCCTACGCCGGCCTCACGCTCGATGGCGGGGCGGGCAACGACACGCTGATCGCCCACGACCTGTCGGGCATGGCGGTGTTCCGCGCCCTGGCCGGCGGACCGGGGCAAGGGGTGCTGGACGCGGCTTACGTCAACCGGCCGGTGAGCACGGTCGCCTACCAGGCGGTGGAGGCGGTACACGCGCCGGGCGATCCGTCCGTGGACTTCATCCAGGCGGTCTTCCACACGGAGTTGCACCGCGACGCCTCGCCCGACGACATCGCCCGGTGGCTGCAGGTGCTGGGCGGCCCGGCCGGCCGGCAGGCGGTCGTCGAGCAGATCGCCCAGTCGGAGGAGGCGCGGCGGCAGGTCGTGGACGGCTGGTTCGTGCGCTACCTCGGGCACGCCCCGGCGCCGGGCGCCGACCAGTCATTCGTGAATCAGCTCGCCGGGCAGACGGAGGAGCAGGTGCTCGCCCGGCTGCTGGCCAGCGACGAGTATTACCTCCGGGCGGGAAGCAACGATGCCGCGTTCATCCAGCAGCTTTACCGGGATCTGCTGGCGACCGAGCTGACCGCCGACGCGGTCGCGGGCATCCAGGGCAGTCTGCTGGCGCGCGTCGGCCGGGAGGGCCTGGCGTGGCTGGTGCTGACCTCGCGCGATTCCCATGCGCAGGTCGTGCGGGAGGCGCTCCCGGCGCTGCTGGGCCGGCCGGCGTCGCAGGCCGACCTCGACGCCTGGGCGGTCCTGGATCAGCGCTCGATCCGGGACGGCATCGAGTCCAGCGACGAATTCTTCCGCAACGGCAAGTGAAGATCGGGAGTTGCTGCACTCCCGCTGCCGACGGCTGACAGGCTGCCGCCCAGCTGTCGCAGCCGGCCATCGAGCCGTCGGCGACCGGGGATCGCCCGGATTTCGTTTGACAGCGAGGGCCTCGGCGGCTGAAATACAGCCAGGCAGGAGGACCAGCCCATGAGGGAACCCTCCCTGCCGACCCCGGCAGCACCGACGCCGAAGCCCCCGAAGTTGCTGGACCGGCTGCGGGACGCGCTGCGGGCGCGGCACAACAGCCGGAGGAAAGAGGAGTGGGCGCGGGGTGACCAGCCCCCTGGACCGGGGGTGAGGGAGTGCGGGCGGTGTTATTTGACCTGGAAGTACGATAACACCGGGAACGAATCAGGAGGCGAGGCTGCAAGGGATTGGTGGTGGCGAGGTTCTGGCGGAGCGACGGGATGGGGTAGCGGTGTTGGTTGACGGCGTGTTATGGTGTTGGTTGATCTGTAGGTCAACGAATCCAAGTTCGGCGGCAGAGGCGTAGATCATGGCTCAGCGCTTCATCACTCTACTCCGTCCCATCGCGCCCGAGATTCTGTTTAAGGCCCGGCGAGACGATGCCTGAAAACACTTGGAGTTCTTGAAGTATCTGTGCATGCGGTTTGGTAGGTCGCCAACGAATCGGTGAAGGACGGAGCATCCCGTGGAAAACCCGTGGTTAGCCGTGCAAAGAACGCAAGGCATCTGGAGCTGGGAAATAATCCGAGGAGATAGTCTTCTTCTTAGGATGAAACTCGCAACAAGGGAAGCGGCACAATCAGTGAGCCAAAAAAGTCTGTCATTGACAAAGTTAGTATTTGCATCATGATTGGGCTATCGTGGATCTTTAAATGCGGTGTTTTCTTGTTATCCGTAAACCTTGCCGCTTCGGCGGCAATAGCCGTTCCTTTGTTGGTCTTCTTTGGGGTAGCGGCGATGGCAGGACAGCTTGTTAGCTTAATCGTGGCATATTTGGCATTTGGATTGGTCTTTGGTGCGGATGCTGGCTGGCAACTGTTGGTTCCGAAAAAAGACCAATACAATGTTCGCACGCTAAACGCCCACTTAGTTATGGCACTTTGGATCATGGTTTGGCCATTAGGGTATGTCGCCAGTTGCCCCCAGTCGTTCTTGAATCGGGGTTTCGACGGAGTCGATGGGACTATGACTCAGTGGATTCTATTTGTATTTGATACCCTCTTCAATACAGCTTATTACGATACCCCGAATCTGATTTGGGGTGGGCTCACCACTATCACGCCGGTCAGTGATTTATCAAAGGCGTTCATGTTTTTCTACCGAACAGTTATTGTGTATACAGTTATCCATTTTTTCTCGGCTTTGTGAAAACGAGGGAAAGAGAAGTTTTCGTTGGAACAATCGAAGAACTAATCGATCACCTACTTCCTGGCACCAATTACGGTGGAGCCCGAAGGGCTCCGCAATGGATCATGGACATTGGGCAAGTATGGACCAGGAATATCTGGGTCCGACAAACCGGCGAAGCAACCCTGTTTGAGGACGGCAATCCAGGGCTCCCATTAAGTGAGCTTATTGAGCAATATAATAAGCGCTATCCGAGTAATTAGTGCCCTTGCGCCAGGCAAAGCCTGAGGAAGGGGAGCCGAAAAGGGAACGCAGCTCGATTGACAGTCCACTGTCAATCGAGCTGCGCCTTCTTATCCCCGCGAGGACCAGGTTAACACTCTGGGCGGGGAGGAGGTGCAACTCCCGGAGGCGCTGGACCGGAAATTGCAAGGAGGTGAGCAAACCGTGGAAGTAGCAGAGGGTGTGTCCCTCGGCTCGGCTGTCGCAGGACCCGAGGAGTGACTGGCTGGAGTTCTGGAGTTCTGGCGGGCCGAGTCGGTCATCTTTTCGGTTGTCACGCGGACCTGAGTGGAACTCTGAGGTGCTCGTTGATGGGAAAGTTCTTCGACACCATCCGCCAACTCGTCGCCGAGGACAAGTACGTCGTTGGATTACACGCTTCCGAACGACTTGAGGAACGTGGTATCATGGAGTGGCAAGCGGTCGCGGCGTTGGAGGACGGTGAACTGATCGCCGAGAAACCCAGGGCAAAACCCAATCCGACGGTGGAAGTGCGCGAGAGCCTTCCCGATGGCACGGAGTTCAAAGCGGTTTGGTCTCTCTTACGTCAGAGCGGCGTGGTCAAGTTGGTAACGGTCCATTTCTTCGACAGGGGCTAGCCATGCGAATTGCCGGTGAACGAATCAAGAGGACACGGCTGATTCAAACCGAAAGGTATGTTGTCGCCGTGGAGGTCGAGATGGTCATTCCCGCCGATGACCCGAGTGAGCCGTGCTACGAAGCGGAAACGGTGAAGTTCCTTCGCGAAGTCAAGGAACGCGCCGAGCGCGACGAGGTGAACTGGTTGAAACAGCACGGTAAGCTTTACGCTGCGGTTGGGGCGGCTTGATTCTCTCAGCCTGGTTCTACCGCCGAACCAGGCGCTGCACCTAACCGGGGCCGCCATACTGGTTTCGTGCGCCATCCAGCTCTTGCAGCGGCCGCCGCGGGTGAGCTTGTGCGTTCGGGTGCGCCACTTGACGTCTGAATAAGATGAATGTCCCTTTTCTCCGCCGGCCTCTGGGCGTACAAGCCCCTTACGCCGAGGGATGGATAGCTCATGCCGACCGTTTTGCGAAGCGGCCCGTACCGCTTCTACTTCTACAGCCATGAACCCAATGAGCCGTCGCCTGTCCATGTTGATCGGGACGATTTGTCGGCCAAGTTCTGGTTGCAGCCGGTTGGCCTCGCACGGGACTTCGGCTTCTCGCCCAAGGAGTTGCGGCGGCTTCAGAAACTGGTCACCCAACATCAAGCGGCATTCATGGAGGCCTGGCATGGGCATCTTGGCGCTAACGGCTGACGAGCGGGTCACTGGCGTGAAATTCACGAAAGATACCTTGAGCGTGTCTCTTCGGGACGGGCGGACCATCATCGTTCCGCTCGCGTGGTATCCGCGGTTGCTCAACGCCTCTACGGCAGAGCGGAAGAACTGGCGCGTGGCTGGCGGCGGCTACGGCATCCATTGGCCGGACATCGCTGAAGACCTGAGTACGGAAGGATTGCTGCGCTGCGCGGCGCACCGGCCCCGCGACCCCGCCAGGTCGAGGATGCTGACACCAACACGGGCCGCCGAACCAAACGCTGAAGCTGACCGCGGCCGCCGTTTCGGTTTCGCGCGGTATTTAGTCGTTGCCGGCGGCCCCGGCAGCTTAGAAGCAAATAATAGATGCGGTCTCTTTTCGGTCTCTTTTCGGTCTTTTCGGTCCCGGAGAACGCCTACCGCCGCTACCTGCTGTGCGAGTGTGTGGACGCCTACCTGCCTCTGGACGAGGAACAGCGGCAGGCTTATGAGACCGCGGTGTTGAGTGACCCGGACCCGGGAGTCAGAGCCATGTCCATGACCCTGTTTGAAAAGTTCCGTGAGCAGGGCCGCCAGGAGGGCCGCCAGGAGGCGCTGCGCGAAAGTTTGGAGTTGCTCCTGGGGAGGCTCTTCGGCCCGCTGAGTCCGGAGGTGAAAGGGCAACTCGCCTCCCTCCCGGCGGAGAAGCTCGACGACATCCTTCACGCCTCGATCTGCGCCCAGTCCCTCGAAGAACTGGGACTCAAGTCGTAGGCTTCGGCGACGCGCCCCCGCCGACGCCTGGGATAATGAAGTTGCCCCCCGCAGGTCGTCCAGGCCCCCCAAAGAGCGCCGATGCCCCTCCTCCATCTCGAAGCCCTGCCGCCCCGCACCACGAAGGGCGAATTGCTGCACTTCCTCATCACGGCAGGCGGCATCACCCGCGCGCAGGTCGGCAAGATCGAGCTGCACGCCCGGGCCGCGACGGTCGAGGTGCCCGACGGCTGGGACGCTCGCCTGGTCAAGGCCCTCGACGGCGCTTCCTTCAAGGAGCGTCGCCTGCGCGCCCGGGCCGCCGGCGCACCGGCCGCAGCCGCTGCCGACGAAGACCACTTCCAGCGCCTGGCCCGCCTGCTGGAACTGGAGGCGCAGGCGGAGTCTCGGCGGGCGCTGGAGCGGGCGCGCGGGCGGCCGGCGGCGGAGGCCGAGCGCAGCGGCGAATGCCTGGCGGGACTGGTGATCGCCGAGGAGTCGTCGGGCCTGGGCGGCCGCTGCATCCTGACCCTGACGAAGCGCGACCGCACGCAGTCGCTGCCCTGGACGCGGCTCCAGTCGGGCAGCCCCATCGTGCTGTGGCCGGAGGGCGGCGCCGAGGCGGACGGCCGGCGCGGCGTGGTCTGCGAGCGCATGGAGCGCCTCCTGCGCGTGGCGCTGAACGAGCCGCCCGACGAGGCGGACGGGCGCACCCTCTACCGCCTCGACCTGTCCGGCGACGAGGCGGCACGGCAGCGGCAGCTCGCGGCCCTGGAGCGGGCAAGGACCGCGAGCCGCGAACGCCTGGCCGAACTGCGTGCCGTCCTCCTCGGCGAGCGGCCGCCCGAGTTCGCCCCCGAGGCGCCTTACGAACCGCTGGACGCCGCGCTGAACGCCGCGCAGCAGGAGGCGGTGCGCTTCGCCCTGTCGGCGCGCGACCTGGCCGTGCTGCACGGCCCGCCCGGCACCGGCAAGACGAC
>JBBRPS010000446.1:0-8599 GCA_038227745.1 Gemmatales bacterium | reverse complement strand
GCCAGATCCCGCTACGCGGGGGGCGAGCGGGTGAGCCAGATCCGCTGCGCGGCCCCGCGTAGCGGGATCTGGCTCACCGCTCGCGGCTAAACGGGCGGCGCCAAACCAGATCAATACTCGCGCCGCGCGTTGGCGCCCGGCTGGGGCACGGGGTACTTGCGGTCCGGCCCGAGCTGCAGCGGCGCCGGCGAGTCCATCGCCAGTTGATCGACGTTCGGCGCCAGCTCGTGGTCGTGGTTCAGCGCCTGGTCGCGCGTCACCACCTGGCCCGTGTGCGCCGCCATGCGGCCCATCGCCGTGATGAGGCTGGCCTCGGCGCCGCGCCGCACCTCGTTGTAGCGCCGGTCGTGGCGGATCGCATCGACCAGGTGGTCCCACTCGAGCTGGTACGGATCCGGCTCGCGCGGCCCGAACCGCCACGTCACGTCGGCATTCGTGAAATTCTGGCCGCGGAAGGTCCGGCACCGCGCCGGCGAGTGGCCCGACTGCGAGATGATCGCCGAGCCGCGCGTGCCGTGCGCGTAACTGGCGAACTCCTGATGGCAGCCCGGGATGTTGCGGCCCTCGAGCAGCAGCTTGGTGCCGTCCGCAAAGGTGTACTCGACCGAGTAGGTGTCGAAGTTCTGGTCGATGTTGTTGCCGCGGAAGTGGCGGCCGCCCGAGGCCTTGGCCTGCACCGGCCAGGCGTCCTTCATCCAGCAGCACTCGTCGATGTTGTGGATCAGGAAGTCGCTGAAGCAGCCGCCGCTGGCCCACAGGAACGAGTGGAAGCGCTGCACCTGGTACATCAGCTCGCTGATGCCGTCCGGCTTCGGCGGCGAGGCGAAATAGGCGACCGGGCCGGTCTGGCGGTACGCCCGCAGCAGCAGCAAATCGCCGATCTGCCCCTGGCGGATGCGGTCGTAGAGCTCCTGACGCGCGGAGCAATGGCGGCACATCAGGCCGACGCCGACCTTGAGGTTCTGCCGCTCGGAGTCCTCGGCCAGGCGCAGCATCCGCCGCGTGCTCGGGCCGTCCACGGTGATCGGTTTCTCCATGAAGACGTTCAGCCGGCGCTGGATGGCGTAGGTGAAGTGGACCCAGCGGAACGCGGGCGGCGTGGTGAGGATGACCACGTCGCCGGGCCGCAGCGCGTCCATCGCTCGGCGGTAGGCGTCGAAGCCGATGAAGCGCCGGTTTTCCGGTACGTCCATCTGCTGGGCGAAGCCGCGCTGCAGGCTCTGGTGACTGGAGTTCAGCCGGGCGGGGAAGACGTCCGCCATGGCGACCAGACGGATCGGCCCCTGGTTGCGCACGGACAGGGCGTTGCCGGCGGCGCCGGTGCCGCGGCCGCCGCAGCCGACCAGGGCCACCTGGAGGGTATTGTTCTCCCCGGCGTGGACCTGCGGCAGCACGACGCCCGCCAGGGCCGACGCGGCGGCGACCTGGCCGGTCGCCTTGATCATCTCGCGGCGCGACAGGCCGCCCTTTTCCTTTTCGCTCACGATACATCTCCTCCCCTGAAAGGGGCTATTCGCGGCCGGCTCGGGACCGACCGCCCATGACGACAGGAACGATTGCGACGCGGCTGCCCCCGTGTGCCGACGACAGCCAGCGCCCGTGCAATCATCTTGACGTACGCAGCGTCGAGACTCAAGGAAGAATCGGGGAAAAACTCAGGGCGGGCCAGGGGGCGGACCAGCCGGAGAAACTGGGCAACCTCAGCCGTCGCGGGCCGGCCTGCTGTGGCCCTGCTCCCGGTAGCGCCGCAGCAGCGCCCGCAGCCGCTTGACGACGTCGGAGTTCTGCAAGAAGACGTTGTTCCGCTGCGACGGGTCGGTGCGGAGGTTGTAGAGCTGCCCCGTCGGCCCGCCCGGCGCGGCCTTCTCCGTCCGCGGCGCGCTGAAGCCGCCCGAGCCCAGGCCGTCGATGAACACCCAGTCCCCCTGGCGCAGCGCGAACAGGCCGCTCCCCGAATGGTGGACCGTCGCCTCGCGCACCGCGCCGCCCTTGTGCTCGCCGAGCAGGACCGGCAGCAGGCTGTAACTGTCCTCGCCGGCGTCTGGCGGCAACTTCGCACCGACAACGGCCGCACAGGTCGCCAGCAGGTCGGTCAGGCAGACGGTCTGGTCGCTGGTGCCGCCCGGGCGAATCCTCCCCGGCCAGCGGGCGATGAACGGCACGCGATGACCGCCCTCCCAGATGTCCGCCTTCTGGCCGCGCAGGAACCAGTTCGCCAGGTGGCCCCAGATGCGGATGTCCTCCGGCGTCCAGTGGGCGCCGTTGTCGCTCGTGAGGATGACCAGCGTGTCGTCGGCCAGCTTCAGCCGGTCGAGGGCGTCGAGGACGGCGCCGACGCTCGCGTCCACCTGCGCGGTGAAGTCGCCGTAGTAGCCCGCCTTGCTCTTGCCGCGGTACTTCTCGGTCGGCAGCCACGGCGTGTGCGGGGCGGTGAGGGCGAAATAGAGGAAGAATGGCCGGCCCGGCGCCGCCTGCGCCTGTTTTTCGATAAAGCCGACCGCTTTTTCGGTAATCTTCGGCAGGACGTCGGCGTGCCGGAACCCGGGCGCGATCGCCCCGCCGCGCCAGAAGCCTCCCCCGCCCTTGCGGCGCATCTCGCTTCCCTCGATCTGCGCCGTCGGCGCCTCGACGGGACGGTCGTTCTCGACGAAGAGGTACGGCGGCATGTCGAGCGAGGCGGGGATGCCGAAGAAGTAGTCGAAGCCAGCCGTGCCGGGGCCGGGGATGAGCTTCCCCTTGTAGTCGGTCGGCGCGGCCTTGCCGAGGCCGAGGTGCCACTTGCCGACGCACGCCGTGACGTAGCCGTGGCGCTTCAGCAGTGCCGCGAGCGTCAGACGGCCCGGCTCGATGAGTGCGGGGGAGTAGCCCTGGAGGACGCCGCTTTTCAGGCGGCTGCGCCAGCAGTACCGGCCGGTCAGCAGGCCGTAACGTGTCGGCGAGCAGACCGCGGCCGGCGTGTGCGCATCGGTGAAGCGCAGCCCCTGCGCCGCCAGGCGGTTCATGTTCGGCGTGGGGATCTTCGAGTCCTTGTTGTAACAGGCCAGGTCGCCGATGCCCATGTCGTCGGCCAGGAGGATGACGATGTTCGGGGCCTTCTTCGGGCCGGCCAGGGCCGGCGCGGCGCTCGCGAGGAGCACGGCCAGGGTCGTCCACCAGCGGTTCACGGTTGCCTCCCGGGATGACAGGTGGCTCGCGAGGGAACGGTGTCGGGCTGCTTCGCTACAATAGCCGCGGGCCGCTTCATGCTGCAGGCCCGGGTGCCAACGACACGTCCTCGGAGGTCAACCATGTTCTACCGCTCGCGAAGCCGGCTGTCCGGCCGGAAGCCCGTCCTTGCCGTTGTCCTCCTCGGCCTGCTGGGCGGGGCGGGCATGGCCGCCGCACAGCCCCCTTCGGTGACCGTCAGCCAGGTGGTCCAGCGCGAAACCCGCGACGCCCTGGACTTCACGGGGCGCCTGGAGGCGGCGACAGTGGTCGCACTGCGGCCGCGCGTCACCGGCTACCTCACGAAGGTTCACTTCAAGGAAGGGAGCGACGTGAAGGAGGGCGACGTGCTGTTCGAGATCGACCCGCGCCCCTACGAGGCGCAGCTGAGGCTCGCCGACGCCCGGCTCGTCCTGGCCGAGGCCCGCCTGCGCCGCACCGAGGCGGAGTACCAGCGCGCCAAGGCCCTGATGGGGCGCGCGGCCATCAGCCGCGAGGAGTTCGACAAGGTCAACGGGGACCGCGTGGAGGCGCAGGGGGCCATCGAGGTCGCGAAGGCGCAGCGCGAGGTCGAGAGGCTGAACCTGGAGTTCACGAAGGTGAGGGCCCCGGTCAGCGGGCGCATCGGTTTCCGCGCCCTCGACCCCGGCAACCTCGTCAGGGCGGACGAGACGCTGCTCGCCCGACTGGTCACCGCGGACCCGATCTATGCGTATTTCGCGATGGACGAGCGCACCCTGCTGCGGCTGAGGCGGCTGGCCCTGGAACAGAAGGGGGACGCCACGCGGTTGCCGCTCCGGTTGGCGCTGGTGGACGAAAAGGGGTTCCCGCATGAGAGCGTCCTCCAGGCCATGGGGAACGAGGTCGATCCGAAGACCGGGACACTTCGCGTGCGCGGCGTCTTCGCCAACCCGCGGAAACTGCTCCTCCCCGGGATGTTCGTTCGGTTGCGGGTGGAGATCGGCAAACCGTACCGGGCGCTCCTGGTCCCGGAGGCGGTGGTGCTGACCGAGGCGGGGCGGAAGTACGTCTTCGTGGTCAACGACAAGAACGTCGTGGAGAAGCGCGCGGTGAAAGTGGGGGCGGCGCGGGACGGCCTGCGCGTCATTGAGGCCGGCGTGCAAGCGGGCGAGTGGGTCGCGGTCGCGGGGCTGCAGGGCCTGCGCTCCGGCGAGACGGTCAACCCGGTCCGCAGAGAGGCGCCGGCACCTCCCGCGAAGTCGAACGCTCCCCGCCCCGATCAGCTTCCGATAACCCGGGTGCGAACGCAGAGGGGCAAAGTCGGGGTGGGTCTTGAAGTGCCGGCAAACGTTCGCGTCCGCGAACCACCGCTATGTGTTTCCGATCATCGGCGCTTGCGCGCCGCGCTAGTGGGCCAGTGCCACACATCAGCGGGTGTGGCAAAAGTTCCGGGGGGAGGAACGGCGCCTCTTGTCCAGCGGCGCAGAAGGGGCTTGCCGTTTCGCGCGCTGCCCTGTGAAGCGCGCGAAACGGCAAGCCCCTTCGACGCCGCCGGGCGACCATCGCGAGTCCCCGAAAAGCTTGCCGCGCCCACATCAGCTAGCGGCCGGATCTTTCTCTTCGCTTCCGTTTCCGTGCGCATATAATACTTTGCCATCGGATCCCATCGACCGGGCGTATTCCCGGTGTCCCAGGCGATTTGCCCCGCGCGGGGCGCAAAGGAGGGCCAACCCACTTTGACCAAACGTCGGTTGTTCTGCCACGTGCTCGCCGGCCTCGCGGCCAGCCTCCTCTTCGCGGCCGCCTCGCCCTGCCAGGCGCAGGACCCGAATCCCGCCCCCCCGCTCCTGTGGGCCGCCGACCCCGACGGCGGCGTCCCCTACGTCTTCAAGGACCCCGCCGATCCCGAAAAGCTCATCGGCTTCGAGGTCGATCTCAAGGACGCCCTCGCCCGCGAGCTGGGCCGGCCCATCGTCTTCAAACACTACGACTTCAAGAACCTCACCCAGGGGCTGGAGCGGCGCGACTTCGACTTCGCCATGAACGGCCTGGAGGTCACGCCGGAGCGCGAGCAGCTCGTCCGCTTCACGCGGCCCTACTACCTCTACCAGCTCCAGCTCGTCGTCCGCGCCGGCGAGAAGCGCTTCCGCACCCTCGAAGAGGCCCGCGATCTGCGGCTCGTCCTCGGCACGCTGGAGGGCACCGCCGCCGAGCGCCTGCTCGACAAGCTCGGCATCGCCAAGCGCGTCTACGACGACCAGGACGGTCCGTACAAGGACCTGAGCTTGGGCCGCGGCATCCAGGGCGTGCTGCTCGACCTGCCCATCGTACTGTACTACGCTGTCCCCGACGGACACCTGAAGTACAGCCGCTACCGGGACTTCCCCGGCCTGGAGCTCGCCGGCGCTTCCTTCGCCGAGGGCTACTACGCCATCGCCGTCCGCAAGGACAACGAGGCCCTTGCCCGCGACCTCGACGCCGCCCTGCGGCGCCTCCGCGACAGCGGCGAGCTGAAGCGCATCCTCGCGAAGTGGCAACTGTGGAACGTCGATCAGTACCGCCTCGCCGGCACCAGCCTGGGCGGCGGCACCGCCGAGGAAATGACGTTCGCGCGCTACTTTCCGCAGCTCCTCGACGCGGCCGGGATGACGGTCTTCCTCACCGCGAGCGGCATGGCGCTGGCCGTCCTGCTCGGGCTGCCGATCGCCCTGCTGCGCCTCTACGGTCCGGCGCCGCTGCGCCTGCTGGCGACCGTGTACGTCGAGTTCTTCCGCGGCATCCCGGTGCTGCTGCTGCTGCTGTTCCTCTACTACGGGCTGCCGGGCATCGCCCAGCAGCTCGGCCTGCCCGTGACTTTGAAGCTGGACGCCTGGCAGGCGGGGATCCTGGGTTTCGGGCTGAACTACGCGGCCTACGAGGCGGAGATTTACCGGGCGGGCATCGCCTCGATCCCGTGCGGCCAGTGGGAGGCGGCCGCGTCCCTGGGCATGTCCACGCCCCTGGCCTTCCGCCGCGTTATCCTGCCGCAGGCCATCCGCGTCATCCTGCCGCCGATGACCAACGACCTCGTCGCCCTGTTCAAGGACACCAGCGTCGTCAGCGTCATTGCTGTCGTCGAGCTGAGCAAGGAGTACCAGATGCTCACAAGGTCCGGCGGCGGCTACCTGCAGATCGCGCTGACGACGGCGGCGCTGTACCTCGTCATGTCGGTGCCGCTGGGCTACCTGTCGCGTTACCTCGAACGGCGCTGGGGACAGCAAGGGGGGGCCTGACCATGGGACACGAGAACGGCGGACTGGAAGTGAGGTTCAGCAGCCTGACCAAGCGCTACGGCGACCGCCTGGTGCTCGACGACATCAGCCTGACGGTCAACGCGGGCGAGACGGTCGCGCTGATCGGGCCGAGCGGTGGCGGCAAATCGACGCTGCTGCGCTGCCTCAACGGGCTGAACACGTTCGACACCGGCGAGATCCGCGTGGGGCCGCACGTGCTGCGCGCGGGGCAGACGGCGCACGCAGGGCCGGAGGTGCGGCAGATGCGCCGGCTGTTCGGCATGGTGTTCCAGGACTTTCAGCTCTTCCCGCACCTGACGGTGTTGGAGAACGTCACCGAGGCGCCGCGGCGGGTGCTCCGCCTGCCGCGGGGCGCGGCGGCGGAGCGCGGCAGGCGCTTGCTGGAGCGGGTCGGGCTGGGCGGCCATCTGAACGCCTGGCCGCAGCAGCTCTCGGGCGGGCAGAAGCAGCGCGTGGCGATCGCGCGAGCGCTGGCGATGGAGCCGCGCGGCCTGCTGTGCGACGAGATCACCAGCGCCCTCGACCCGGAACTGAAGAACGAGGTGCTGGGGGTGCTGGAGGACCTGAAGCGAGACGGCCTGACGCTGCTGGTGGTGACGCACGAGATCGGCTTCGCGCGCCGCGCCGCCGACCGCGTCGTGGTGCTGGCCGACGGCCGGATCATCGAGGACGGGCCGCCCGCCGAGGTGCTGGAGCGGCCGCGGGCGCCGCGGACGCAGGCGTTCCTGCGGCGCGTGCTCGGGTGAAAGAGGGAGGGCCTCGGACCAAGGAGCCGGGGCTTTCGCGAGAAAAGTGCGCGCAGGCTTGCGGCGCGGGGGGCGGCGTGGTAAATTCACGTTATGAAACCGTTCGCGGTTTCAACGACCTCTGCGGTGTTCGTGAATAGGCGGCACTTTTGAAGAACCGATGGAGTACCCGCAGGGAGCCAAATCAATAACGTCCGGTGCATGCAAGCCCACCTCTGTAGTGGGATCCGTAATCCGGACGTGAGGCACCCATACTACACAGCGGGTTCTCAAAAGCGTCTAACACGGCACAGGTGGAGGTTTTTTTACGCGCCCACCAGGTCCTTCTGGACCGCCACTCCCCTCCCAGTACCATTTTGGAGTACGCCGTGCGGCGCCGGGCGCGCCCTGCGCGCCGCCGCGCCCGGCGCCGCAACAGGACGGACAACCCGCGCACCTGGCCATGTCTCTGGGAAAAAAACTCGGAAAAAGACCCCCTCCCCCGGGGAGACATTATTCCCCAGGTGACACAACGCAACTCCCACCAGGACAACACCTTCTTCCCTGGGATGCTCACGGCGATCGATGCGTAAACAGACCGCGAAGGTGTGAATTGCGGGCGTTTTGCGGGGCGGCCGACCGCCGCTGTTGGTTATCCTGTAATGGCTTCCGTTTCCCCGGCGAGGACGGTTCAGGTCGGTCGTTTTTTCTGGTTGACTTAACGCCCAAACCGGGTAACCTACCCCTTCGTCAGTTCTACTTCGGTCCCGCGGAACGGACGCGGGATCGGGGACGGAACCGGCGACATACCAGGTCCGCCAGCCTCCCCAAGGACTGGCGGTCCTGCCGGCTGTAGCGTAACGCAAGTGGTTTTGTTGGCTTCCTGTAGTCAACGACGGAAAAGACCGCTTGTTCTGTTTCCGCGGGTTTCTTCTCTAACCACAATTAGCGCCCCCAAGACACTCTTTCCGGGCGTCCGCGCCGCGCGCCGACGAGCGGGGAGAGGCCCGACCAGACTCCAGCTTCTGAGCGGTGCCCGCCCAGGGTCACGGACGTGCCCGGCAGGCGCCAGGGAAGGCGAGGGTCGAGGAGCTTAACCGCATCCTTCAGCGGCACTCCTCAGAGCTGGTGTCTCGCTCATGGCGGCGGACCAGGGACGGTCAGCAGGTCCGCCGTCTCGATCCAGCCCTCGGCCTCGCGCCGGGGGCGCGTGGAAACCCTGGCCTGCACCCGTCGCGAACGGGGTGGGAGGGTTGGTCGAAAGCAAGGATGCGACAGACCACGCGATAGGCCGGCTGCGCCAGGATGGCGCAGCCGGCCATTTTCTTTTCCCCGTGTTCGCGCCCTCTGCGGCGAACGGCCGGCGTGAGCCGGCTGGTCCTGCCCCAAGTGGAGTGCCGGACCAGCCGGCTCACG
>JBBRPS010000445.1:0-8607 GCA_038227745.1 Gemmatales bacterium | reverse complement strand
TCGTAGCTCGCCTTGAGGCGCAGGAAGTCCAGCAGCGTGTGCAGGTTCTCGCCGTAGTCCGACTGCGGCGTCGTCGTGTTGTAATCCTTGTACTCCTCGTAGTTCTCGATCAGCGCCTGCAGGATCGTCTCCAGCCGCCGCTCGGCCTCGGCGCGCGGCATTTCGCCGTCGAGGTCCTCAATGAGCTGGACGGGGTGCAGCGGATCGGGATTGTCCGCGAGGTAGTCGAGGTAGGCGCCGACGCCGCGGTGCAGCACGCCGCGCAGGTTGCCGAGCGTCATGAAGCGAGCGTGAAACAGGTCGCGACCGTAGCGGCGGATGAAGTCGCGCACGGCCAACCACTCCGAGTCCGCCATGACCGTTTCCAGCACCGACACGCGCAGCGTCCTGCTGTGCTGCGACCACAGCGACAGGAACGGATCGACTACCTGCTGCAGCGCATTGACGAGTTCGTCCTCGCCGACCGACGGCTGCGCGCGCGCCGCGGCATCGACGACCGTCTCCACCACCGACTGCAGGCCGACCTGGAACAGCCGATCGAACTCCGTCACGCGCGGCCCGTCGATCTGCTGGTCCTGCTCCATCGACCACGCCAGCCGCAGCAGCTCGTAGGTCTCGCGCAGCAGGCCGACGCGCGGCAGGTTGGCGACGAGCGCCCGCAGGATCATCTGCGCGATGATGGCGCAGAGGATGTGGCGCGGATGGCCGCCCTGCGACAGCGGCGTGAACAGCAGCGGCTCGGTGCGGAAGAACTTCATGAAGCCGGAGAGGATGGCGCGGGCGTCCTTGGCATCGCCGCGCCACAGCGCCTGCTCCAGGCGGATCAGCAGCGGCTCCCACACCGGCCCCTTGCCCTCGCCGGCGACCTGGTCGCCCAGGGCGCCGCGCAGCGCCCCGACCGCGAAGGCGGTGTCCAGGCAAGTGCCGATGGTCGCCACCAGGAGCTGCTCCTTGACGACGCGGCGGCGGTCGAACTCGACCATGTCGTCGTAGGAGCCCGACGTCTCGGGAATCGGGTGCTCGTGGACCGCGTCCATCAGGGCGAGCAACCCCTGGTAGTTCTTGCGTGCCCGGCCCAGCCAGCCCTGCAACGCATCGCGGCGGTCGGACTCGTCGGCGCCGTGCCGGCCGCGCGTCGCCACGTTCCACAGCCGGGCAACCGTGGCGAGGAAGCGCAGGCGTTTTTCCAGCCGTTGTCCCTCGGCCTCCAGGTCGAAGTCCTCGCGCGGCCCCGAGTCGAGCACCTCGCCCTCGACGTCGTCGTCGGTGCTGTCGCGGTAGGTCACGCCCTCGTAGGCGGCACCGTAGAGTTCCTCGTCGCCGGGGCCCGCGTCCGGCTCGTCCTGGCCGTCCTCCTCGCCCTCGTCCTCCATTTCCATACCGAACACGTCGAGGCGCGGCACGTTGGCGTACTCCTCGGCGTTGGCCTCCAGATGGTCGAGGAACCTGCGCGTGAGCGGCCAGCGCTCGGCGTCGGGGATCGGCGCGGCCAGCGCGGCGGCCGCCTCGCCTGCCGGTTCCGTCCCGGCGGGTGGGGAACTGGGGGTGGTGACGGCGAGCAGCCAGCGCAGCGCCAGCGCGGCGAACGAGTGCGGCCCATCCTCCAGCGGCACCTCCTCGGCCTGGCTGAGCCAGTTCAGCAGCAGCGCCATCGACGCGCGGTAGTCGTGCTTGCGCAGCAGGGCGTCCACGACGAGGGCGAACGCCTTGGGCGAGCGGAAGTTGTCGAGGTGCTGCCGCCAGAAGGCCAGGTCCGAAGCCGCCTCACCGCGCTCGCGCCAGCGCGTCAAGGCGCGGGCGACATGCTCGGCAGACGAGGACGCCTCGCCGCCGTGGACGCGATGCACGTCGTTGACCTCGACGGTCGCGAACCTGTCCCACCACGCCGCGAATTGCTTCATGGACCCGCTGAGACGTGTCCCCAGGGCCTTGTCGCCGGCAGCGGCCGCCTCGCTCAGGACGCGCGCGTACAGGTGCAGCAGTTGCTCGACGACGTGGATCAGGTGGCTGACGCGCGGGTCGGGCAGCGTGTCTTCCGCCGAGGTGAACAGCGGGAACAGGCCCTGGAAGCCGAGGACGTTCCACGGATCCACGACCGCGCCGCAGGCGATGCCGCGGTGCAGCAGGTCCTCGACCTCGGGGAGCAGCTTCGCCGCCTCGACCGGCTCGCCGCGGTCCACCAGCGCTTGGCCCTGGGTAAGGCGCAGGTGCATCTCGCTGAACAGGCGCACGGAGGCGGCGGGGATGCGCGACGCCATGCGCCGGCTGGCCTCGGGGTAGCCCATCTCGGCCATGAGCAGGGCCAGGTGGCGCTGCTGCATCTGCGCCGCGCGGTGCCGGGCGAGGTACTGGTTGACGTGCTGCCGTGCCCCGCCGAATGGCTGCCGCGCCGCCGCCGCCTCCTGCCGCAGTCGCTCCGCGTGGGCGCCGGTGAGCCTGTCCATCTGCCCGGCGTAGAACGCCTCGCGGTAGCGCGCGATGCGCGGCACCAGGTTCGCCAGGGTGACCGACGAGTCGTGCGTCTCCGGCCCGGCGCCGCTGACGCCCGTGGCCATCAGGACGGTGCCCGCCAGCACCACCGCGGCCTCGTGCAGGATCTCGGTGCGGTCGAGCTGGCCGCGATCTTCCTCGACGCGGTGCAGCAGGGCGTCGAGCAGGAGATGGCGCACGACGAAACGGCGGTAACAGCCCTTGCCGTCGATGTGGTGCGGGTCCCACTCGCCGAAGCGGTAGTTCGGCCGGCGGTCGGCGGGGTGGCCGTGGTCGTAGGCGCGCGCGTCCAGGGCCAGCTCGTCCAGCAGGGCCGGGTCGAAGGACGCTTCCGCGAGCAGGGCCGGGTTGGTGGCGGTGAGGATGTCCACGGCGCGGGCGACGAGATCGCGGTAGCGGCCGTGCAGCGCCCCGACGTCGCGCAGGAAGAGGGGGATGGGCCGCAGCTTCTCGCGATCGTAAGGCTCGCCGCGCGGCCGGGTCTCGAGGATGGCGATGGGACGGTAGCCGACGTAATCGTTGAGCTGGGTCAGCGCGGCGCGGACGACGCGCTCCTCCTCGTCCCACGGGCCGCCCTGGGCGAGGACGGCCTCGAAGGCGCGGGTGAGGAAGCCGGGCTGGAGCAGGTCGCGGTCGCTATGGTGGAAGAGGAGGTCCGCGTGGTGGGCGCGGTAGGCGGGGAGGAGTTTGTCGAACGTGAGGGCGATGATGGCCTCGGCCTGGGTGGTGTCCTGGAAGGCGGCGGCGCCGTGGGACTTGAGGGCAGCGAGTTCGGCGCGCAGCCGGTCGCGCAGCGCGAGCCAGACGTGGCCGGCGCCCTGCCACTCGAGGCGGACACAGGCGGCGTCGAGCTGTTTCTGGAAGCGCGCCTCGGGTTTGCCGGCGGAGAAGTTCAGGTAACCCAGGAGGCCCTGCAGCGAGGCCCCCCCCGCGGGGGGCGGCGAACGGTGGTCCACGGCCGTCTCCTCTGTCAGCTGTCGCGTGTGGTGCGGCCCATCCATGCAGCATACCGGGGCCAGGCACGGCAGCAAGGGCACGTCGGCGGTCGGTTCGCCCGGGATAGCCGTGCCGGTTTTCCCGGCTCGACACGCGAACGTGAGCTATGCTTCCCTTGACCTCCCTCCCGGCGCCGCCTCCGTGGCGGGCCGACCGAGAGGGCCGGCGACGGCACAGGCCCCTGACTCACTCCCCGGCCGGGGGATGAGGTCCCCCTGCCGCGGGCGGCGCCCGGAACGCGCTGCCCTGGTGTCGCCCTCCGCGCCCCCGACTGCCTGCCCCGACCGCACTCGCCCGGTGCCCCGCCGGAGCAGGCCCCTGCGGATCCCGTGTATGGCCAGCGTCTCTGTGAGTGCCCTGATCGACATGCTCCGGCGCTACCGCCTGCTGACTACGGAGCAGCTCGCGGCGGCGGTGAGGCTCTCGCACCGCCACCCCGGCGACGCGCGCCTGATCGCCAAGACATTGGTGCAGCAGGGCTGGCTCACCGTCTACCAGATGAACCAGCTGCTCGCCGCCCACGGCGAGGACCTGGTACTCGGCCCGTACCACATCCTCGACCGCCTGGGGCAGGGCGGCCAGTCGCAGGTCTTCAAGGCCCGCCACTGCGAGCACGAGTGGCTCGTCGCCCTCAAGGTCATCCGCACCGAGCTGCTCGCCACCTCCGAGGCCCGCGAGCAGTTCCTTCTCGAGATGGAGGCAATGGCCGAACTGGAGCATCCGAACATCGTCCAGTTCTGCGACGCCGACCAGGCCGGCGAGACGTACTACTGCGCGATGGAGTACGTCGAGGGGACCGACCTGGGCAAGTACGTGCGGCTGGCCGGGCTGCTGCCGCCGGCGCAGGCCACCGACTTCGTCCGCCAGACCGCGCTGGGTCTGCAGCACGCCCACGAGCACAACCTGATCCACCGCGACATCAAGCCGGTCAACCTGTTCCTGACGACCGCGATGGCCCCGCCCCGCGACCCGTTCGCGCCGGCGGCCGCCGCGGCCCCGCCGCCGAGCCAGCTCATCAAGATCCTCGACTGGGGCCTGGCCTGCCTGCGGCCGACGCGCTCCCAGCCCAATGGCGCCAACAACGGCACGCCCACCAAGGCGATCATCGGCACCGCCGACTACCTCTCGCCCGAGCAGGCGCGCAACGCCGACCGCGCCGACATCCGCAGCGACATTTACAGTCTCGGATGTACGCTGTACTACCTCCTGGCAGGGCAGCCGCCGTTCCCGAGCGGCACGCTGATGCAGAAGCTCATTCAGCACCAGCGCGACGAGCCGCCGGCGATCGAGTCGATCAACACCGAGGTGCCGGCAGGCCTGAGCACGATCCTGAAGCGGCTGATGGCGAAGAAGCCGGAGGACCGTTACCAGACGCCCGCCGCGGTCGCCCTGGCGCTGATGTCGTTCGCGCGCAAGGGTGCGCCGGCCGCAGCGGTCCGGCGCGAGCCGCGCCCAGCCGAGGCCGCCCGCATCCCCGACGATACGCCGATGCCGACCGCCCTCAAGAGCGGCCAGGCGTCGCCGCGGCCCGCCGTCCCGGCGCGCAGCCCCATCCCGGTGTGGACCAACGACACGCGCCTCCCCTGACTTCTCCGCTCCGCCGGGAAAAATCGTGGCCCCGACCCCCGCTGCCGGTGTATTATGGCGCTCTGATGGAAACCGGGCCGCCCACCCCCAACACACCCACAGAGCGAGTCCTCCCGTGTCCCACCCCAAGATGGTTCGTCTCCGCCAGCACTTCGAGCGCCCCCGCATCGAGAACGTCGCCGCCGCCGTGCGCTCCTCCCTGGAGCCCCTCGACCTGGCGAAGACCATCAAGCCCGGCCAGACTGTGGCCCTGACCGCGGGCAGCCGCGGCATCGCCAACATCCCCGTGGTGCTGCGCGCCGTCGCCACCTTCCTCAAGGACCTCGGCGCCCGGCCGTTCCTCGTCCCCGCCATGGGCAGCCACGGCGGCGGCACCGCCGAGGGCCAGAAAAAAGTCATTGAGAGCTACGGCATCACCGAGGCCTTCGTCGGCGCCCCCATCCGCGCTTCGATGGAGGTCGTCCCGCTCGGCACCACCCCCGAAGGCTTCCCCGTCGTGCTCGACCGCCACGCCTCCGAGGCGGACCACATCGGCGTCGTCGCCCGCGTCAAGCCGCACACCAGCTACAACGGCCCGGTCGAGAGCGGCCTGATGAAGATGATGATGATCGGCCTGGGCAAGCACGTCGGCGCCCTCGCCTACCACAAGATCCTCCTCGAACAGCCCTACGACTGCGTCGTGCGCTCCGTGGGCCGGCTCATGATGGCGAAGGCGCCGATCGCGTTCGGCGTGGGGGTGGTTGAGAACGCCCACGACGAGACGGCGGAGGTAGCGGCGGTGCGGCCCGCCGCCTTCGAGCGGCGCGAGGAGGAACTGCTGGTGCTGGCGAAGAAGTGGCTGGCGCGGCTGCCGTTCCCTGAGGCCGACCTGCTGATCGTGGACGAGATCGGCAAGGAGATCAGCGGCTCCGGCATGGACACGAACGTGGTCGGCCGCAAGCGCGCGTTCCGGACCGAGCCGATGGACGGCCAGCCGGCGATGCGCTTCATCTTCGTGCGCGGGCTGTCGGCGAAGACGCACGGCAACGCGACCGGCATCGGCGCCGCCGACTTCACCACCACGCGGCTGGTGCGCTCGATGAATTACAGGGCCACGGTCATCAACTGCCTGACGGCAGGCTACCCCGACGGCGCCAACCTGCCGGTCCACCTGGACAGCGACCGCGAGGTGATCGACGCGGCGCTGGCGATCCTGGGCACGCGCGCCCCGCAGGAGGCGCGGGTCATGCGCATCCGCAACACGCTTTGTCTGGAGGAGGTCGAGGTGTCCGAGCCGTGCCTGGCGCAGCCGCGCGGGCCGGTCCCCTTCAGCATCCTCGGCTCACCGCACGAGCTGACTTTCGACGCCGAAGGGAACCTGCCCCCGATGTAACCCAGGAGGGCAGGACGGTCAAAGCGCGCTTTAGCTCTGCGGCGCTATTGCCCTCCAGGGAAACCCTCACTGGGTCGGCTTCTTCCGCCCCTCATCGAGCCCCCGCAGCAGTCTCTCCAGCCGCGCCTTCTGCTGCCGCAGGTGATCCAGCTCGCGCTGAGCGCGGTGGAAGGCGGCCCGTAGTTCCGCGTACTCCTCCAGCAGGGCGGCGGTCCGGGGATCGGTCGCGCTTTTCCGGACTTTTGCGCTCAGGACCGCGATTTCGTCCTTCATCTTCGCGGCCTCGCGCTGGGCGTCCTGGATCGCTTCCTTCAGCTGCCGGTTCTCCGCGGGCAACAGCTCCACGTCACCCTCACCGCGTTCCCCTACGATCGGGGCGCGCAGCTTGTCGAAGTCGATGGGTTCCCCGTCGGCGGGGGTGATGGCTTTGCGCAGGGTGTCCACGTCGGCGTTCTTCGAGCACAAGAGGACCGAGCCATCCGCGAGCAGGGCGTGGAAGTAACCCCCGAACAGGCCGCCCAGGGCCGGCAGCGCCTGGTCGGCGACGTATGGCAAATCTTCCGGCCTCGTCCACGGCACGGGCCGAGCGGCCTCCACCGCCAGGATCGTGTTGCTGAGACCGTCCGGGAAATCGGCGAGCTTCAACTCGCGGCGCGGCTCGAAGCTCGCCCCCTTGCCGACGAACACCTGGTAATACGTCAACCCGGGCTTCGCGGCGGCCCCGACGGGGGCGTAGACGGGCGGCATCTTCGCGAGGAGCTTCTTGTTGTGTGGGCTGTCCCACGGCTCGTCCAGTTTGAACTGGCGGTAGAGTTCCCCTGCTTCGACGTAAGGCAGGAGGGTCACGCGCCAGCTCAGCAGGGGCTTGCCATTCTTGGCGTAGATGGCGGGCGCGGGGAAGTGCTTGTAGGTGTCGAGGTAGTTGTGCATGGCCACGCCGAGCTGCTTGAGGTTGTTCGCGCTCCGCGCCCGGTCCGCTGCCTTCCCGAACCCTCCCGGGGCCGCGGCGACACCACCCCCCGGCTGGATGCGGCCTTTCGCCGCGCCGCCGGCCGGACCTTGCTCCTCCCCCGGGACACCGGCGAACAGGCCAGTGACGAGGGCGCCCGCCCCGATAAGAGCGACCGCCAGCACGACGGTCAGCACGTTCTTCACTCTGGTAAGAAACATTGCGCGCAGCACTCCTTCCGTCAGGGCGGCCACGCGGGCGGAGACGCCCGCGGCCGCCGTCCCGGCCGCGGCAGGTGCCACGACCCTGATCGTCGTCCCCGCAAGACCGGCGGGCAGGGCGGCCAGGCCGTCCGCCGCCGTCGCGGCCAGCAGGCCCGCCGGTACGGCCAACCCGCGCCGGGTCAGGCGCCGCCGCAGCCGCTCCCGCGCCCGGGCCAGCCGCGACAGCACCGTCCCCCGCGGACAGCCGAGTTGCCGGGCGGCCTCCTCGTTGGTCTTCCCCTCCAGGTAGCACAGCACGAACACGGCCCGGTATTTCTCCGGCAGGCCCATGATCTCCTCGTCGAGGACCGCGCGCAGGTCGCGCCGCAGGACTTCCTCGGTATCGCCCGCGGGCGGTTCCTCGAGCAGCTCCTGTTCGCGGGCGGCGTGCCGGTCCACCGCCGCCCGCGCCGCCAGGGCGACGCGGTAGGCGACCTTGTAGAGCCAGCTGCCGACGGCGGCCCCGTTGCCGATGGAGTCGGCCTTGCGCACCAGGGCGAGGAACGTGGCCTGAAAGGCATCTTCCGCATCGGCGCGGCCGCGCAGCAGGCGGCGGCAGACGCCGAGGACCATCGGCCCGTGCCGCCAGACGAGGACCTCGAACGCGGCCTCGTCGCGGCGGCTGACGAAGCGCTGGAGCAGCTCGGCGTCGGTCAGGCCGCCGGCGCCCGAGCGGTCGGCGAGGCGGCGCAGGCCGTGGAGGAGCGTGTGCAGCGGTTCCTGAGTCATGGAGGCGTCCCCGATGCGAGCTGTCTGTTGATATAGAAGGGGCGAGCGGGGGAATGCTTCCAAGTTTTTCCGAGATATTACTCCGGCGCGAAAGATCGTCATACAAGCCCGAAGCGCCAGCGAGGCATTTCCTCGCTGGCGCTTCGGGCTTGTATGCTCCTGGGCCGAGCCGGGACACAAGCCCGAAGCGCCAGCGAGGCATTTCCTCGCTGGCGCTTCGG
>JBBRPS010000444.1:0-8610 GCA_038227745.1 Gemmatales bacterium | reverse complement strand
ACTCGGCACTGGTGACGTTCGGGGTGCGCGCCGGCCCCCGCAGACGTGCCGGCCAGGGGCGCTTCGCTGTATTAGCAGATACTACAAGGGGTTATAGCCGGACGAGGCGGTTGACAGCGACATTCGTTCCTGACACCTTTTGGGTCCGGCCTGATTCATGGTCCGGTATCAGGGCATGGCCGCCGACTTCGTCAGGATGTCGAAGTTCGCCGCGTCCGTCCCGCCGGTGGGCACCTCGAACGTCTTCATACTCTTCTCGTGCCACTCGATCGGGATCGGCTCCGCGAACCGCTGCGGCCGGACCGCCTTGCCCTTGCCGCCCTCCTCCCCGCCTCCCCCCTGCTGGGTGAAGATGCGCACGCGGTGCTTGCCGACCAGCGCCCCCGGCCTCTCGCCGTCGTAGGTCAGCGTGTACCGGCCGTCCGCGTCCGTCACGCCCGCCGAACCGCGGCCCGGGTTGGGCGAATCCCTGTTACCCACGGGCTGGAAACTCACCACCGCGTTCCGGTAAGGCTTGCCGTTCAGTTTGACCACCCCGGACACCGGGACGATCTCCGATCCGCCGCAGCCGACCGCGCCGGTCAGCACCAGGGCGGCGGTCACGAATGCCCGCTTCATCGCTGTCCTCCGGTCCGCGTCAGTCGATCTCCGCCACCTCGCCGCCGGCGATCGTCGCCATGGCGGCGAGCATGTTGACGTCCACTCCGTAAGAGACGAACCGGACCGACCCATCACAGAAGACGAAATTGACGCCGCCCGTGTGGAAGGCGCCGAAGCCGCGCTTGCACGGGTTGTCGGCCCCCTGGCCCGGCATCGCGACGCATTTTCTGTAACTGTCGTTGAGGATGCGGCTCTCGGTCGTGATCGACGACTGGTTGTACGAGGCGTACGTGTACGCCCAGAACGTCCCCCGGTTGGACGTATCCTTGCTGTAGTACTCGCCGGCCAGCAGCGTGTTCGAGGTGCCGTCCGTGATGTTGGTGAACCGCTCCGGGCCGCCCATCTGCGACAGGGGCGAGCCGTTCGCCCCGCTCGCGTTCTGGGTCGGGATGCCGTTGTACCCGGTCGCCGTCCCGTGCAGCGCCCCCCGCCACTCCTTCAGCATGATCCAGTTCGGCGGCCAGAAATTGTCCTCGAACGTGTCCCAGAACCCGCGGCCGATCGCCCCGCTGCGGCCCGACACCGCCCGGTAGCTGCCGTGCATGTACGGGTACTGCCTCGGGCCGCTGGCCGGCGTCTCGAGCTTGCCGAGATACGGATCGACCGGGCACTCGTAGACCGGGACCCGCGACTGGTTCACAAACTGCTGGGCGGTGTTTTCGTTCAGGAGCGCCTGGTTGTAGCGCCTGTACAGCGGCGCCTGCTCCACGTAGGGCAGGATCTCGATGGCCCAGTTCGTGTAGCACGGGGCGCCGTTGCGTCCCGTCTGCATCCCCCCCGGGGGGAGCGTGCGGCGGGAGTCGTGGTGGCTGTGCAGGGCGATGCCGATCTGCTTGAGGTTGTTCTGGCACTGCGCCCGGGCGGCCGCGTCCCGGACCTTCTGGACGGCGGGCAGGAGCAGGCCGATCAGGATGGCGATGATCGCGATGACGACGAGGAGCTCGATGAGCGTGAAGGCCCACCTGGCTGCACGGGCGGACGCTCGGGAGAGGACCATGGTTCCACCTCTACTCGGTGCGGCAATGACGGGGATCGAAAGGATAACCGGGCGCCGAGCGCGGTCGGCGACTCCCGGGTGCCACGCAAACGATTCTGCCGGGCGGCATGACTGCCGCCTGGGGCCCAGGCACCGGCGCGAGGGATGCGAGTTATCCCGGCGCCGGTGGGCGGCTGCCTCGCCGCCCTCTCGTTCCAATTACCGAAAGTGAAAAGGAGATGAGAAGATATTAAACGGGGATGAGAGGAGCGTCAAGTATATTCTCCGGCCGTAACAAATGGGGCGCACCGCCTTCGGCCCGGGACTGGTCCCGGATGCCGGGCATTTCCGCCGCCCTGGCGGTTGCCGGCGCCCGCGGCGGCGGTTACACTCAGTCCGGTTTCGCCCCAGGGGGACACGCACATGACGACCCAGCGCAAGGCGCGCCTCGGCTTCCTCGGCGCCGGCTGGTGGGCCACCGCCAACTACCTGCCGCTCCTCGCCAAACGCGACGACGTGGAACTCGCCGCCGTCTGCCGCCTCGGCCGCACCGAACTGCAGCAGGTCAAGGACCGCTTCGGCTTCCGCTTCGCCACCGAGAGCGCCGCGGAACTCGTCAACCACCCCGGCCTCGACGCCGTCTTCGTCGTCTCGCCGCACACCCTCCATTACGAGCACGCGAAGCTGGCCCTGGAGCGCGGCCTGCACGTGCTGTGCGAAAAGCCGATGTGTACCCGCGCCGACCACGCCCGCGAGTTGGTGCGCCGCGCCGCCGTGAAGGGCCTGCACCTGCTCGTGCCCTATGGCTGGAACTACAATCCGTTCGTGCAGACGGCGAAGCGCTGGCTCGACGAGGGGGCGGTCGGCACGGTGCAGTACGTCCTCTGCCACATGGCCTCGCCGATCCGCGACCTGCTCAGCGGGCGGCCCTTCGCGGCCGACAGGAACAGCGGCCAGGCGGGCGACGTGCTGTTCGAGCCGGACCCGCGCACCTGGGCCGACCCCGCGGTCGCCGGCGGCGGCTACGGCCACGCCCAGCTCTCGCACTCCACCGGCATGCTCGCCTGGCTGACCGGCCTGACGCCGGAGTCTGTCTACGCCCTGATGAGCGCCCCCGGCGCCCGCGTCGATCTCTACGACGCGATCAGCGTGCGCTTCGCCGGCGGGGCAATCGGCACCGTGTCCGGCGCGGGGACCGTGCCGCCGACCGGCACCGCACAGTACCAGGTCGATCTGCGCATCTTCGGGACGGACGGCTTGCTGATGCTCGACTGTGAGCGCGCCCGGCTGGAGCTGCGTCGCCACGACGGCAGGGTGGAGCGCGTCGAGGTCGCCCCCGATGCGGGCGCCTACACCTGCGACGGGCCGCCGAACAACTTCGTGGACTTGGTGCTGGGGAAGACGGACGTGAACGGGTCGCCGGGGGAGGCGGCGCTGCGCTCGGTGCTGCTGCTCGACGCGGCGTATCGGTCGGCGGCGTCGGGGCAGCCGGAGAAGGCGTAGGGCGGGCGAACGCAAAAAGCCCACGGGTGGCAACCCGTGGGCTTTCCGGATCATCGGTAGGCGCCGGGCAGTCCTCCCGGCGGGGTTTGAACCCGCGACCAACCGCTTATAAGGCGGGCGCTCTCACCACTGAGCTACGGGAGGGAACGAAGGTTCCACGGCATATACCGTCGCTCGTGCGTATCATCGCTCCCTCCTTGTCTGTGCGGATTCAGGGTGTCGCTCCCTACTGGGCGGCCGGGGCGGCGGCCGCGATCGGGGCCACGACGTTGATGCGCTTCCCCTGCCGGTCGAACTTCACCACGCCGGCCACCAGCGCGAACAGCGTGTCGTCGCGACCGCGGCCGACGTTGCGGCCGGGGTGGTAGCGCGTGCCGCGCTGCCGCACGATGATGCCGCCCGCCGGGATCGCCTGACCGCCGTACGCCTTGATCCCCAGGCGCTGGCTGTGCGACTCGCGGCCGTTGCGGACCGAACCTTGACCTTTTTTGTGTGCCATGTCCTTTGCCCTCTCAGATGTTGACCCGAAGTTTCGGCCGCGGCACCACTCTCAGGGGGCCTTGCCGGCGTCCTTTTTCGCCCCCGCGCCGCCCGGCGCCTTGCCCGCGCCCGGCGGCAATTCGGCCGGCAGCTGGATCGCCGACGCCCGGTAGATCCACTCCGCGGGCGCCACGAACTGGATCTCGCGCGAGTCGAGCGAGAAGCGGTCGCCGACCCGCTTGAAGTTCAACTGCAGCGTCTTGCGGCGGATCACCGGCGCCTCCTGCCGGCCGCCCACCAGCGGATCGACCAGCACCCAGCCGTTCGACAGGCCGCTCACGAAGATGCTGAAGCGCGTCGTGTCGCTCAGCTCGCGCGCCTTGGAGTCGCGGGCGTTGGGATCGGCGCTGCTGCCGTCCCAGATAGCCACGCCCGTCACTGCCCGCGGGAACGCCTCGCCCGCCGGCCGTGACACCGGGATCGGCTGGGCGGCGATGGTCACCGAGTTCTTGATGTCCTGGTAGCCGGTCAGGTCCTCGATCTTCTTGATCTGGTCCTGCACGTACGGCAGGATCTCGTCCTGAAAGGCGCCGGGGTGGTCGAGCGTGACCAGCTCGAAGTCGGGGATGAAGACGCGCGCCTCCTTGGTGCGGTTGACGACCTGATACCACAGGTACCAGCAGATGCGCGTGCCGCGGCCAGGGACGATTACCTTGATAAGGCGCGGATCCTTGAAGCGGAAGTCGAGCGACCAGACGTCGAGTTTGGGGTCGTCGAGTTCGGACCTCTCGGACTTGACCTCGCGCTCGTTGAAGGTGGTGTTCTGTCCCGCGGCGTTCATCAGGCCGAGCGACAGCACGAGGGCGCACACGGAAGGGAGAGCCAGGGCCAAACGCCGCCGTGGCATAGCCCAGATTACTCTCATTGACCTCTCCTCCCTTCGGATGTCCTGCCGGGCGGACCGACGCGGAACGCTCGGCGCATACCGATCCCTGCAAAGGGGGCGGTAGCTAAGTCACTATAAGAAGACTTATCTTGGGGGTCAAGGTGAAGCTAAAGCCCACGGGTCGCACCCCGTGGGGGCGGCGCCGCAACCCAAAACCCACGGGGTGCGACCCGTGGGCTTGAGGGCCTATTCCCTGTGCCCCGCCGCCCGCTCCAACTCGCGCAACTGCTCCGCCAACTCCGCGTCCCCCGGCCGCAGCCGCACCGCCTCGCGCTGCGTCGCCAGCGCCTGCCCGCGCAGCCCCGACTGGAACTGCGCCGCCGCCAGCCAGTGCAGCACCACGCCATCGCCGCGCCGCGTCAGCGCCGCCGCCCGCCCCAGGTCGGCGAGCGCCATCTTCTCCAGCCGCTCCAGCCGCACCCGCCCGCGCGCCAGGTAGGCCCGCGCCTCGCCCGGGCTGAGCGCCACTGCCCGCTCCGCGTCCGCCAGTGCCTTGCCCAGCCGCCCGCGCTCCAGCGCCAGCAGCCCGCGCAGCGCGTACGCCGGGCCGAAGTCCACGCCCGCCGCGAACGCCCCCGCCAGCAGCGACTCGACCCGCGCGCGCGGCCCGCCGTCCTGGTACAGCACGTCCGCGGCCAGGAAGGCGTCAATCGCCACCGCCCACGGGTACGCCTTCTCCACCGACGCCTTCAGCTCGCGCAACAGCCCCTTGCGGCGCTCCGCCAGCGCCGTCGTCTGCGCCGCCGCCTTCCGCAGCGCTTCGCCCGGCTTCCCCAGCTTGCCCGCTGCTTCGCCCGCCTCGATCGCCTCCGCCACCTTGCCCAGCGCCAGGTGACCGCGAATTAGGCCCAGCAGCACGTCCTCGTCGCGCTCCGCCCGGCCGAGGTGATGGACCGCACGCCCGTAGTTGCCGCGCCGCAGCTGCACCAGGCCCAGCACCCGCTGCGCCCGGGCGTCGAAGCGCTTTTCCTGAGCGCGCGTGGCCATCTCGAAAGCATCCTCGTCGCGGCCGAGCTGCAGGTGCCACTCCGCCGCCCGCACCAGGCCGGCGCGGTCGTCGGCCACCAGCAGCGTGTAGCGGCGCAGGTCGTTCAGCGACTCGGCCCGCTTGCCGCCGGCCAACTCCAGGCGGACCAGCGCCGCCAGCACCGGCTCGGCCTCGCCGTCCAGCTTCAGCGCCTGGCGGTAGGCGTCGAGCGCCTCCGCCGGCTGGCCGAGCCGCTCGTGGACCGCGCCGCGCAAGCGCAGCGCCGCCGGCGTGGCGACACTCTCCGCGCTGACGTCGCGCGCGGCGTCGAGGTGCTTCAGCGCCGCGGCGGCGTCGCCGGCAGGCAGGCAGGCCCGCGCCAGCTGGTAGTGAGCCGCCCCGCGCACCGCCGCCGTCCCCTTCGCCGCCAGCGGGTTCAGTACCGCCGCCGCCCCCGCCCGGTCGCCGCGCTGCACGCACACCTCGCCCAGCGCCAGGGCGTACTTCGGTTCGGCGGGGAACAGGCGCACCATCGTGCGGTAGGCAGCCGCCTCCTCGGCGGGCGAGTCGGCGGCCTTGATCGTCATCTCCCACAGCTTCGCGTCGCGCGGGTGGAAGGCGCGGCCCAGGCGCAGCACGCGGCGGGCGTCGGCGGCCCGGCCGTTGTCCTGGTACAGGCTGGCCAGCACCTCCGCCGAGTGACGGTCCGCCGGCGCCCAGACCAGCCACGCCTCCAGCGCCGCCGCGTCGGCCAGGTCCTTCGTCGGCACCAGGTTCACCCAGGCGCGATAGCTCTTCGACACCTTCTCGTGGAAGCGGCGGAAGGCGTCGAAGTCGGCCGGCTCGACGCGCGTCTTCTCCAGCCGCATCTGGAACGTCACGTCCAGCCGCCGCGGTCCCTGCGTCTTGACCGCGACCTTGAAGGAGCCCCACTTCGAGCGGACGTCGTGGTCGGAGGGGGCGCCGTCGAGGCGGTAGGCGGGCGGCAGCTCGATCTCGTAGCGGTGAACCGACTCGAACGGCCGGCCCAGGTCGAGCGCCACCTTGCGGTCGTGGTCGAGGGTGTAGGCGAGGAGGCGGTTCCAGACGTTGCTGTCGGTGACGCTGCCCTCCTTGTCGGGGCTGCCGGTGAAGGCGCCGGGGACCTCGAACTCGACCTCGGCGCGCACTGGCCGCTCCAGGTCGCGCAGCGTCGCCTCGTTGACACTGAGCCGGTAGAGGCGCGTGCGGCTGTTGGCGTCCTGCAGCGCCGCGGTCATCTGCCGGCGGCGCTCGCCCAGCGGCACCTCCAGCCAGGCGCCGCGGCGGCCGACCGCCGCCTGGCCCTGGTACGTCAGGCCGCGGCGCGAGATCGCCGTGCCGTCGGGCCGGACGAAGACGTGCGTGGTCTGCTCGAAGCGGTTCGCCGCGCACGTCATCGGCGGCGTGCGCATCAGCCGGACCGACTCGTCCTGCGTCACGTAGACGACGCGGTCGCGGTCCTCCGGCGGCAGGAAGTCCCACGCCGACTGCGTTGCGGTGGTGTCGATCCAGTGATCTTGCCCGTCGATGCGCACCATGAGGATGGCGTGCGTGCCCCACGGCGAGGGCACCTCGGGGAGGACCTGGCCGTCGTCCTGGGCGCCGAGCGTGACGAGGAAGACGAGCAGGCCCGCCTCGCGCAGCATGACGGCGAGGAGCTGGGCCTGGTCCTTGCAGTCGCCGAACAGGTTGGCGAGTACCTGGTCGGGCGCGTGCGGCGTGTAGCCGTGGCGGGTCGCCCCCACCGAGACATAGCGGATGCGCCGCCGCACCCACGCCGTCAGCGCCCGGGCCTTTTCCTCGGG
Source organism: Gemmatales bacterium (assembly GCA_038227745.1). Taxonomy (GTDB): domain Bacteria; phylum Planctomycetota; class Planctomycetia; order Gemmatales; family Gemmataceae; genus DASPXY01. The sequence continues at coordinate 1,252 of JBBRPS010000444.1, read as the reverse complement.
CGTCGTGAGGCCGCGGGTCACGTCGGCAACCACTTTGCGGATCGCGTCGGTGCATTTCCAGCAGTCGGCGCGGAGGCGGTGCTTCCACTTGCCGACCTCCTCCCACGAGGCGTACGTCGAGCAGGCGAGCTGCAGCCGCAGCAACTCCTTGGAGGGCAGGTCGGAGTCCTGGGGCGCGGGCGGGCGGTCGAGCGCCTGCCAGACGTAGAGGCGGTACTTGCCGTCGTCGCGGACGGTCGGCGCCAGCTTGCCGTTGACGATGGCGTACTTGAAGGGTTTGTCCTTGGGCAGGCGGACACGCACCTCCTCGCGGACGATGGGCGACTGGTCGTCGCCGAAGCTGTAGCGCGTGAAGAACTGGTCGCCGAACTCGGGGTTACGGCCGCGGGTTGTCCATTTGACCTCGATGGTGTCGCCGACCTCGAGGTTGGGGAAGGAGATGACGAGCTGTTTCTCGGGGTCGTAGACCTGGTAGTCGGTGCTCTGGTCGCGGAGCTGGACGTGGCGCGGCTGGATCTCGACGACCTTGCCGTCGGGCTTGAGGACGCGGGCGGTGTTGAGGGTGAGCTTCTGGTAGGCGGGGTCGTAGGTGATGCTGCGGTACTCGCCGAGGCGCTCGACGCCCTTGCGGCCGTTGAGGCGCGTGACTTCGTGGTTGATCGTCTCGACGGTGCCGTCGGCCTCGACGAGGTGGCTGATGCCGTAGTAGAGCATGCAGGCGGCGGACTCTTCGAGGAGTTCTTTGGGGAGCTTCTTGAGGACGGCGGGGTCGTGCGTGTAGGGCATGGGCTCGCGCGACGGCCCGCGCGGCACCGGCCAGTCGTCGGCCCGGCCGGCCGCAGGGGCGGTCAGCAACAGGCAGGCGCTCAGCAGGGCGAGGGCGGGGCGCGAGAAGGTCGCGTGACTCATGACGGGGCTCCGCAGCTGCAGGGGTCGCCTCGGGCTCCCTTGATTCTAACAGCGGCGGCGACGAAACGGCAAAGGCGAGTGACGAGCGGCGAGCGGCGAGCGGCGAGGCTTGCCCCCGCTGTCTTCTGCATCGTGGGCGACTCGCTCCGCGAGTCGCTCTGGGAGCGGCAGCAGCGACTCGCGGAGCGAGTCGCCCACGATACTAGATGACCATTTCGTAAATCCGCCGCCAGTATCTGGACACATGGATAGAGAAGTCCCAGAATGAGCGTTACAGCTGCATCCGGGTCAGCTGGGCAACATGGAGGCCGCTCATGCCCCGTCCTTTCGGTTCGCGGGTCGT
>JBBRPS010000443.1:0-8611 GCA_038227745.1 Gemmatales bacterium | reverse complement strand
GCCGCCGCTCAGGTTCTCCACACCGCTGAACTGGAAGCCGTTGGCGTCGCCGCCGTTGGCCGCCGTCACGTTCCAGGCGTTCGTCACGTCCCCACCGACCAGGGTGTCGCCGGCCGTGGCGCCGCCGACCAGCCTTTCGAGGTTGGCGATGCCGCCGGTCCGCGTGGCCTTCAAGGTGCTGAGGTTCACCGTGACCGCCGCGGGCGCCCCGCTGTAGTCCAGCGTATCGCCGCCGCCGCGGCCGTCGAGCACGCCCGCCACCGAGCCGTTCCCTCCGAGCAGGAACGTGTCCGACCCGTCGCCGCCCGTCAGGTTCTCCACCCCCTGGAAGGTGATGGCGCCGTTGAGGTCGCCGGCGTTCGGATCGGTCACCGTCCAGACGTTGGCCGTCCCGTCGGGGCCGATGATCGTGTCGCTGTTGCCGCCACCGTCGATCGCCGCGGCGCCGCCGAGGACGGTGAAGGTGTCGTTGCCGGCCAGGCCGTTGGCCTGCCAGTTCTCGACACTCGTCCCGGCGAACTTCTGGCCGTTGACGGTCACGGCGCCGCTGTCAATCACGAAGGCGTCGGCCAGACCGGTGCCGTTGACCTGGGCCGTGTCCGTGCCGCCGCCGCCGAAGATGTTGACCTGCCCGGCGACGGGGAACGTCCCCAGCACCGTGCCGTTCAGGGTCACCTTCCACTGGCCCGCGCTGGCGCCCGGGCGGAAGACGAACTGGTCGGCGCCGACCGTGCCGCCGACGGCCAGGTCGCTGCCCTGGGCCTGCACGACCGCGACCGTCACCGGGCTCGGAGCCGAGGTCGTGACGCCGCCGTCGTCGTCGCGGACCGTGAAGCGGACCGTGTAGGGGCCGCTCGCGGCGTAGGCGTGCGTCGGGGCCAGCGCCGCGGCCGTGGCCGGCGCGAAGGAGGTGACGGTGCCGTCGCCGAAGTCCCAGCTCACCTCCCACGTGTCGGCGCTGCCCGGGTCGGTGAAACTGCCGAGGAACGGCAGCGCCTGGCTGCGCACGCCGTACGTGGGCGGCGTCAGGACGAGGTTCTGCGGGGCCACGTTGGTCACGTTGACCGTCGTGCTGAGCGGCGTCACGCCGTTGTCCCCGTCGTCCGCCGTCAGCGTGACGACGTAGCTGCCGTTGTCGTCCGGCGTGAAGCTGAAGGCCGCGCCCGCGCCGGTGGCGTAGGGGTTGCCGTTCTTCGTCACCGCCCAGGTGAGGCTGACCGTGTCGGGGCCGGGGTCGGTGGCGCTGCCGGTCAGATTGATCGTCGTGCCTTCCGGACTGGTGGCGGGGGCGCCGGCGAGGGCCGGCGTCGGCGCCACGTTGCTCACCCGAATGACCGCGTCGGCGGTGTCGCTGTGGCCCTCCGCGTCGGTGACCGTGAGGTGTACCGGGTACTGGCCCGGGCCGTCGAGGCCGGCGACGGAGAAGGCGGCCGTGCGGCCCACCACATCGCCGCGCCCCGCGAACTGCCAGACGTAGGTCAGGCCGGCCGGGTCCTCGGTCGGGTGTGTGGTGCCGGTGGCGTCGAGGGTGATCGTGTTGTTCCCCTCGGGGACGTCGTACGGCCCGCCGGCGTTGGCGTGCGGCTTCGACGGCGCGGGCGTGGCGCCGCTGAAGCGCTGACCGATGATCGCCTCGGCGCTGCCGTCCTGGCCGTCACTGTACCAGACGGCGATGAAGTCGCCGCCCGGTCCGACCGAGACGCGGGAGGCGTCCTGGCTGCCGCCGACCGTGCTGTTGACGCGGAAGCGGTCCCCCGTCGGCGTGGCCGTCGCGTCCAGCAGCCGCGCGTAGATGCCGTCGCCGCTGGCGTCGTAGGTCCCGTACAGTAGCACGAAGTTGCCCGCCGCGTCGGTGCCGAGGGCCGCGGAGGGGTAGAAGCCGGTGTGGTCGTTCGTGACCGGGTACTCCACGCCCAGCGGGTTGTTGCCGGCGTCGAACTGTCGGGCGTAGATGCCGAGGCCGCCCGCCGTCGGCGAATTGCTGCCGAAGAAGGTAAACAGTTCGCCGTCGTCGCGCAGCACCATCAGGGGCGAGGTCTGATCGCCGTCGGTGTAGTAATTGACCTGGAACTCGCTCCCCACCAGGTGGCCGTCCTTGTCGTAGCGCTGGGCGAAGCCGTCCCAGCTATCGACCAGGCCGCCGACCTGCCAGCCGAGCACGAAGTTGCCGGCGCTGTCCATGGCGACGCTCGGGCCGCCGTGCTGGTAATTGTTCAGAGTGGTGACGGCGAACTCGTCGCTGAGCGGGTTGCCGTACTTGTCGTAACGGCGGGCGGCGATGGCGCTGCCGGCGTACTCGGTCACCCAGGTGACGACGAAGTCGCCGTGGGCGTCCATCGCCACCGCCTGGCTCGCCTGCGCGTAGGCGGTGTTCTGGTTGACCAGGAACTGGCCGCCCACGGCGTTGCCCGCGGGGTCATAGACGCGCGCCCAGACGTCATAATCCGGGCCGCTGGGGCGGTTCACCCAGGTGATCACCAGGTCGCCGGCGGGGTCCATCGCGACCCGCGGATCGCTCTGCCAGGCGGCGGTATTGTCGTTGACGCGGAACTCCGTGCCGACCTCCTGGCCCTGGGCGTTGTAGCGCTGGGCGAAGACGCCCCAGTCGCTGCCGTCCTCATTCAGGCTCTGCCAGGCCACCACGAAGTTGCCCTGGGCGTCACGGGCGATGTCGGGGTTGACCTGGCGGTTGGTAGTGTACTGGTCGTTGACCAGGAACTCCGTGCCGACCGGCAGCACGCCGGAGATGCTGAAGGCCCGCGTGAAGTCCCCGCCCGGGCTGCCGTCGCCGTCGCCGTCCAGGCCGTTGCCGGCCAGGTCATGGACGTTGGCGTGGAGCGTGACCGTGTACGCGCCAGTGCCGAGCGGGGCGGCGAAGGTCAGCGTCGCCTCGTAGCGGTCGCGCGCCGGGTCGAGCGCCTGGGTGATGGCGGTGATGCCCGCCGTGATGTCGTTCCCGTTCTGGGTCACCACCCAGTTGGCGGGGTTATCGACCTCGGCGTCCGTCAGCCGCTCTGAGAAATCTACCACCAGGGTCGGCAATGGCTGATGCAGGCTGGCGCCGGCCGGGATCAGGTCGCCGCCGGGCGTGAGGAGGTCGCCGACGGTCGGCGGGACCACGTCGGGCTGGCTGCTGTAGCGCTGGGCAAAGACGCCGCCGGCGCTGCCGTCGGCCTCGCTCCAGGCGATCAGGAGGTTGCCGCCGCCCACCGCGACCGCCGGCCGCGACTGGTCGCCGCCGGTGAAGGTGTTGACCTGGACGTCGCTCGCGTCCAGGGCCGTCCCCTGGGGCGCGAAGCGCCGGGCGTAGACGCCGAGGCCGTTGCCGTCCTGGTTCGCACTGTCCCAGGCGAGCAGGAAATTGCCGTCGCCGTCCACCGCCAGGGCGGGATCTTGCTGGTTGTCGGCGGTCACGTTGCTCAGGGGCTGGGGCGCGGTGACGGCCGTGCCGGTGCCATCGTAGAACCGCCCGAGCACGCCGGTGCCGCTGCCGTCGCCGCCGTAACTCGACCAGGCGACGGCCAGCTCGCCCATCGGCTTGACGGCGGCGGCGACCGACTGGGCGAAATCCCCGCTGTCGCTGACCTGGAACTGGCCGCTGAGCGGTGCCGCGCTGGCGTTGAAGCGCTGCGCGAAGACGGCGGCCTGGAACGAGGGCGTCATGCCCACCCAGGCGACCGCAAAGTTGCCGGCGGCATCGCCGGCCACCGCGGGGTGCGCGGGGATGAAACCGGGGGAGGGCGTGACCGTGACCCTGGCCGTCAGGGGCGTGCCGTCCGGCTGGAAGCGGCGGGCGTAGACCAGGCTCTGGCGGCCGAACTGGGACTCCTCCCAGGCGACGGTGAAGTTGCCGCCCTGGTCCACGGCGACGGACAGGTTGTCGGCGCTGTTGTACATGGCGGCCTGGGTGACGGGGACCTCCGCGCTCAGGGCGTTGCCCTGGGCGTCGAAGGCGCGGGCGTAGCCGTCGTACCACCAGTTGGCCTGGTTGCTGCGCCAGACGACGATGAAGTGTCCGTCGGCGCTGGCGGCGACGGCGGGTTTGGCCTGGTCGTTCGCCGCCGTCTGGTTGACGGGGAACTCGTGGCCGCGGGGGACGCCGTTGGGCCCGTACAACTGACCGTAGATGCCGTTACCGCTGCCGTCCTCGCCGGCGCTCTGCCAGACGACGAGCGTGTCGCCGGCGGCGTCGGCGGCGGCCGACGCCAGGCCCTGGTCGCCGGGCGTGTAGCTGTTCACGCGGAACTCGGGACCGGAAGGCTGGGCCAGCAGCACGGGTGGAGGAGGATTGCCGCCGCCGGGCGGCGGGGGCGGCGGATTGCCCCCGCCGCCCGGCGGGGGAACGGGGAAAAAGAGCAGTTCCCGCTGCTCCAGTAATTCCGCGGTCGGCCGGTAGTGGTTCCGCTGCCGGCGGCGCGCCGCCCGGCGCGCGGCGCTCCGCTGTCGCCACCATGCGAACTTCATGGTCCCTCCGTGGGAAAAGAGAGTAGAGCGTCGGGCGGGTATCGCCCGACGCGGTTGGGTTTCAGCGCACGGTCCGGCGGCGCACGGCGGCGCCGGCAGGCCGGAGGGCGCTGGGGGGAGGTTGGGCAGGAAGGACGGCGTCCGCTGACGGACTGGGCAATGGGGTCAGCATAACTCTTGGGTCACTCCGGAACGTGGGGATCCGAGCCTCGGGGGCTTCGGGGGCGACCAGTCGGAGAGGACGTCCTCTTCCTGGAACGGGTCTGCGTCGTAGGAGGGGGATTATTCCCTTAAACCCCGATCTCTGTCAACCCGAACGGCGGCTATGAAAAAGGCGTGAAGCGAGGCGGGCCGCGGCGCTTGCCGACCGTGCCCGGGATCCCAATTCTGACAGGTGCAGCCGTTCGAGCGGTTCGTGGCCGACTCGCTCCGCGAGTCGGGTGGCTGCCCCCGACTTGCGGAGCGAGTCGGCCACGAACCGCTGCGGCCGAACGCCAGTCTACCAGGGGCATTCTCCCATGCCAGACACCGCCGTCCTCGACGCGCCGGACCTTGACGCCACGGGCGCCTTCGGCCGCCGCCTCGCCGCGCTGCTCTTCCCCGGCGCGGTCGTGGCCCTCGTCGGCCCCCTCGGCGCCGGCAAAACACACCTCGTCCGCGCCGTCGCCGAGGGCCTGGGCGTCGCCGACACGCGCGTCGTCAGCAGCCCCACCTTCGTCCTCATCCAGGAGTACGACGCCCGCCTGCCCGTCTACCACTTCGACGCCTACCGCCTCCAAGGTCCCGCCGAGTTCGCCGACCTCGGGGCCTACGAGTATTTCGAGGGTCGTGGCGTCTGCCTCGTCGAGTGGGCCGACCGTGTCGAGGCGTCCCTGCCGGCCGAATACCTGTCCGTCACCCTCGCCGTCACCGGCGAAACGTCGCGACGCTTCACCGTCGCGGCCCGCGGCGAGCGCTACCAGGCGCTCGTCGGGCAGCTCGCCGGGGAAGGCTGAAGGATGAAGGCAAAAGGCAAAAGGCAAAAGGCAAAAGGAAAGAGCAACGGTCTTTCCTTCAGCCTTTTGCCTTTTGCCTTTTGCCTTCGGCGTCGGCCGCGCTTGTCGCCCGGAGGAGTTGGCCTTAAATGTACATCAGGAGACAGAGCGCCCAGAGAACAGGCCTTCGAGACCGAAATTTATGAGTAGCCCATCCTTCGCCACGCGCTGGAACCTCGACGTCATCGAGTCCGCCTACCAGCAGTGGCGCGACGCCCCGTCCTCGGTCGATGAACGGTGGCGTCTGTTCTTCGAGGGCTTCGACCTTGGCGCCGCCGGCGCCGGCCCCCAGAACACCGAGAGCGCCGCCCAGATCGGCATCGACCGCCTGATCGACGCCTACCGCTCCCTCGGCCACCACCTCGCCCGCCTCGATCCGCTGAGCGAGGCCCGCCCCACCCACCCGCTCCTGGAGCTGTCCGAGTTCGCCTTCACCGACAAGGACCTCGACCGCAGTTTCGACACCAGCGACTTCACCGGCCTGCCCCGCGCCACCCTGCGCACACTACTCGCCGCCCTGCGCGAGACCTACTGCCGCACCATCGGCGTCGAGTACATGCACATCCAGGACACGCGCGTCCGCAAGTGGCTGCAGGACCGCATGGAGCCGCGCCGCAACCAGCCCAATTTCTCGCGCCGCCGCAAGCTGCGCCTCCTGATGGAGCTGCACTTCGCCGAACTGTTCGAGAAGTTTCTGCACACCCGCTACGTCGGCCAGAAGCGCTTCTCGCTCGAAGGGGCCGAGACGCTCATCCCGCTGCTCGACGCCCTGGTCGAGAAGGCGGCCGACCTCGGCGTGCGCGAGGCGGTCCTGGGCATGACCCACCGCGGCCGGCTCAATGTGCTGTCCAACATTCTGCGCAAGCCCTACCCCGAGCTGTTCAGCGAGTTCGAGGACAACGGCCTGCCCAACTCGATCGACGGTGACGGCGACGTCAAGTACCACCTGGGCTTCTCGACCGACCGCGTCAGCAGCAACGGCGACCCCATCCACCTGTCGCTGACGCCCAACCCGAGCCACCTCGAGGCGGTCGGCCCCGTCGTCGAGGGCCGCACGCGCGCCAAGCAGGAGCGCTTCGGCGACGAGGGCCGCACCCAGGGCCTGCCGGTGCTGATCCACGGCGACGCCGCCTTCGCCGGCCAGGGCCTCGTCGCCGAGACGCTCAACCTGTCGCAGCTCCCCGGCTACAAGACCGGCGGCACGGTCCACGTCATCGTCAACAACCAGATCGGCTTCACCACCTCGCCCAGCGACGCCCGCTCGACCACCTACTGCTCCGACGTCGCCAAGATGATCGAGGTGCCGATCTTCCACGTCAACGGCGAGGACCCCGAGGCGACCGTCTTCGTGACCGAGCTGGCGATGGAGTTCCGCCAGACGTTCCACAAGGATGTCGTCATCGACATGTACTGTTACCGCCGGCACGGCCACAGCGAGGGCGACGAGCCGTCGTTCACGCAGCCGCTGATGTACGCCAAGATCAAGGAGCGGCCGACGCTCAGCGAGGTGTACACCGAGCAGCTCATCCTGCGCGGCGACCTGACGGTGGACGAGGACGAGGCGATCGTCAAGGAGTTCCAGACGCGGCTGCAGGAGTCGCTGGAGAAGGTCAAGACGGGGCCGCCGCAGGCGGTGGGGATGCGCGGTCACGCCGGCCGCTGGAAGGGCCTGAGCCGCCAGTACGCGCACGCCCCGGTCGAGACCGCGGTGCTGGCCGAGACCCTGAAGCACATCACCGCGGGGCTGTCGCGCGTGCCGGCCGACTTCACCGCCCACCCCAAGATCGTCCGCCAGCTCGAGGCGCGCGCGAAGGAATTCGCCGAGCGCAGGCCGATCGACTGGGCGTTCGCCGAGGCGCTGGCGTTCGGCTCGCTGCTGCTGGAGGGCACGCCGGTGCGCCTCAGCGGCCAGGACAGCCGCCGCGGCACCTTCAGCCAGCGGCACAGCGTGCTCCACGACGCCCGTACGGGGGAGCCGTACTCGCCACTGAACTTCCTGGCCCCGGAGCAGGCGCACCTCAACGCCTACGATAGCCTGCTGTCCGAGGCGGCGGTGCTGGGCTTCGAGTTCGGCTACTCGTCGGACGCCCCGGACGTGCTGGACCTCTGGGAGGCGCAGTTCGGCGACTTCGCCAACGGGGCACAGGTCATCATCGACCAGTTCATCGTCTGCAGCTCGTCGAAGTGGCAGCGCGACAGCGGGCTGGTGATGCTGCTGCCGCACGGCTACGAGGGCCAGGGGCCGGAGCACTCCAGCGCCCGTCTGGAGCGCTACCTGCAGATGTGCGCCGAGGACAACATCCAGGTGTGCTACCCCTCGGCGCCGGCGCAGTACTTCCACGTGCTGCGGCGGCAGATGAGGCGGAACTTCCGCAAGCCGCTGGTCCTGATGACGCCCAAGAGCCTGCTGCGGCACAAGCTGGCCGTTTCGCCGATCGAGGAGCTGACCGACGGCCGCTTCCAGGAGGTGCTGGACGACACGCACGTCGATCCGGCGAAGGTGCGGCGCGTGCTGCTGTGCAGCGGCAAGGTCTACTACGACCTGGTGGAGCGGCGCGCCGACCTGGAGGCGGCGGACGCGGCGGTGGTGCGCGTCGAGCAGTTCTACCCATTTCCGGTGCAGCCACTGGAGCGGGTGCTGGCGCGCTACCGCAAGGCGCGCGAGTGGGTATGGGTGCAGGAGGAGTCGCTGAACATGGGCGGCTGGGCGTTCATGGAGCCGCGGCTGCGGGCGCTGGGGCACGCGCCGAAGTACGTCGGCCGCGACGCCAGCGCCAGCCCCGCCACGGGGTCGCGGCAGATCCACCTGCGCGAGCAGCGCGAGCTGGTCGAGGCGGCGCTGACGGGGTCGGGCGATCACCTGGTGCGGGCGGCCGCGGACGGGCACAACCGCCTCAAGCAGACCCTGGCCGGACTGAAGGAAGAGGCCGCGGCGCCGACGGGCCATAAAAGCGCCTAAATGGACGTGGGGCAAGTTGTCAACTTGCCGGGGAAAATGGCAAGTTGTCAACTTGCCGGGAACAATGGCAAGTTGACAACTTGCCGGGAACAATGGCAAGTTGACAACTTGCCGGGAACAATGGCAAGTTGACAACTTGCCCCACATCCGGTGG
>JBBRPS010000442.1:0-8642 GCA_038227745.1 Gemmatales bacterium | reverse complement strand
GTGTGCGGGAAGGCGCCGCGGTGAGGAAGGTGAAACAACGCCGGTTCGGGGATCGTAGACGACTCGCTCCGCGAGTCGCTTCTGGCAGGGCAGCGGCGGAACCCAACCAGGAGCGACTCGCGGAGCGAGTCGTCTACGATTCGCGGCGGAACATCTTGTGGTTGCGGTCGCCGCGCGAGTACAGGTACGCCACCAGGTCCAGGATCTCGTCGCGCGTCAGCGTGTCGATCAGCCCCTCCGGCATCATCGAAATCTTCGACGGCGCGATCGAATCGATCTCGCTGCGGCGCACGGTGACGAGCTTGTTCGGGTCGAGCATGTCCGTGTTGATCGTGATGCCGTCGCCTGCCAGGTTGACGATCCGCCCCGTCACGAGCCGGCCGTCCCCGAGCGTCACCACGATCGCCGCGTACTGATCGCTCACGACCTTGCTCGGCTCGATGATCGAATCCAGCAAGTCGCGGGCGCCGAACCGACCCGAGACGATGGTCAGGTCCGGCCCGGTGCCGCCGCCTTCGTTGTTGAAGCGGTGGCACGCGAAGCACTTCGCCTCGCCGAACAGGTTGTGACCGCGGTTGAAGTCGCGGCCCTTCAGCCCTTTCTCCACGACCGGCACCAGCTCCTCCACCGTCCACTTCTTCACGAACGGCCGCTGCTTGAACGTGAACTTCGGATCGACCGGCCGCGGCTCCTTCGCCAGCACGTCCTTCAATTCGGCCCGCGCCTCCGGCGCCAGGGACTTGACCGCGTCGGTGCGGATGTTGCGCAGGAAGCCGTGGAAGCTGTGGCCGCCGCGGTAGCCCGCCGCCTTGTGGAACCAGTTGAAATACTCCTCGTGCTGCTTCTTCGTCCAGCCTGTCTTGACCGTCCGCAGCGCCAGGGCGTACTCGATTTGCTCCTCCTGCGTCGGCGCCTTCTGCATCAGCGCCAGCGTCTTGGCGATGCCGCCGTGTACTTCGAGGTACGCGATCAGCTTGCACAGCTCGACGTTCACCTCGCGGTTACGGCCGGGGTAGAAGGCGTCAAGCCGTTTGCCGACGCGCTCCTTGCCCGCGGCGTCCGGCGGACCCATGCGGAGGAACGTGAGCTGATAGGCGCGCAGATAGTCGATCTTCTGAGGCGGCGTCAACTTCGCCCAGTCCACGCGGCCCAGCGCCTCCAGCAGGCGCGGCTCCAAAACCTTGTCGCCGACGCGGGCCAGGCCGAGCAGAGCGTCCGTCAGCGCGACGGGGTTCGTCTCCGTGAGGGCCTTCTCCTGCCACGTCTTCGGCTCCTGGAACTCCAGCACGGTGCGGGCGGCGAAGCGCAGGAAGCGGTCGTCGCTGCCGAGGTACGGCCAGGCCGTCAGGGCGGCCTTCGGGTCCTGCCGGCCGTAGAAGGTCTCGAGCTTCTTGCGCTCGGCCTGCTGCGGCGTCTCGGTCCGGTCGCCCTTCGCCGGCGCCGTCGATTCGGTGCCGGTGTAGGTGACGCGGTACAGGCCCGAGAGCGTGTTACGGCCGCCGATGGCGAAGTACAGCGCGCCGTCCTTCGGGCTGACGACGATGTCCGTCAGGGGCAGCGGCGAGCCGTTCAGGAACTCCTCCAGGTCGCCGGTGTAGGTCGCACCGTGCGCCTTGAGATGGACCGCGTAGAGCTTGCCGTAGCTCCAGTCGCACATGAACAGGGCGTCCTGGTACTTCGCGGGGAACTTCGCGCCGTAGCCGAAGACCATGCCGGTCGGGCTGCCGGGGCCGACGTTGACCACGGGCGGCAGGTTGTCGGGGTGGTACTCGTACATCTTGCCGGTGCCGCCGCGCCAGCCGAACTCGCTGCCGGGGACCGCGTGGCACAGCCGCGTCGGCCGATACCACGGCAGGTTGATGTCCCATTCCATGTCCGAATCGTAGACGAATAAATCGCCGGCGCGGTTGAAGGCGGCGTCGTAGGCGTTGCGGTAGCCCATCGACACGAGGACCCAGTCCTTGCCGTCGAGGTCGGTCTTGTAGACGCAGCCCGCCGGGGCGAGGATGCCGACCGCATGGCCGCCCGCGTCCCACAGGCGCGGGACCAGCGAGTCCTCGCCCCAGACCGGCGGCACCAGCGAGCCGCTGAGCTTCATCGGCCGCGTGTGGTTGCCGCACAGCACGTAGAGCGAACGGCGGTCCGGGCCGAGCAGCACCGCGTGCGGACCGTGCTCGCCGGAGCCGTCGATGCTGCGGAGTTTTTCCTTGCTGTCGAGGACGTCGTCGTTTTTCGAGGAGCGGACGCGCCACAGTCCGCTCTCGTACTTGCTGCCGCGATTGACCACGACGTACAGGCAGTCGTTGGCCCAGAGCAGGCCCTGCGCCTCGCCGAGATCGACGGGCAGCTCCTCGACCTTCGTGTCTTCCGGGCTGCCGCCGAGCGCCGGCGGCGTGATGCGGTAGAGCTTGCCGTACTGGTTGGAGGTGATGAGGCGGCCCTTCGGATCGACGCACAGGCTGACCCATGAGCCCTGGGTCTCGCGCGGCACCGAGTAGAGCAGCTCGACCTTGAAATCCTTCTTGACCTTGATGAGGTCGATCGGCGTGGCGGTGGGCCGCTTCCACTTGCCGGCCCGGTCGAGGGACGCCGCGGTGATCTTCGCCCAGGGGGCAGCGCCCAGGTCGGCGACCACGGTGGCCGCGGCCCATTGCGAGTCGTCGAAGCCGGCGCCCATCCAGCCCTTCGCCGCCTTCTCCGCGGCGCGCCAGCTGCCGTCGGTGACGATCACCGTCTGCTTCTTGGGCGAGTCGAGGACGAGGCGCAGCACCAGCCCCGCGGGGCCCTCGGTGTTGTGCGCCTTGACCGCGATCACGTTGCGGGCCGCGCCCGCGCCCTTCTTCGGCGAGCGCAGCAGGCGGGTCACGTCGCGGAAGACCGGGGACTCCCAGCTGTCGCTCGCGGCGATCTCCTTGCCGTTGAGGAAGACCGTCATCTGGTTGTCGCAGGTCGCGTACAGCCTGGCCTCGCTGACGCGGTGCTCGAGGACGATCTCCTTGCGGAAGTAGACGGTTTGTTTGGCGCGGGCCTTGTCCCCGAGCCAGATCCATTGCGGCGCCTTGCCGGGTGCTTTCCCGCCGTCCTTCAGTCCCTGCGCGATCAGGGGGTAAGCGGAGACGAGACCCAGCAGCCCGAGCAGCAAGGCAACCCCGGCCAACCAGCGTGACGACATTAGCGAATCTCCTGCGAACGATCCCAGATGATCCATGACGGCAGGCGACTTGTCTACGGCGCCGCCAGCGACACTTCAAGACTTTCCCCCGCGGCCTCCGCCCGAACCCCCGCGGCGGCGCGAGCGCCGGCGGTCGCCGCCCTCCGCCCCGCCTGCCTTCGCCGCGCCGTCGCCGCGCGGGGGCCGCGACGACCCCGCCGACGGCCGCCCGTTGGAGTGCCGCCGCCCCTGGCCCGCGCGCTCGGTCGCGGCCTGGTTGTAATCGAAGTCCGGCAGGGTGACGCGCGGCAGCCGTGCGCCGATCTGCCGCTCGATGCGGGTCAGCGACTTCTCCTCCATGGGGGAGACCAGCACGAACGCATCGCCCTCGGCCTCGGCGCGGCCGGTCCGGCCAATGCGGTGGATGTAATCGTCGGGCACCGGCGGCACGTCGAAGCTGATGACGTGCGTGATGTGCTCGACGTCGAGGCCGCGGGCGGCGATGTTCGTCGCGACCAGCACCTGGAAGTCGCCGCGCCGGAAGCCGTCCATCGCCCGGTCGCGCTGCGGCTGGGTCAGGTTGCTGTGCAGCTCGGCCACCTTGAAGCCGTCGACGGCGATCGACCGCGCCAGCCGCCGCGCCCCGACCTTGGTGCGCGTGAACACCAGGACGGAGGGCATCTCGGTGTGGCGCAGCAGGTGCCGCAGCAGAGCCGTCTTGAGGTGCTCGGCGACGGGGTAGGCCGCCTGGGTGATGCCCACGGCGGGGGCGCTGCGGAGGCCAATCTGCACCATCGCCGGATCGCGCAGGATCTCGCGCGCCAGCTTGGCGATGACCGGCGGCATGGTGGCGGAGAACAGCATCGTCTGCTTGCGCCCCGGCAGGCGGGCGACGATGCGCTTGAGGTCGGGCAGGAAGCCCATGTCGAACATGCGGTCGCCCTCGTCGAGGACGAGGGTGTGGATGTGATCGAAGCGCGCCTGGTTCTGGCGCATGTGGTCGAGGAGGCGGCCGGGCGTGGCGATGAGCACCTCGACGCCGGCCCGCAGCGCCTTCTCCTGCGGCCCCATCGGCGTGCCGCCGACGAGGGTGCCGTGCCGCAGCTTGGTGTGGTAGGCCAGGCCGACGAAGACGTCGTCGATCTGCTGCGCCAGCTCGCGCGTGGGCGTGACGATGAGTGCCTGGGACGAGCCGGGCGGCAGGTCAAGGAGGCGATGGAGGATGGGCAGCAGGAAGGCGGCCGTCTTGCCGGTGCCCGTCTGGGCAGTGGCGATCAGGTCGCGGCCGGCGAGGACGAGGGGGATGGCCTCGGCCTGGACGGGCGTCGGCTCGACGTACCCCATTTCTTTGGTGGCCTGCACCAACGGTGGGTGCAGGCCCAGTGCCTTGAACGGCATGACAGACCCTCAAGATACGAATTCACGATTACGCTACGAGGGTCATTGTACCGGCGCGGCGGGATGAGGGTAGGGAACGGGGGGCGGAGGCCGCCGCCACCTGAACGACTGCGGTGCGGTCACCGGCAAACCGTGACCTGGGAAGCGGTGCGGTCGAAAGCGCGCCGCAGCTGGCGCTGCAGCTCCGCATCCTCGTCGTGTTCGAGGAGGAGCCGAATCAGGATGTCGTCGGGATAGCGGCGGGCGTCGTTGCCCCGCAAGGCAATCAGGAAACTCGTGAGGCGGTGCTGAATCTCGTTGATCGTCCGGAATCGCCCGGGGTGGGTTATCCCCTCGGTGCCGACTTCGTAGGTGTCACGGGCCAGGATCGTCAGCTCGTGGGCCATGCGGAGCAGAAAGTTCGCCTTCTCCTCCGGCGCATAGCCGCTGAACAGGTCAATGGGGTCCTTGCCGTTTCGCATACTTTCAGGCTCCTTCAAGGAAAGGGCTCACGGGGCAGGCTATTGATATCATAGCCGCGATCGTCGAGGACTTTAATGCGTGTGTTGCCGTTCACGATTCTCCCGTCGTCCCTGACGCGGAGCGCTTCCGAGGTTCCTGGCTGGAGAGAGGCGATGATGTCCGCCGTGGACTGTTTCCGCCAGTAGTCGAGAGAGAAGCGGTTCGATCCCGACTGAAGCGTCTTGTCCGAGTGAATGCGGCGAAGAGGAGGGTCCATCGGAAGCCCCGCTGCGTGGACGGACGGCTACAAACCCGCTACTTCATTGGGACGAGGTTCCATCGCTGCAATATCTGAAAGCAGTATCGTGGACACGGTCCCGGATTGCAAGGCCCTATCCCGGGGACATCCCGTGCGTGCCGTCGATATCATCCGCAAGAAACGCGACGGTCAGGCGCTCGACCCGGCCGAGATCGAGGCGTTCGTCGCCGGTGCCACCTCCGGCGCCTGGCCCGACTACCAGGTGTCGGCCCTGCTCATGGCGGTCGTGCTGCGCGGCATGAGTCCCGAGGAGACCGCGTGCCTGACGCGCGCCATGGTCCACTCCGGCGTGCGGCTCGACCTGTCGGACCTCCCCGGCGTCAAGGTGGACAAGCACAGCACCGGCGGTGTTGGTGACAAGACCTCGTTGGTCGTGGCTCCGCTGGCCGCGGCGTGCGGCGCCGTCGTGCCGATGATGTCCGGGCGCGGCCTCGGCCACACCGGCGGCACCCTCGACAAATTGGAGTCCATTCCCGGCTTCCGCGTCCGCCTGGCGCTCCCCGAGTTCCGCACCGCCCTGGCGAAGGTCGGCTGCGCCCTCATCGGCCAGACGGACGAGGTGGCGCCGGCCGACCGCAAGCTGTACGCCCTGCGCGACGTGACCGCGACCGTCGAGAGCATCCCGCTGATCACGGCGTCAATCCTGAGCAAGAAGATTGCCGAGGGCATCGGCGCCCTGGTGATGGACGTGAAGTGCGGCCGCGGCGCCTTCATGAAGACGCGCGACGACGCGCGCAAGCTGGCGCAGTCGCTGGTGGCGACCGGGAACGCGAACGGCGTGAAGACGGTGGCGCTGGTGACGGCGATGGACGTGCCTCTTGGCCGGGCCGTCGGCAACGCCCTCGAGGTGATCGAGAGCCTGGAGACGCTCAAGGGCAAGGGGCCGCCGGACCTGGAGGCGCTGTCGGTCACCCTCGCGGCGCGGATGCTGCTCCTCGCGGGCCTCGCGCCGACCGAGGTGGAAGCGGAAGCGAAGGTGCGCGACGCCCTGGTTTCCGGGCGCGGGCTGGAGAAGTTCCGCGCGATCGTCGCGCAGCAGGGTGGCGACCCGCGCGTCGTCGAGGACTACTGCCTCCTGCCCGCGGCGCCGCGGCAGGTGCTGATGCGCGCCCCCCGGGCCGGGTACGTCGCGCACCTCGACGCGGAGCTGGTGGGCCGGGCGACAATGCTCCTGGGGGCCGGGCGCGACCGTGCCGAGGACGCGGTCGATCCGGGCGTCGGGGCCGTCCTGAAAGTGACACGCGGTGAGCACGTCAGTGCCGGGGAGCCAATTGCAGAGGTCCATTATCGCGATACCGCGCGTCTGCGGGCCGCTCTGGACATGCTCGGGCAGGCGTATGTCATTGAGGAGGCGCTGCCGCCCGCGCAGCCGCAAATCCTGGAGACGATCGGCTGACGATAAGCCCACCCGGTGCAACGGGTGGACTATTCCATGAGGTGGCCACTCGGATGGGACGGCAAGCGGGCGCTGCCCCCCGCTCGCCGCCCCCGTAACTTCAAGGGGTCAAGGGCAGATCCAGGGTCTTCTCGGGACTATCAATGGTAACCTTGAGCGGGGAGGTCTTGGGGTCGCGGTAGACTGTGGGGATGTTGACGTAAGCGCCCTGCTTCTTCGCGTAGACGTCAGCCGGGCCGCCTTCGGCGATCTTGGGCATATTGGCGCCTTTCGGCATGAGAGAGGCGGCGCCCTTCTGGGCCGGTTCGACCCCGATCTTCAGGTCCCCATAGGGCACCCGGGAAGAGGAGTAGGTCCCGTCGGGCTGGATCGGCACCCGTTCGACCTTTGAAAAGTCCTGATTGGCAAAGATGACCGTTCCGCCGGGGACGAGCTTGTCTTTGAGGGTGACTTTTCCCGACACCTTGGCGAACTGACCCCCGCCGCCGCAGCCCGACAGGGCGAGGAGCAGGAAAGAGAGGCCGAGGAGCAGGGAAGCCTGCGATCGAGTTTGCTTCATCGTGGGTGGCATGAGTAGGAAGGAAGCCTGGCAGCCGTGGCCGACAAGCTTTTTGGAAAGGGGGAACCGGAACAGACACGAAAGCCGGGGCAGCTTGCCTTCTCTTCCCCTCTTCTCGGAGGAAGAGGGAAGAGAAAGCAAGCCACGAGCACCGGATGAAACCGGGGAACGGCTCAATCGAAGCCGGGGAACATGTCGTTGGAGGCGGGGGTCCAGGCCGCCCACCAGACGATCCCGCTGAGGCTAACGGAGGCGGTCTTCACCGAGCCGTCCGCCATGCCGACGACGATGACGCCGGTATGCGGCGAGGCCGGCCTACCACCGTCGCAGTTGTTCTTGCCGCCGCTGCAGTCCTGCGCGACGCCGTTGACATCGACCCGCCCGATGCTCTGCGGCAAGGCCCCGGGGCCCGTCGGGTCCCCTACGTCGTTGGAGTAGCTGACGCCGCCCCAGTCCGGCCAGTAGCGGTCGTTGTAACTCCCCCCCTGCATGAGCCTCCCGCCGTCCGCGAAGAACGCGGTATTGGAGGTCCCGTCGCCGATGCTGGTCGGGTAGCGCAGTAGGCCGACGTTTCCCCAGTTGTAGTTATGCCGGAAGATTTGCCCGTTGTGGCTATAACTCGTCCGGGAAGCGAAGGAAGCGGTACACTCTCTCGTGGGATCCGAAGGACACTGGAAAGTCGAGAGGACGGAATTCTGGACCAGGTTGGTCCATTGCGAGTACGTGGGGTTGTTGCCGTTGCGGCCATCCGGGTCGGGGTTCCTCAAAGAACTCTTGTACAGGGGCGACTGTTCGATGAAAGGCAGCAGGTGGAAGAGGATGCCACCGTTGCCGTTGTTGGCCACCTGTCTCCCCTTGCTCGGATAGAGGCCGATGCCCGGGGGCAGCGAACCTCTGTTCGTGTCCGCGGCGTTGACCACGGCGAGCGACAGCTGTTTGAGGTTGTTGGTACACTGGGTGCGAGCGGCGGCCTCGCGCACCTTCTGGACGGCGGGCAGGAGCAGGCCGATGAGGATGGCGATGATGGCGATCACCACCAGCAGCTCAATCAGCGTGAACCCTCGCCATCGCCGGATCACTTTCAACAGCGGCATGGTCGGCCTCCGGAAAACAGGAAGAGTGAGAAAAAAGAGAGCAGAACCCGTCCATGCTCCGAACTCGGTCGGACGGCGAGGGAGGTGGGGCAACATCCCCCCCGGTGCGAGTACGGGGACGGGACATCTTCCTGGCTGTCTGGACACAACTGGGGGGACGAGTACCTTAACTCCCATCATTATGACAGTTCGATGAGCTTGTCAAGCAATTTCATGCTGCCTGTCAAGATTTTTCTCCAGAATCGTCGTTTGCGACTTGCGCCGGGCATGGCCGGCAGACAACC
>JBBRPS010000441.1:0-8657 GCA_038227745.1 Gemmatales bacterium | reverse complement strand
CGGGACAGCGCGCTCGCCCGAGGCTCGCGGCTAAACGGGGCCTATTTGCGCGTCTGCCGCTTCGTGAGATAGATCCCCAGCGCATGCTCGACCGGCTGATCGGTGCGCATCAGGTGGTAGTCGATCTGCATCTGCCCGGCCTGGTTGCGGAGTTGCTGGCAGAAGGCCTGAAAGTTCTTGAGATACTCCTTCCGCAGCTTTTGCGGATCGACGAGCAGCTTGTGGCCGGCGACCTCCAGGTTGCGGAACTGCGTCCACTTCTTGAACGGGAACTCGATCTCCTCGGGCGCCAGGATGTGGAACAGCAGCACCTCGTGGCCGCGGTGGCGGAAGTGGCGCAGGGCGTTCATCAGCGGCCCGATCTGGTCGAAGCAGTCCGAGAGGATTATGACCAGCCCGCGCCGCTTGATCTGCCCGGCCAGCTCGTGCCAGATCGGCGCCATCGTCGTCTCGCCGCCCGGCGCGCTCTTCTCCAGCGCGTTGATCAGCTGCAGCAGGTGCTTCGAGCTGGCCCTGGGAGGAAGCATCGCGCGCACCTTCGTGTCGTGCAGCGTCAGGCCGACCGCGTCGAGCTGGTGCAGCATCAGGTAGGACAGCGACGCGGCGACGTACTGGGCGTACTCGAACTTGCTCGGGCCGCTGCCGCGGTAGCCCATGCTGCCGCTGGCGTCCACGAGCAGGTGCGCCTTGAGGTTCGTCTCCTCTTCGTACTCCTTGATGTAGTAGCGGTCGGTCTTGCCGTAGGCACGCCAGTCGATGTGGCGGATCTCGTCGCCGGGGTAGTACTGGCGGTGCTCGGCGAACTCGACGCTGAAGCCCTTGTACGGGCTCTTGTGGACGCCGTTGAGGAAGCCCTCGACGATGGTGCGCGCCACCATGGTCAGGCGGCCGTACTTCGCGAGAGACGTCGGGTCGAAGGTGATCGGAGAAGCTGACATGGTGGGGATCCGTTGGGCTCGTCCGCCCGGGGTGGAGTCTTCGGAACCCCGGGCGGACCGACAGCGACCTCATTCCATCACGCGCGCTTCAGCCGGGCGGCGGCCTCTTCCTGCGGCAGCGGTACCTCCTTGATCAGCCGCGCGATGATGTCGTCCGTGGTGACGCCCTCGGCGTCGGCGTTGAAGGTCGTGACCAGGCGGTGGCGCAGTACCGGATACGCGACCTCCTTGATGTCGTCGGTGGTCACGTGCAGCCGGCCGTGCAGGATGGCGCGGGACTTGCCGCCCAGGATCAGGTACTGGCTGGCGCGCGGGCCGGCCCCCCACGAGAGCATGTCCTTGATGAACTTCGGCACGCCGGGGTCGCGCGGCCGTGTCGCCCGCACCAGGTCCGCGGCGTACGCGAAGACGTGCTCGGCCACCACCACCTGCCGCACCACCTCCTGCAACTGCAGGATCTGCTCGCCGGACAGCACCGCCTCCAGCTGCGGCTTGTAGGTGCTGGTCGTCTGCTTCATGATCGCCAGTTCCTCGTCGCGGCTGGGGTAGCCGACGATGATGTTGAACATGAAGCGGTCGAGCTGCGCCTCCGGCAGCGGATACGTCCCCTCCTGCTCGATCGGGTTCTGCGTCGCCAGCACGAAGAACGGCTCGGGCAGGTGGTAAGTCTGGGAGCCCGCGGTGACGTGGTGCTCCTGCATCGCCTCCAGCAGGGCGGCCTGGGTCTTGGGCGGCGTGCGGTTGATCTCGTCGGCGAGGATCATGTTGGCGAAGATCGGCCCGGGCAGGAAGACGAACTTGCGGCGGCCGGTCTCCGGGTCGTCCTGAAGGATGTCGGTGCCGGTGATGTCGGCGGGCATCAGGTCGGGCGTGAACTGGATGCGCTTGAACGACAGGTGGAGGATCTTCGAGACGGTGCTGACGAGCAGCGTTTTGGCCAGGCCGGGCACGCCGACCAGGAGGCAGTGGCCGCGGCTGAACAGGGCCATGAGGAGCTGCTCGATGACCTGCTTCTGGCCGACGATGACGCGGCCGATCTGCTCGGTCATCTTCTCGTAGGCGGCGGCGAGGTCGCGGACCGCCTGCGCTTCGGGGGCGGGGACGTTGCCGGGTTGGGACATGGGAGGCCTCCGGGTGGGTTGGCGGGGCGGGGCGGGACAAAGGACTATTGTAACAGGGGGAGGGAGTAGAGAGTAGGCAGTAGGCAGTAGGCAGTAAGCAGAAGGCAGCAAAGCCCACGGGTTGCCACCCGTGGGCTTGTTCACTGCCTACTGCCTTCTGCCTTCCGGCTCTTGACCCGCCGGCGACTTGTGGGATAATCGATTACCTCTCCACGCCCTGTGTCCCTTGCCACCGTGGCGGCCGCCCACGGCCCGGCAACCCCCTCTCGGACGCCTCCGGATAGCGTGGGGCCGCGGTCGTGCCAGTGTGGCCTTTTCGCGACGAGACAGCCCGGTTCCCCCGTCGAACCTCCCTCCGCCCGGCGCCGCGAGCGGCCGGCGCGGGAGGGTGAGGAGCGACCATGACGAACGAGGACGTCGGCACGCGGTCGGAACTCCCGCCGCCCCAGGGCGCCGCTCCCCAGGAGCAGACCCTTCGGCTGCGCGAGCAGGTAGTCCGCGAACAGGAGGCCCGGCTGGCGGTCGCCCTGCAGGACCTGCAGGCGTACGCCCGCCACCTCGAGAGCTCCAAGGCGGCCCCTCTCTGTGACGGCGCGGGGACGCCGCACGGCGGGGTTGCCGCCTTCCGGGACGTCACCGCACGCAAGCAGGCCGAGCAGCGCCTGGCCGTCCAGTACGCCGTGACGCGCGTCCTCACCGAGTCGGCGACGGTCGCCGACGCCGCGCCCCGCCTCCTTGAGGCCATCGGCGCCACCCGGGGCTGGCAGGTCGGGGCCGCCTGGGTCGTGGACGAGGTCGGCGGCGGCCTCCGCTGCCTCGACTTCTGGCGCGCGCCCGGCTGGGACGTCGGCGCGTTCGAGGCGGCCGCCCGCGCGGCCGTGTACGCGCGGGGCGAGGGCCTCCCCGGCAGGGTGTGGGTCGCCCGGGAGACCGTCTGCGATTCCGACCTGGGGCAGGACGAGGGACTCGGGCGCGCGGCGCGGGCGGCCGGGCTGCGGTCGGGCTTCGGCTTCCCCATCGAGTCGCAGGGCCGTGTCCTCGGCGTCATCGCGTTCTTCAACGGCGAGGGCCGCGGCCCCGACGACGACCTGCGGCCGATGTTCGCGGCCCTCGGCAGCCAGATCGGCGAGTTCCTGGAGCGCCGCCGCTCGGAGGGGGCCCTGCAACATAGCCATGCCCTGCTCCGGGCCATCGCCGAGGGCACCACGGACGCCATCTACGTCAAGGACCTCGCCGGCCGTTACCTCATGATCAACCCGGCCGGCGCCCGCTTCCTCGGCACCACCGTCGAGAACGTCGTCGGCAAGGACGATACGGAGCTGTTCTCCCCCGACACCGCCCGGGCGATCATGGACAACGACCGCGAAGTCTTGCGGCGCGGGCACCCCCTGGATTTCGACGACGTGGGCACGGCGGCCGGCGTCACGCGCACCTTCCTGTCCACCAAGTGCCCCTACCGCGACGGCCAGGGGAACGTCAGCGGCATCTTCGGTATCTCGCGCGACATCAGCGAACGGAAGCAGGCCGAGGACAACCTGGCGCGCACGGCGGCGGAACTGGGCCGGTCGAACGAGGACCTGCAGCAATTCGCCCACGTCGTCTCGCACGACTTGCAGGAGCCGTGCCGGATGGTCGCGAAGTTTTGCGAACTCCTCCAGCGCCGCTACCGCGGCAAGCTCGACAGCGCCGCCGACGAGTTCATCGGCTTCGCCGTGGACGGCGCGGCGCGGATGGAAAAACTGATCCAGGACCTGCTCGCCTACGCGCGCGTCGGTACTCGCGGCCGGCAGTTCGTCCCCGTCGATAGTGGCGCCGCCTTCGACCGGGCCGCCACCGACCTGGCGGGGCGGGTCGAGGAGTCCGGGGCGGTGGTGACGCGCGGCCCGCTGCCGGTCGTACTGGCCGACGAGTCCCAGGTTGGGCAGCTGGCGCAGAACCTGCTCGCCAACGCCATCAAGTTCCGCGGCGCCGCGCCGCCGCGGGTCGAGGTGGCCGCCGAGCGGCGCAACGGCGAGTGGCTGTTCGCGGTGCGGGACAACGGCATCGGCATCCCGGAGGGCGACCGCGAGCGCGTCTTCGGCGTCTTCGAGCGACTGCACCCGGCAGCGGAGTACCCCGGCACCGGCATTGGCCTGGCGGTCTGCAAGCGCATCGTCGAACGGCACGGCGGCCGTATCTGGGTAAGTTCGGAGGTGGGCAAGGGCAGCGCCTTTTTCTTCACGCTGCCCGACGCGCGGGAGGGAGAACACGGAGCACTGCGGACGGACGACTGAATCTGTTCATTTTGACTTCTCTCCTCTCTCCCGAAGCGGGGGTGAAGGGGGAAGAATCGGATGCGCCGCGGACGGTTTGTGATAGCATGACGATCAGGACGGTCCACGCGGTGTTCACTAGGGAGGCCCCATGAGTAGCCCAGACTCGAATGAAGAGATCACCCCGTTCCCGTTCTTCAGCCACCAGCCCGGGCCGCCCCCACGCAAGGAAGCTCCGGTGGCGCGCGGCAAGGCGGTACGGCACGTCAACGTCCTCCTCATCGAAGACAACCGCGGCGACGCCCGCCTCATCCAGGAATACCTGAACGAGGTCGAGGGCCTTTCCTTCCACGTGGAGTTCGCCGACCGCTTCGCCGCCGGGCTGGAGCGCCTGGCCCGCGGCGGCGTTGACGTCGTCCTGCTCGACCTGTCCCTGCCCGACTCGCGCGGCCTGGAGACGTTCGTCCGCCTGCACGCCGAGGCGCCGGGGGTGCCGGTCGTCGTCCTGACGGGGTTCAACGACGAGGTGCTCGCCGTCAAGGCGGTGCAGGAAGGGGCGGAGGACTACCTGGTCAAGGGGTACGTCAACAGCAACCTGCTGGCGCGGTCGCTGAGCTACGCCATCGAGCGCTACCGCCGCCGCGTCGCCGAGCGCGCCCTGCGCGAGACGCACGAGCAACTCCGCGCCGCCCGCGAGATCCAGCAGCGCCTCTTCCCCGCCGCCGCCCCGCGCCTGCCGGGCCTGGAGATCGCCGGCGCCTCCTTCCCCGCCGAGGCGACCGGCGGCGACTACTTCGACTACATCCCCATGGCCGACGGCGGCGTCGGCGTGGTGGTGGCCGACGTGACGGGCCACGGCTTCGGGCCGGCCCTGGTGATGGCGTCCGCCCGCGCCTACCTGCGCGCCCTGGCGCAGACCCGCACCGATGTCGCCGACATCCTCCGCCTGGCCAACCGCGTCCTGAGCGCCGACGTCGGCAACGACCGCTTCATAACGATGCTGCTGGCGCGGCTGCACCCGCTGAGCCGGACGCTGGTCTACGCCAACGCCGGCCACCCCGCGGGCTACGTCCTCGACGCGCTCGGCCTGGTGAAGCACCAGCTCGGCAGCACGGCCATCCCGCTCGGTGTCCTGCCGGACTGCGACTTCCCGGCGGGCGAGTCGGTGCGGCTGGTCTCCGGCGACCTCGTCGTGCTGCTGACCGATGGCGTCGTGGAGGCGCGCTCGCCGGACAACACGCCGTTCGGCACGCAGCGCGTCTTCGACCTCGTCCGCCTGTACCGCGCCGACCCGCCCCAGCAGATCGTGGCGAACATCTACCACGCCGTCCGCGCCTTCTCGCACAACCTGCCCCAGGTGGACGACATCACCGCAGTCGTCATCAAGGTACACTGATCCCTGTCAGCCACCCCCACCGCTCACCGCGGGCAGGAAATGCACCTCACTGTTCTCGCGGACGGGTTGGAGCAGACCAAGCGGGGCGAGTTGCGTGTCCACGGCGACGGCGATGCCGGGCCTCAGTCCGTCGTCTCGGCACAGACGGTCGCGCAGGCCGGGATAGAGTCCCTCCAGGGCGTCGATGACCTGGCGCACCGTTCGCCCCGCGACGCGCACCGTCTCCCGGCCGCCGGTCAGGTCACGCAGCAGCGACGGGATCCAGACGGTGACTGAGGGCACCTGTTCCTGCGCCATGGAATTGTAGGTTTCTTTCGGACTGGATGGGGGAGGGACACAAGCCCGACGCGCCAGCGAGGAGGCCCCTCGCTCGCGCGTCGGGCTTGTGTATCCCCCGCTTCGCCGCCGACACAAGCCCGACGCGCCAGCGAGGGAACCCCTCGCTGGCGCGTCGGGCTTGTATCACCTCGTCAGCGTTTCGAGGTCAGCACCTCGCGCAGCACCCGCCCCGGCGACATCGGTAGTTCGGGCATCCGCACGCCGACCGCACGGTAGATCGCGTTGGCGATCGCGCCCGGCGGCGGCACGATCGGCACCTCGCCCACGCCACGCACCCCGTACGGGTGGCCCGGGTTCGGCACCTCGACGATCACCGCGTCGATCATCGGCAGGTCGAGGCTCGTCGGCATGCGGTAGTCGAGGAAGCTGGCGTTCGTCATCACGCCCTTGTCGTTGTAGACGTACTCCTCGTTCAGCGCCCAACCGATGCCCTGGACCGCGCCGCCCTGGATCTGCCCCTCGACGTAACTCGGGTGGATCGCCCGCCCGCAATCCTGCACCGCGGTGTAGCGCAGGATCGTCACCTTGCCCGTGTCGGGGTCCACCTCGACGTCAACGATGTGCGTCGCGAAGGCGCCGCCGGCCCCCGGCGGATCGACGCTCGCCTGGCCGACGATCGTACCGCCGGTCGCGTGCAGCTTGCCGGCCAACTCCTTGAAGGTAAAACGCTTCGCCGGGTCGGTGCGGCACGTCAGCACGCCGCCGTCATAACTCACGTCCTCGGGCTTGACGTCCCAGATCTGCGCGGCGCGGGCGCTCAGCTGCCGTTTGATGTCCTGGCCCGCCTCGTAGACCGCCCAGCCCGTCGCGAAGGTGACGCGACTGCCGCCGGTCACGTCCGTGTAGCCGACCATGTCCGTGTCGCCGACGACGGGGCGGACGTCCTCGGCGCGCAGGCCCAGCACCTCGGCGAGCTGCATCGCGAGCGAGGTGCGCGTACCGCCGATGTCCGTCGAACCCTCGACCAGGTTGACCGTGCCGTCCGCGTTGACGCTGACCGTGGCGCTCGACTTCAGGCCGATGTTGAACCAGAAGCCGGACGCGACGCCGCGGCCGCGGTTCGGCCCTTGCAGCGGCGCGTTGTAGTGCGGGTGGGCCTTCGCTGCCTCGACCGTCTCGACCATGCCGATGCGCGGGTTGACGGGGCCGTCGGCACGGCGCGTCCCCTCGCGGGCGGCGTTCTCGAGGCGGAAGTCGAGCGGGTCGAGTTGCAGCCGTTCGCAGATCTCATCCACGACGCTCTCGACGGCGAAGGCGGCGTTGGTGGCGCCGGGGGCGCGGTACGCCGATGTCGCCGGCTTGTTGACGACGACGTCGTAGCCATCGATGAACACATTGGGGATGTCGTAACAGGCAAAGACGCACATGGCGCCGGCCCCGACGGGCGAGCCGGGGAAGGCGCCGGCCTCGTAGGCCAGGTAGGCCTCGGCGGCGGTCAGGCGGCCGCCCTTGTCGGCCCCCATCTTGACGCGGAGGAAGGATCCCGGCGTCGGGCCGGTGCCCTCGAAGACCTCGGCGCGGTTCATCAGCACCTTGACCGGGCGGCCGGCCTTGCGGCTGAGGGCGGCGGCGACGGGCTCGAGGTAGACGCGGATCTTGCCGCCGAAGCCGCCGCCGATCTCCGTCGGCACCACCTTGATGCGCGAGATGGGCAGCTGGAGCAGTTCGGCGAGCTGTGCCCGGACGGTGAAGGCGCCCTGCGTGCTGCACCAGACGGTCACGGTGCCGTCGGCGTTCCACTGAGCGGTGGCATTGTGCGGCTCGATGTAGCCCTGGTGGACGGTGGCCGTCTTGAAGCTGCGCTCGACGACGACGGCGGCGCCGGCGAAGCCCTGGGCGGGGTCGCCGAGCTTGAACTGGAAGTGCTTGGCGACGTTGGTCAGTTTGCCGTTGCCGTTCGGGCCGGACATGCCGGCGAGGGACTCGGTGACGAGGTCCTCGTGCAGGATCGGGGCGCCGTCGCGCATGGCGGTCTGGACGTCGATGACGGGGTGCAGCGGCTGGTAGTCCACTTTGATGAGGGCGAGGGCCTCCTCGGCGACGTGCGCGCTGACGGCGGCGACGGCGGCGACGGCGTGGCCCTTGTAGAGCACCTTGTCGCGGGCGAGGGTGTTGCAGCTCAGGTGGCGGAGGTTGATGGCGCCCTCGCCGAGTTCGGCGATGCGGTTGCCCGGTTCGGGCAGATCGTGCGCGGTGACGACCGCCGCGACGCCGGGGACGGCGAGGGCGGGCTTGACGTCGATGCTGCGGATGAGCGCGTGGGCGTAGGGGCTGCGCAGGATGCGGCCGTGAAGGAGGCCGGGCAGCTGCACGTCGGCGCCGTAGACGGCGCGGCCGGTGACCTTGTCAACGCCATCGTGGCGGATCGGGCGCGTGCCGATCACCTGGTAGGGTTTCGTCTCGTTCACGGGGATCGTCCCTCGGGTCGTCAGCGGTTTCCATGCACAGACCTCTCGCGTCCGCACTGGCGTTATCGAGAAACGAGGCGCAACGGCAAGTGGGAAAAGCAGTTCGCCGCGGGCGTAGGCCCGTGGCGAGGCATGGTGGCGCTCTGTGTGGGGCCGGTTGGCAACCGGCCGGTATTGGCCTGGCCGGTTGCCAACCGGCCGGT
>JBBRPS010000440.1:0-8661 GCA_038227745.1 Gemmatales bacterium | reverse complement strand
GGCCAGCCGCCCCGTCAGATCGCCTCAATGGACGCCAGCTTGATCTTCCGGACCTGGTCCTTGACGTAGACGCGCGCCCGCTCCAGGCGGCCGTTGCCCTTGAGGACGGCCAGCTTCTTGTCGATCTCCTGGAGCTTGGCCATCGCCGTCGCCGCCTGGGCGAGCTGCCGGACGTCGGTGGACGACAGGATTCTGCTCGGCCTCCAGCAGGAGCTGATTCACGCGCATGCCGGTCGGGTTGGCGACCTTCGCCACGACCTGCGCCACCTTCTCGGGCTGCTCCGTGGGGTCGTCCCACAGCACGCTGGCGAGTACCTCCAGGTGTTCGGGCAGCACCTGGTCGGCCCCGCTCAGGTAGGCGAAGCCCTGCGCCGCCGCCTCCGGCCTGGACCAGCAGCCTCGTCGCCGGCACTTTCGTTGCACCCGCCGGGCGGCAAAGGCCGAAGGGCTGCCTCGAAGCAACAACCGCTTATGCGTCCCCGCACGGAATCCGCACGGTAAACCGTGCGGAGGGAGAAAAAACGCTGGAAATCACGGAATTCTTGGAATCCTCTCGGCGACGTAGCTATTTGGAACTCTTTACTCTCAAAAGCCCTGGAAAAAGCGTTAATTTCCACTCAAGATGTGCATGATGTCGCCGTCCTGCACGACATACGTCTTGCTCTCCAGCCGGTAAACGCCGTGCGTCTTCGCCTCCTTCATCGAACCGAGGCGTCGGAAGTCCGCGTAGCTCACCACCTCGCCGCGCACGAAGCCGCGCGCCAGGTCCGTGTGGATCTCCCCGGCGCCCGCCACCGCGGTCGCGCCCTTCGGAATGCTCCACGCCCGGCACTCGTCCTCGCCGACCGTGAAAAAGACGATCTGCGCCATGCCGGCGAAAATGGCCCGCAGCACCTCGTCGCGCGACGACCCCGTCAGCCCCAGGTCCTGCATGAACACCTGGCGGTCTTCCGGAGACAGTTCCTCCAGTTCCAGCTCCAACTTGGCGGGCGTCTGCAGGCCGCCCGGGGCGAGCTGCAGTAGGGCGGACGGCAGCGGCTGGCCGATCCGCCCGTCGCCGATGTTCACCAGTACGACCTCCGGCTTGAGCGTCAGCAACTGGAAGCTGCGAATCGCCTTCTCCTCGTCCTCCTTCAGCCCGACCGTCGCCGCCCCCTGCCCCTGCTCCAGCGCCGCCACGACGCGGCGCAGCAGGTCCAGCTCGTGCTGGTCTGCCTCCTTCTGCTTGGTGGGGCGCGGCTTCTTCAGGCCGTCCTCCAGCCGGCCGACCCGACCCGTGACGATCTCCAGGTCGGCGAACAGCAGTTCCTCGCGGAAGCGGCGCAACTCGTCGGCCAGGTCACCGCCCGAGTAGCCGTCGAGCACCACGAGCAGCCCGCCGGCGTCGCGCAGGATGCCCAGCCGCCGTGGGTTGTCGCGCCGCTCGGTCGCCAGCAGGCCCGGCGTGTCCAGGAACTCCAGCGTCGCCGGCGTCGTCTTCTTCGGCTTGAAGAGCTGCGACAGCCACGTCAGGCGTTCGTCGGCGATCTTCGCCACGCCCTGCTGGCCGTGCTGGCTCTTCGCCGGGTCCGGCTTCGCCCCGGTCAGCCACTGGAACATGGTGCTCTTGCCCGAGCCGGAAAAACCTGCGATGCCGACTTTCATGAGTCCTTGATCCTTGGTCCTTCGTCCTTGGCCCCCGCGCCGTCGGCGGTTGTTTCCGGGCGCTGGCGGGCGCGAGTGCTCTTTCTCCACTGTACAAATGGCCTCGAACCCTGGCTATGGACCAAGGACCAAGGACTCATGTGCGATGAATGGATGCCGGCGCTGCGGCTGCGGCTGACCGCTGAGGAGTTCCGCTGACGGAGAAGACGCTGTTCATGGAGGTGGGACAGCCGGACGATCGGTCGCAGCGTTTGAGACGGAGCCGACCACACCTGCCGGCGCAGCCGGCTTCGGACCCTGGGCCCGGAGGGAAGCTCCCGGGGCCGTTGCGAGGCCTGCGAGGACGGCCACCACGAGGCGGACGACTGCCGTGCGGTGAAGCATCGTAGACCGCCTTGAAGGCGAAAAAGGTCCGACGGGTTGTGGGATACATTTCGGCATTTTCCGACAGGCGCTGCCCAGCCGCGACCAGGCGAAATACTCTCCTTAACTAATTGAAAGCAACTGCTGTGCCAAAGCGCAGCTCGGTGTTCGGTGTACGTGCGTGTCGCCCCACGGGTGTACTTCGGCACGGTGGGCGCGGTCGCGGCGGCGCCTGCTTGCGTTTTCTCCCCACCCTCGGTAAAAATCGCCGGGGAGACAATCCGTTTTCTCCCTGGGATTTCACTCCTGCATGTCCCTGTTCGCCGTGTTCGTATCGGAATCCAGAACTTGAGAAGATGCGATCCTCCGCACTGTCGTCAACGGGGTGTTTGCCACTTCCGCAATTTTCGTGAGCTTGTACCCTTGCCGTTTCAACTTCTGAAGCCGCTTCTTCAAGGCATCTTCAAGGCGGTGACTCGTCGGCTTATGCTTCTTCGGCTCTGGAAAGGTTCCCGTCAGAACTTGCTTCAGCTTCTTCCAGATTCGTTTTTGGCACTTGAACAGCTTGCGGAACTGTCTGTCTGCATAGAGATCGAGCAGGCTGTCGCCGGTCGCTTTGCCGTGCGCAATGAAGATGCTCGCCATGTCGCCGCCGCCGACACGTCTCATCCAGCTTGCCGACGTTTTCCTCAGCTTCCCGAAGGACAGCCTGGGAAAATTAGGATGGTCCTGTCCCACTCGCTTCATCAGCCGGGTCCATGAATTCCTGATCTTCTGGTTGTTGTTGCCCGCCGTGACCGCACAGTAGGGCTTGCCGGAATCGGAGACAAGCAAGTAGTCGGAAGTAAACCCCAACACTTCCTTCCGCTTCCTGGCCCAGGCAATAGCATCCCGAGTGATCGGATGGAGCCACCACGCCCCAAACACTTTCGTTTTGTGTCGCAGTCGCTCGATGACGCTTCCATTGGTCTCTGTCTCGGCGAGAGTTCCAATTTCGCCCGCTCCGAACCCGCAGTTGATCCCCAGAGCGATGAAGGCACGTTCGAGCGGTGTCGCATGCTTCCAGAGAACGCCGACCTCTTTCATCGTGAACGTGCGTTTCTTGACTTCCCCGGAGACTTCGGACGCCAACCATTCGATCTTGATGCGTGGAAAGAGGTAGTCGGCTGGCAGTTTCCATTGCATGTCCGAACGGTGAAGCCAGCGCAGGAAGGCTCGTATCAGGATCAGTTGATTCTTGCAGGTATCCCGTGAGTACCGTTTCTCGTTCGCATCGAGCGGACGTTTCCCCCAATAGAACAGAACCTCCTCGATCTTCTTCGCCGTCAGGTCATCCAGGGGAAAATCAGGGTGATGGCGCTTCAGCCAGGGCGCCTTCGTGGACGTGATGACGGCCGACGTCCCCCGTGTGCGGGTCGCGCGACAACTGCCGCGAGGCGAAGACGAATTGCCAGCCGAACTCCTGGGCAGCACGCGGATATTTCCGCGCCAGGGCGTTCGGCAGCGCCACGCGGGCCACGCCGCGCGCCAGGTCGCGCTCGTGCAGCGCGCAGCGCTGGGCGAGGTGGCGTTCCAGTTCCGGCCGCAGGGAGCGCGGCAGCATGACGACGCGGTCCTTGGCGCCCTTGCCGTGGCGCACGACGATCTGCCCGCGCTGCGCATCGAGGTCGTGGACGCGGAGCTGACAGCACTCCTGTCGCCGCAGACCCGCCCCGTAGAGCAAGCCAGCCATGAGGCGAAAGACGCCCTCCGCCCCTTCGACGGCGTCGAGGACGCGGCGGACTTCCTCGGCGGCCAGAACGATCGGCAGAAGTTTCGGCCGGCGGGCGCGGACGGCGTCGAGCCGGCCCAGTTCCAGTCCGAGAACCTGCGTGTACAGAAACACGAGGGCATTGACAGGCTATCCGGAAAGCCACCAGACATGGCGTCTGATGCGGAAAAACGCTGGGAATTCAGGGGTTAGACACTACGTCTGACCACTTTCCGAATAGCCTGTTACTTGAACTGGTGGGCAGTGCCCACCCTACGGCGCCACGCCACTGGCAGCTGACTTGTCAAACGGTCATCTAGCACCCCAACTCGCGCAGCAGGTCCTCCCAACTCCGCCGCTCGCGCGCCGGGTTGACCAGGGGGCTCAGCCGGGCGCACCACTCGTGCAGCGCCCGGTAGAAGCCCGCGTCGGCCTCGGCCCGCCCCAGCAGCCGGGCCAGCGCCGCGGTGTCGCCGACCGGGAAATAGCCCGGGTAGCCCTCGCCCAGCAGCCCGATCGAGCCGGCGATCCGCGACGACACCACCGGCACCGACGCGGCCAGCGCCTCGGAAACCACGTTGGCGCCGCCCTCCATCTCCGACGTCAGCGCCAGCAGCCGGCAGCGCGACAGCAGGCGCAACGCCCGCCAGCGCGGCACCTCCCCTAGCCAGCGGTAGCGCGGGTTGACGACGGTCTCCCCGCGGGCCTGCTCGGCCATCTCCTCGCTCAGCGCCGCCCCCAAATGCAGCACGCGCACGCGCGAGGCCGGCGGCAGGAGCCGGGCCGCCAGGGCCGTGCGGAACGGGTCCTTCACCGGCCGCAGGTGCCCCAGCACGCACACCTCGAAGACGTCCGTGCGGGGGGCGGGCCGCGCGCGCGGCGCCGGCACGGACTGGTAGATCACCCGCGCCCTGGCCCTTACCCCCTCCGGCAACTCCGCCACGGCCTGCGGCTGGAGGACGACCAGGCGCGTCGCCCACTCCAGGGCCCGGCGGGCCTTCGCGTCGGTGCGGAGGGAGCCGTACACGTCGGTGCCGGTCAGGGTCACCACGAGCGGGCCGTCGGGGTGGGCCGAGCGGTAGCGCTCCAGGGACGGGAAACTGCGGACCGCGTGCAGGGCCACCAGCGCGTCGCAGCGCTCGCCGCGGTACTCCTGGACCACCGTCACGCGCCGGCCCAGGTCGCGCAGGATGCGCGCCCAGCGCAGCGCGGTGACGCGGTTGCCGCTGCGCGACGCGGGCGGCGCGGGGGTGACCAGGCACACCTTCATGGTCATGGGCTGCACGTCCGGAAGCCGGCGAACACGTCGCGGCGGTCGGGCTTGTAGAAATTGCGCCAGGTGTTGCGCAGCAGCCTGCCGGCCGTCGCCCAGCAGCCGCCGCGCAGCACCTTGTGGTCGCCGAACCACGGCGCCGAGTATTCCTTGTAAGGGTCGAGGACGAAGCCGGGGTAGGGCTGGAAGTCGTCGGCCGTCCACTCCCAGACGTTCCCGATCAGCTGCCGGCAGCCGCACGGGCTGTCGCCCGCCGCATGGGCCGCAACGCCCACGCAGCCCAGGGCCCGTCCGTCCAGGTTGGCCCGCTCCGGCGTCGGCCCGGCCTCGCCCCAGGGGAAGCGGCGCTTGCGCCCGCCGCCCGCCGCGGCCGCCGCCTCCCACTCGGCCTCCGTCGGCAGGCGGCGGCCCGCCCAGCGGCAGTAGGCCCCGGCCTCGTACCAGCTGACGTGGACGACCGGCCGGTGGGGCTCCAGCGGCGTCCAGCGGTCGAAGTCGCGCCGCTGCCAACCGCCCCCCGCGCGCCGCCAGTAGAGCGGTTGGTCCACCGCCGCGCGCTCGCGCCAGGCCCAGCCCGCGGCCCCCCACAACTCGCGGCGGGTATAGCCTCCGTCCTCGACGAAGGCCGCGAACTCCGCCTGGGTCACCGGTGCCCGGGCGATGGCGAAGGGCCTTAACCGGACCGGGTGTATCCACTTCTCGTTATCGAAAACGAACGGCTCACCCGCTTCCGCGCCGAGCGGGAACATACCCCCTTCGACCGGCACGTCGCCGCCCCACGGTGCGTCCCCGCCCACAGGGGCGGCGGGGCCGGGCAGGCGCGGGGCGGGATACCCCAGCGCCTGACGGGTGTAGGTGAACGCCTCGGTGTGCATGTCCTCGTGGAAGAGGGCCAGCTGCATGAAATAGAGCTCGTCGGGGGCCGGGCGGCGCGCCAGTCGCTCCAGGACCTGCTGCTCAACCGCGGCCAGGTAGCGGAGCGTCTCGCGCCGCGGCGGCAGCGCCAGGTCCCAGCGCGTGTCGTGGGCCACCGCGGCGGAGTCGTACAGCGCGTCGGCGTCGCGCCGCAGTGACGGCCGGCCGATGCGGCGCAGCACCCACCTCTCCTGGAACCAGGCGACGTGGCCGATCTCCCAGAGCAGTGGGTTCACGGTCGGCAGGTGCTGGCCCAGCAATTGCTCGTCGCTCAGGTCGGCGATCAGTTCGAGGGTGCGGCGGCGGGCGTTCTGAACCCACGCGGCCAGGACGTCCGGCGTCGGCGGCAGGCGGGAACCGCCCTGAGCGGACTCGTAACGGAGAAGGTTCAAGGCAGCCTCCATCATGCAGCCCGAGTGGGGCCACGCGGAGGCCCCAGGATAGGCTACGCGAGGGCGTGGGGAATCGTACCGCGTCCCGGTTGATAAGGGGCGGCGGCCTCATAAGCGGGAATTATACTCGCCGCGGGGAGATCGGACACAAGCCCGACGCGCCAGCGAGGGGCCATGGTTGGACAGGACTGTGGGGCAAGTTGGTAACTTGCCGGGCGAAGGCAAGTTACCAACTTGCCCCACAATCCTGTCCGGCCTTCGCCCTCGCTGGCGCTTCGGGCTTGTGTCAGGTTGTCCCGCGTCGAGTATATCCATGGCCAGGATGCCTTTCTCGTCGGCGAAGACCACGCAGCCGTTGCGGGGTTTGATGCCGTGCGACCTCTGCTCTTGTCTCTGCTTTGTCCCCGGACGATAATGACACTCATGCCGACAACCCCGAACAACGGGAAACCCGTCTGACGCGCATCGAACCGGAACTTGCCGAGGTCCTATCCTGGAGGGAACTCCCGCGTCGTGGCGGAGGTCGCGATGAGCAAGCTCGATCTGCAACTCCCCGAACCGCTGCACCGTTACGTGGCGACCCGCTCGGCGCTCGAAGGCTACCCGAACGCCGGCGATTACGTCGTCGCCGTGCTGGAACGGCTGCGGGTCGAGGACGAACGCGACCAGGAGCGTTTCCGCCGGCTGGCCGCCCGCTGGAAGGCGGAACGCTTGCCCCACTCTTCGAGCACGCGCCTGACCGATCACCCGGCCTACCACGAGATCATCGCCCTCGGTCGCCGTGCCCTTCCGTGGCTGCTTGCCGAACTGGAGCGGGAACCGGACCACTGGTTCCGCGCCCTGAAGCAGCTCGCCGGAACCGACCCCGTCCGGCCGGAGAGCCGAGGCGACCTCGACGCCATGGCCCGGGACTGGCTGGCCTGGGGGCGGCAGCAAGGGTATGGGGGGTGACATGGCGGTTCCCCCGGAGTGCTTCCCCGGGCTGGCAGGCTCGTCCCACTCGATCACCAGCCCGCCCAGTACCCGCTACAACTGCATCGCCTGGGCGGCGGAAGTCGTGTCGGCCTGGTGGTGGCCCGATGAGGATGGGGTCGGCCACTGGCCCGCGGACGTGCCGCGCGAAGAGACGGTGGCTGCGTTCGTCCACGCCTTTCGGACACTGCGTTACGAGCCCTGTGCGACGGCGGAACTGGAGGCCGGCTGGCAGAAGGTGGCCCTCTACGCACGGGAGGACACGCCCACGCATGCGGCACGGCAGCTCCCGAGCGGCCGCTGGACGAGCAAGTTGGGGCCGGCGGAGGACCTCGAACATGAGTCCGCCCGGGGTTCCGAAGACTCCACCCCGGGCTCTAGTCGGGGACCCTACGGGCACACCAACGGTCATCCTGGGTTGTCTGCGACTAGAGCCCGGGGTGGAGTCTTCGGAACCCCGGGCTTGAGCGCCGCCGGGGTGGATTCTTCGCAACCCCGGGCGGACTCCACCCCGGGCTCTAGTCGGGGACCCTACGGGCACACCAACGGTCATCCTGGGTTGTCTGCGACTAGAGCCCGGGGTGGAGTCTTCGGAACCCCGGGCGGACCTTCGCCCAAGTCGGGCAGAGCGGAGGCCAGGGAGACCCTACCATGTCGTCGCACTCGTTCACGAACCTCCTGTATCACGTCGTCTTCTCCACCAAGGAGCGCCAGCCCTGGCTCGACGAGGACATGCGGCCCCGGGTGTTCGCCTACCTCGGCGGGCTGGTTCGAGGGGTGGAGGGCATCGCGTTGCTCGTCAACGGCATGCCCGACCACGTGCATATTCTGGCCAAGCTCAGGCAGGACCAGGCCCTCTCGGATGTCGTCCGCCACATCAAGGCGAACTCCTCCGGCTGGATTCACCGGACGTTCCCTGCCCTGGAGCACTTCGCGTGGCAGACGGGCTACGGTGCGTTCAGCGTGAGCCAGTCGCAGGTGGAGAAGGTGCGCGCCTACATCGAGAACCAGGAAGCGCACCACCGCAGGCGGCCGTTTCAGAAGGAGTTCATCGCCCTGCTCAAGGCGCATAACCTCCCGTTCCGCGAGGAGGAGTTGTGGGATTGAGGCGTCTGCGGCAGGCGCACGCCGTCCCGCTCTGGGTTGCGGATCCGCCGCGCGCGGCCCGTCCACCCGCCCGGGGTTCCGAAGACTCCACCCCGGGCTCTAGTCGGGGATCCCACGGGCGCACCGACGGTCATCCCGGGTTGTCTGCGAATAGAGCCCGGGGTGGAGTCTTCGGAACCCCGGGCGGACCGACCGCAACCACGTTAGCGGGCCGATTGGCAGCGACCGATTCTGGGCGGCACACG
>JBBRPS010000439.1:0-8669 GCA_038227745.1 Gemmatales bacterium | reverse complement strand
TTTTTCCGCAGTCTCGACGCTTGGAACCCCCGAAATCGCCTTGGAAAGAACGGAAAACTGCTTGGATGGCTGGAGGAGCGGTTTCCAAGAGTTCTCGCTCTAACCCCATATTTCCGCGGGTTTTGAAGTGCGTTTGCCCTGACTCCTCCCCCTCCTTGGTCCGGCCAGCTCGAACAGTCGCTCGGCCCCCGAGGCCGCATCCGCAAGGACGAGCCACCCCGGACGCCCCTGAACTGGAGATCCCATGACCCCTCCCTCCGAAGTTGTCGTCGGCCTCGACGTCTCCAAGGACCGCCTCGACGCCGCCACCCGCCTCGGCGAGGTCACCCAGGAGACCTTCGGGGTGCCCAACGATCCGGCCGGCCACGCCGCCCTGGTCGCGCGGCTCAAGCCCCTGAACGTGGCCCTCATCGTGCTGGAGGCCACCGGCGGCCTGGAGCTGCCCGCCGCCGCCGCCCTGGCCGCCGCCGGCCTGCGCGTGGCCGTTGTCAACCCCCGCCAGGTCCGCGACTTCGCTCGGGCCACCGGCCAACTGGCCAAGAGCGACGCCCTTGACGCCGCCGTGCTGGCCCACTTCGGTGCGGCCGTCAAGCCCCCCGTGCGCGCGCTGCCAGACGCGGACACCCAGGCCCTGGACGCCCTGTTGGGCCGCCGCCGCCAGTTGCTGGAGATGCTCACCATGGAGCGCAACCGCCTGGGCGGCTGCGCCGACCGCCGGGTCCGCAAGGACCTGCAGACGCACGTGGCCTGGCTGGAACGCCGCCTGGCCAGGGCCGACGCGGACCTGGCGGCGGCGGTCAAGGCCAGCCCGGTGTGGCGGGCCAAGGACGACCTGCTGCGGGGCATCCCGGGGATCGGCCCGGTGGCCAGCTTGACGCTGCTGGCCGAGGTGCCCGAGCTGGGCACGCTCCGCGGGAACGAGGCGGCGGCCCTGGTCGGGCTGGCTCCGTTCGACGCCGACAGCGGCCGGCAGCGCGGGAGGCGGCATGTGGCCGGGGGCCGGTCGGCGGTGCGGTCGGTCTTGTACATGGCGGCCCTCAGCGCGCGGCAGCACCACCCGGTCCTCAAGGTTTTCGCGGACCGGCTCAAGGCGGCGGGCAAGCCGGCCAAGGTGGTGCTGACGGCGGTGGCCCGCAAGCTGGTGGTCATCGCCAACGCCATCCTCCGCAGCGGCAAGCCGTGGGCCGCCCAGACCGCCCTGGCCCACGCGAAAACCGCTTGACTTTCAACACAGTCGCTCACCCCCAACCCCTCTCTCCCGCGTACAGGGGAGAGGGGAGGGACAGGATTCCCTGCCGCGCGCCTTACGAGAACGGGCCGATGTCCTGAGGCCCAGGGAAGTTGCTGTTCCGCAGGTAGAACAGGCCGGCATCGCGGTCATAGACGCCGATCGTGAAACGCCTGTCCCCGTCCCAGTCGCCGGCCACCGGCCGCCCGTCGCGCAGTCCGAAGTTGAAAGGCCCGATGTCCGGCGCGCCGCCAATATTCGCGTTCTTGATGTACCAGTTGCCGAAGGTCGGGTCGAAGACGGCGACGGTCGTCGTGCCGTTGCCGTCCCAGTCGCCCACCACCGGCATCCAGCCCGCTCCCCCGAAGGCGAACGGCCCGAGGTCCGGGGCGCCGCCCGTGTTCGTGTTCTTGAGGTAAAACCCCGCGAAGGTCGGGTCGAACACGCCGACGCTGTACTTGCCGTCGCCGTCCCAGTCGCCCGCCAGGGGCTTCCACCCCGGCGCGCCGAAGACGAAGGGCGTGATGTCCGGGGCGCCGCCGGTGTTGCGGTTCTTGAGGTAGAACGTCGCCGTGGCCGGGTCGAACACGCCGACGGTGGTCGTGCGGTTGCCGTCCCAGTCCCCCGTCACCGGCAGCCAGCCCGGCGCCCCGTAGCGGAACGTGGTCACGTTCGTCGGGTCGGAGTCGTTCGCGTTCTTCAGGACCCACGTCCCCGTCAACGTGTCGAACAGGCCGGTCTTCGTCTTGCCGTCGCCGTTCCAGTCACCCGACACCGGCAGCATGCCGGCGGTCACCGGCGCGGGGTTCGGGTCGTAGACGAAGACCGCGTCCGCCCCGCCCGGCGTGTTGCTGTTGCGCAGATAGCGCGTGCTCGTCGCCGGATCGACGACGCCGATGGTCTCCGTGCCGTTGCCGTCCCAGTCCCCCGCCACCGGCTTCCAGTTCCGCGCCCCGTAGACGAATGGCCCGATGTCCGGGGCGCCGGGGAGGTTGCTGTTCTTGAAGTAGAAGGTCGCGAAGCCAGGGTCGAAGACGCCGATGGTGGTGGTGCCGTTGCCGTCCCAGTCGCCGACCACCGGCACCCAGCCCGGGGCGCCGAACGGAAACGGTCCGATGTCGGGGGCGCCGCTGGTGTCCGTGTTCTTGAGGTAGAACGTGGCCGTCGCGGGGTCGAACGCACCGATGCTGTCCTTGCCGTCGCCGTTCCAGTCGCCCGCGATGGGGATCCAGCCGAGGGCGCCGAACTGGAACGGGGCGATGTCGGGGCCGCCGGCACTGTTGCTGTTCTTGAGGTACCAGGTCATCGTGGCCGGATCGACCACGCCGACCGTCGTCGTCCCATTGCCGTCCCAGTCGCCCACCACCGGCAGCCAGCCGCGCGCCCCGTAGGGGAAGGCCGGCAGGTCGGCGGTACTGCCTCCGAAGGTACTCGGGCCGCCGACGTTGGCGTTGCGCATGTACCAGACGCCCGTGCCCGGGTCGAACACGCCGGGGGTCGCCGTCTTGTTGCCGTCCCAGTCGCCCGCGAGCTGCACCGGGCCGCGGTAGGCGTCCACGAGGATGCGCTGGTCGAGGTCGGACGGCAGGGTGCGCACGCCGGCGAGGCCGACCGCGTTCATCATGTCGCCCGGGTGAGCGGCCGCGGACAGGTGGGTCTTGTCGGAGGCGAACAGGGCGGCCAGGCCGCCGGCGCCGGTGTAGAGCCAGGTGCCGTCCGGCTCCGGGGTCAAGTGGGCGTCGATCTCCTGGGAATCGTTGAAGCCCAGGGAGTGACACAGCTCGTGCAGGACCGTCGAGTACAGGTCGCTCCCGGGCGGTCCGCCGGCGAAGTCGGACGGGCTGGTCTGCCTGGCGTACTCGCTGTTGTCGGCGGGGTTCGGGTCGATGTACCAGCCGGTGCCGCCGGCGTCGGCGTCGATGTAGATGTTGGCGCTGTACGAGCCGCGGCTGTCGCTGAAGACGTTGGCGGTCAGGCCCGAGGCGCCCCCCAGGTGCAGACCGGAGTTGGTGCCGCCCGTGATGGTCACGTCGAGGCGCGGGGCCGGCAACCCGATGTCGATCGTGAGCTGTTCCCAGTACGCCACCGCCTGATCGACCACCACGCGCTCGGCAGGGGTGAACGTGTCGGTGGCGGTCCCGCGGTTGCTCCAGACGATCGCCGTCGGGGTCAGGCGGTTTTCCAGCGGCTCGACCGCGAGGCGGACGCGGCGCCGGCAGGGGGAGGGCGGGGTAGCAGGACGGCGGCGGCGCCATCGGTCAAACATGCGTGGGACTCCTGGGGAAGTACCTGGGGCGGAGAAACGGTTCACGGAAAACCCTCGATCATCGTACCGAGTGTGCCTCAGACCGCAAGCGTGATGTGAAGACAGGATGAAGCTTCGATGAAGTCGGGGCATGCCGTTTGCTCTTTTTGCGCTTAGTGCCGGCCCCGTCGCGCGGCGCGGAATCCGCCCTCAGAAACTCCTTGACTTCTCCGGTCGGGCGGTTACCGTGGGAAGAAGAGGAACTTGCCAGCACAACCCGCCAACCGCCCGACGAGTCCAACCCGACCGCTCGCCTGCCCGCCTCGACCAGGGGTGTACCATGATGCGCCGACGACCCTCCCTCGCCGACCGTCCCCGGTGGCTGAAACCCGCCGCCGCCCTGCTCCTCCTGGCCCTCTCGGCCGGCGCCGCCACCGCCCAGGCCCCCCTCCACCAACGCATCGACGCGGCGATCGCGGCCGGCACCCCCAACTATGAAAAGCAGGCCGCCCCGCTCGCGTCCGACGCCGAGTTCCTGCGCCGCATCTACCTCGACCTGACCGGCACCATCCCCTCCGCGGACGAGGCCAGGGCGTTCCTCAAGGACGGCACCCCGGACCGTCGCGCGAAGCTGATCGACCGCCTGCTGGCCAGCCCCGCGTTCGCCCGGCACATGGCGACCGTGTTCGACGTGCTGCTCATGGACCGGCGGCCCGCGAAGTTCGTCCCCGCCCCCCAGTGGCACGAGTTCCTCCGCGCCTCGTTCGCGGCCGGCAAGCCGCTCGACCAACTCGTGCAGGAGATCCTGGCCGCCGACGGCGCCGACCCGAAGACGCGGCCGGCGGCGCGCTTCTACCTCGACCGCAACGGCGAACCGCACCAACTCACGCGCGACGTCAGCCGCCTGTTCCTCGGCATGAACCTCCAGTGCGCCCAGTGCCACGACCATCCGCTCGTCGCCGGCTACCTCCAGGCCCACTACTACGGCCTGTACGCCTTCCTCAGCCGCAGTTTCGTCTTCAACGACAAGGCGACGAAGCTGTCCGTGTTCGCCGAGAAGGCCGAGGGCGAGGTCACCTACCAGTCCGTCTTTGACCCCACGAAGCTGACCAAGACGACCGGCCCGCGCCTGCCGAGCGGCCCGGGTCTCAAAGAGCCCGCCCTGGAGAAGGGCAAGGAGTACGTCGTCGCGCCGGTCAAGGGCCAGCGGCCGGTGCCGCGCTTCAGCCGCCGTGCGCTGCTCCCCGGCCTCATCGCCGGCGCCGACAACATGCAATTCCGCCGCACGGTCGCGAATCGCCTCTGGGCGATGATGCTTGGCCGCGGCTTGGTGGACCCCGTGGACTTCGACCACCCCGCCAACCCAGCGTCGCACCCCGAGTTGCTCAAGACGCTCACCGACGAGGTGGCGGCACTCAAGTTCGATGTCAAGGCGTTCCTCCGCGAGGCTGCCCTGAGCAAGACCTATCAGCGCTCCAGTGAGTTGCCGAAGGGTGTTGAGGAGGCGTCGCCGCGGACCTTCGCGGTGGCGGCGGTGCGGCCGCTGTCCCCGGAGCAGTTCGCGTGGGCCGCGATGCAGGCCACAGGCCTCGTCGATGCCGACCGCAAGGCGCTCGGCACGCGCGCGACGGAGGCGGCGCTGTACGCGCGGCTGTCGGGCAACGTCATCCCGTTCGTGCAGGTGTTCGGCGGGCCGGCGGGTCAGCCGGACGATGGCTTCCAGGCGACGCTCGACCAGACGCTGTTCCTCAAGAACGGGACGCTGCTGCGCAGCTGGTTGGCGCCGCGGCCGGGCAACCTGACGGAGCGACTCGGGCGGCTCATGGACGCGGGCGCCGTCGCGGAGGAACTGTACCTGAGCGCGCTGACGCGCCCGCCGAGCGACGAGGAGAAACGCGAGGTCGCCGACTACCTCGCGGGCCGGGCGAGCGACCGCGCCGCGGCGCTGCAGGAACTGGCCTGGGCACTGATCACCTCGGCGGAGTTCCGGTTCAATTACTGAGATTGTCTGCAAGCCCACCCGTTGCACCGGGTGGGTACACAGAAGACCCACCCGGTGCAACGGGTGGGCTTGAGCCGAAGGGGGACCGACGATGAAGCCTTTCTATGCGTGCAACTCGCCCGAACACCTGCTCTCGCGCCGCCGCTTCCTCGCCGGGACGGCCGCGGGAGGCCTGGGCCTGCTCGGCTTCGCCGGCATGGTCCACCCCGCGGCGGCCGACCAGCTGCGCCGCACCCAGAAACGGGTCCTCGTCGTCTGGCTCGCGGGCGGCGTCAGCCAGCTCGAAACCTGGGACCCCAAGCCGGGCACCAACACCGGCGGCCCGTTCCAGAGCATCCCGACCTCCGTCCCCGGCGTCCAGATTTGCGAACTGCTGCCGCACACCGCCCGGCACATGCACCGCCTCGCCCTGGTGCGCGGCGTCAACACCGCCGAGGACGAGCACTCGCGCGGCGCCTACATCATGCACACCGGCCGCCGCCAGACGCCCGGCGAGCAGTTTCCCCACCTGGGCTCCGTCGCCGCGCGGCTCCTCGCCCCCGAGGACAGCCCGCTGCCGGGTTACCTGCACGTCACGCCGCGCGGCGAGGGCGTCAACCGCCAGGACGCCGCGTTCCTCGGCCCGCGCTTTGGCTCCGTTGCTCTGCCCGACGGCAATATGCCCGCGAACATGCTCCGCGCCGCGACGCTGACCGAGGCGGCCGACCGCCAGCGCGACGGCCTGCGCGAACGCCTCAACCGCCGCTTCAACCAGGGCCGGCGCACCGCCGAGACCGAGGCCTACACCTACTCCTACGACCAGGCGGCCCAGATGATGAGTCGCCGCGGCATCTTCGACCTCGGCCGCGAGAACCCGCGCGACCGCGATCGCTACGGCAGCCACGACTTCGGCCGGCACATGCTCCTTGGCCGGCGGCTGCTGGAGAACGGCGCGACCTTCGTCAAGGTGACGCACTCCAACTACGACACGCACCACGAGAACTTCGACTTCCACATCGAGCAGCTCGGCGAGTTCGACCGGCCCTTCGCCTGTCTCATCGAGGACCTGGTCCAGCGCGGCCTGTGGGAGAGCACGCTGGTGGTCGTGATGTCGGAGTTCGGCCGCACGCCGACCATCAACCGCAACATGGGGCGCGACCACTGGTCGCGGGCGTGGTCGGTGGCGCTGGGCGGCTGCGGTGTCCGCGGCGGGGCCGTCGTCGGTGCGACCAACGCCAACGGCACCGCGGTGACCGAGCGGCAGGTCAACGGCGGCCACCTGTTCCACACCTACTTCCGCGCCCTCGGACTCGATTCGCGCCGCAACCACTACCACAGCGGCCGGCCCATCCCGATGGCCGACCCGCAGGCCGCACCGATTCAGGAGATC
Organism: Gemmatales bacterium; assembly: GCA_038227745.1. Lineage (GTDB taxonomy): Bacteria > Planctomycetota > Planctomycetia > Gemmatales > Gemmataceae > DASPXY01. Next base: position 1,825 of record JBBRPS010000439.1, on the reverse strand, counting down.
CTCGCGTGAGCTTCTTCTCCCGCGCTGCCCGCCGCGCCGCCGGCGCCGCCAACCCGACGCGCACGCGCCTGGCGCGCGAGCTGCGCCACAACAGCCCGCTGTTCTCCTGCCGCATCGACCCGACGGGCCGCTTTGTCTTCGCCGGCGCTCAGGACAGCCTCATCCACCGCTGGGACCTGACGACCGGGCAGCGCGTCGCGCTCACCGGCCACCGCAGCTGGACGCGCGCCCTGGCCTTCCTGGCCGGCCCGCGGCAACTTGTCTCCGGCGGCTACGACGGCAAGGTCATCTGGTGGCAGGCGGATGCGGCCGCCCCGGCGCCCTTGCGCACCGTCGCTGCCCACCGCGGCTGGGTGCGCGCCGTCGCGGTCAGCCCCGACGGCCGGTTGCTCGCGACCTGCGGCAACGACAACCTCGTCAAGCTCTGGTCCGCCGCGGACGGCGCCTCCGTGCGCGAGCTTGCGGGCCACACTTCACACGTCTACAATGTCGCTTTTCATCCGGACGGACGGCACCTCGTCTCCGGCGACCTGCACGGGCGGGTCAAGCAGTGGGACATCGCGAGCGGTACGGAAGTGCGGGCGCTGGACGCGACCGTGCTGCACCGCTACGACCCGACGTTCCGCGCCGACATCGGTGGCGTGCGCAGCATGGCGTTCAGCTGCGACGGTTCGCTGCTGGCGTGCGCCGGCATCACGGACGTCTCGAACGCCTTCGCGGGCATCGGCCGGCCGGTGATCGTGCTGTTCGATTGGGCGACGGGGGCGCGGCGGCACCTGCTGCGGCCGCAGGCGAACTTCCAGGGGACGGCGTGGGGGGTCAGCTTCCACCCGGCCGGCTACATCGTCGGCGTCGGCGGCGGCAGCGGCGGCGCGCTGTGGTTCTGGCGGCCCACGGCAGCGCAGTCGTTCCACACGCTGGCGCTGCCGAACAACGCCCGCGACCTGGACCTGCACCCCGACGGTCGCCGCCTGGCGATCGCATTCTTCGACGGCGCAGTCCGCGTCTACGACATGGCGCCGGCCTGAAGCCGGGCGCTTCTCGACAGACGGCCTCGCCTCCGTCGTATCAGGCGGCGCGCGTGATTCCGTCTGCTCACTTGCAGTGGATGATCACGTAATCCGAGCTTTCATCCCATTGCTTGAGCACGATGCCGTAGAACCCGACGTCGTGTTGCATGGCCACCTGGACTTTCGTTGTGACCACGTGCCCGTCCCGCAACTTGTAGTCCGTCGCGAACTCGATCACCGGCGACAATTGGGGGTCGAAGCCTGCGGGAATGGCCCTCGTCACCATGAACGGTTGCTTCGTGAAGGTGACGGTGAATTGGTTCGGAGTCATGTTCGTGGGGGACGCCGTCCACAGTTCTTCGAGATCTTTTGGCTTCTCCAACAGGCCTGCCTGTTGGGAATGATTCCGAGGCCGCGGGTACACGAGCGCCTCTTCGATTGGCATGTCCCCCAGCTTCTCCCGTCGGGTCCGGGTCGGCAGGCTCGTCGGCTGGCGACCCAGGATCTCCAGTACGTCACGCGCGATCGGGTTGTCCGGACTGACGAACTTGATTTCCGACAGCGAAATGGAGGGGTTGGGCAGCTTGCTCAGAGAGGCATACAAGGCTCGGTACGCTTCCCCGACCTTATCGGCCTTGGCTGAAGGCTGCACTTTCCGCGACTTTGTCGAGAAACATTTAAGGAGGCGTAATATCTCATGAGGCTGGGCCGGAGGGTGGGGTGGCCAAGTGCCGGCCCTCGGCGCACGATGACGGTAGCAACACCCCATCGGGCGCCCGAGGAGCCAGCCATGTCATCTTCCCACCTTCCGTCCT
>JBBRPS010000438.1:0-8674 GCA_038227745.1 Gemmatales bacterium | reverse complement strand
TGAACTGGCGGCCCGGATCGTGGCGCTCAGTGCGGCCCTGGCCGTCTTCGTGGCACAGCGCCGGCGGCGCCGCCGCGTGGCGCTGGTCGAGGTGCTGGCGCTCGCCCTGGCCGGTGGGGTCCCTGGGATCCTGCTGTCGGAGTGGCTCGGGTGGCTCCCGGGAGGGCGATGAGATGGCCGAGGAGCTGCCCCGCGTGCTCGCCCTGTTGACGGCCCGCAGTATCGAGGCTCAGCCGGTGAGCAAGGCGCCGACCATCGTCAACGTGACGGACCATCTCGTCTGCCGGCGCCTGCCAACGAAGGCCCCGCTGGCGTTCTTCGCCAGCCTGGACGGCACCGTCGGCGTGCTGCCGGTGGTGGTGCGGGTGCTCGCCCCTGACGGCGAACTGCTGCACGCCTTCGAGCTTGACGCGGAGTTCACCGACCCGGACCCGCCCGACGAATGTCTGCCACACGGCCCCGGTGGCGCTGCCGGTGGCCGGGCGCTACCGCGTGCAGGTGCTGGCCCGGGACGCGGTGCTGCGGGAGAGGGGCTTGACAGTCGAGGCCGTCGAAGCTCCGCCGCGGCGCGGGAACTGACAGGGGGCGGCGCAATCCCCGGCGCCGCCCCTGTCAGTTCATGGGAATTCGCCCTGTTCCTGGGGCCAGAGGGGACCCCTGGAGCCGTTACGGAAAGAAGCTCAACTGCGTCGTGGGCAGGCCGGGGCTGACCGCCTGCTGAGAGTCGAAGGTGAACTGGGTCGCACTCGCCGGCACGTTGGCGAACGGCGAGAAGGTCGAGACCGAGATCCCCTCTCCCGTGGTGTGGAACGGGTTGAAGATAACCGGCTGTGCCCCGGACCCCACATGGCTCGCGCTCGCAGGCACGCTGGCGGACGGCGAAGGGGTGGGGACCGGGATCCCCTGCCCGGTGGCCTGGAACGGGTTGAAGGTGACCGGTAGGGCGTCGAAGGCGAACTGGGTCGCACTCGTCGGCACGCTGGCAGACGGCGAGGGGGTCGGGACCGGGATCCCCTGCCCGGTGGTGTGGAACGGGTTGAAGATAACTGGCTGCGCGCCGAAGTTGAACTCGATCATATTCGCGGGCACCCTGGAGGAAATCGAGGAGTTCGGGATCGCGATCCCGTGGCCCGAGGATTGGAACGGGTTGAAGATGTAAGGGGGCAGCGGGTTGTGGCCGGAGTGGGGGTTCAGGCCGCTCGGCAGCGAGCGGTCCTCCAGGGCCTCCAGGCAAGGGCGGAACCCAAGCCGCTTCGTGCTCATGGTCATCCTCCTTTTCGGGAACCGGAAGACCTGGACGAAAACGGGGCAGTTCCGGCAGCTTCCCTCGATGCTCTTTCTTCGGCGCGCGGCGCTGGCGACCTTCAGGGTTTTCCCGACCGTAGCGGCGGCGCAAACGAAGGGGCCGCGGCGTGACCGCGGCGACCGTGGGGTACATCAAGCCGGGGATGAGCTGGCGGAGGTGGAGGCGTTGCTCGGCGCCCCTGTGCCCACCAGCGGAGCACTGCCGGGGCGGCTGGACCCGCACTACTGGTCCGCCGGTCCGGCGGGGGCGAGGGTGATTCTGGACTCAGATGGGCGCGTGGTCGTGGCGTCCCGGGTCGGGGAACCCGTGAGACTCTCCCCCCTCGACCGCCTCCGCGAGGGACTCGGCTGGTGACTCAGGACCGGCCGACAAGGTTGACGGACGGCGACGGGGCCGCCCGCCACCGGGGTGATTCGCTTCCATCACGCCGACAGGGCCTACAGCGGCAACATCTGCGCCGCGGCCCAGGGGGGGGCTCGTACGTGGGCGGGTTCATCAGCACGAGCGATCCCTTTCCGATCGACGGGAACGGTTACCGCCACTAACCCTGATGCCGTTTCTCCTCATCCTCTCGGTGGGGTTGGCCGATAAGGACTTTGGATAAGCTGGGCAACCACGTGCGGGACGGGTGGGCGGCCTCGCCTGGGTCGGCCATCATGCGAGTTGTACTCTGGACCGTGGCCATCGGGGCACGGCCGCCGAGAGTCGCTGCCGCGGAGAGAGGGCGGTCCGAGAAGGGGCCTCGGGATGGAGAACACGCTCGAACGGTCACGAATCGCAGCGGGGTACCTCAGTCCCGCCTACCCGCGCTCCCTCGCCGAGTTCGGCGCCCCGCGACTGCTGCCCCGCTGCCGCGGTTGGCTGCTCGAGCGCGACATCCCCGGCTCGGGCGCCCGAGATGCCATGGGTCCTTACCCCCTGTTCGCCTGCCGGGATTGGGCCGGCCTCGCGGCGGACCTCGACGACCTCGGGGCTGGCGTCGTGTCCGTGGCCATCGTCCCCGACCCCTTCGGCGACCACGACCCCGGCCTGCTGCAGCGGTGTTTCGACCGCGTCCTCCTTTTCAAGGATCGCTACGTCACGGACCTCCGGGTCCCCGCCGAGGAAATCGGCACGCGCCACCACCGCTACTACGCCCGCAAGGCCCTGGCGGCTGTGGCAGTCGAGCACTGCCCGGACGCCCCGCGGTTTGCCGACGAATGGACCGCCCTGTACGCCCGGCTGATCCAGAGGCACGGCCTGAGGGGGATCCAGGCGTTCTCTCCGAAGGCGCTCGCGGAGCAGTTGGGAGTGCCGGGCGCGGTGCTCTTCCGGGCGGTCCACGAGGGCCGCGGTGTGGGGATGCACCTGTGGTACGTCCAGGGGGCGGTCGCCTACAGCCACCTCACCGCCCTGTGCGACACCGGCTACCACGTCGGCGCATCCTACGCCCTTTATGCGTTTGCGCTGGATTGGTTCCGGCCGCGCCTCCGCTGGCTGGACCTGGGCGCCGGTGCCGGGACGACCCGGCGGCTGGCGGACGGCCTGGATCGGTTCAAGCGCGGGTGGGCGACGGGGGCGCGGCCCACTTACTTCTGCGCCCGGGTATGCGACCGGGAAAAGTATGCGCAACTTGTGCGGGCCAGGGGCAACCTGGCGACGAGTTATTTCCCGGAATACCGTGAGGGGTAATTCGCTTCAGATCGATATTAGGAATGTCTGAGAGACTGGCCCCACGGTTCTCATGAATGCAACCTGAGCTTTGACTTCCTTGCACTGAACGGCGGTGCGGAAAAGTGTCTGGAACTCTTCAATCACAGTTCCAGACACCTTTTCCGCACCGCTCCTGAACGTATAGCCACCTCAATGAAGCCCCCAAGTTACCTTGCCCTAGTATCGTATTGCGAATCCTTCCTCAAGTGCCACGGCGACAACCACCTCGGTGTCGGCTGGACACGGGGCAGGGAGACGGCCGACCGGCGCTACAAGGTGATGCTCGAGGTGATCCGGGGCTCTTCGGCCCAGGTGTCCCTCCTCGATTTCGGCTGCGGTGCCTCCCACCTCCTTGAGTACGTCCATCGCCACGACCTGCGGAATATCGACTACAGCGGACTGGATCTCTCCGAACAGTTCCTCGAACTGTCGAAGGCGAAGTTCCCGCAGACCAGGTATTACCAGCTCGACGTGCTGCGCGAGCCGGAGGGCCTCCCGGAGTTCGATTACGTCCTGCTCAACGGCGTGTTCAACTCGAAGTGCCTGCTCTCCTTCGAGGACATGTTCGCGTACTTCCGGGCGGTCCTGACGGCGGTCTTCCCCAAGGTCCGGGTCGGCCTCGCGTTCAACGCCATGTCCAAGCTGGTGGACTGGGAGCGCGAGGACCTGTTCCACCTGCCGTTCGAGCCCCTCGCCCGCTTCCTGGAGGAGAGCCTGAGCCGGGACTTCGTCATCCGGCACGACTACGGCCTTTACGAATATACGACCTACGTTTACCGCTGAAAGCCCGCGCGGGGGGAGCTTCCGGAGCCTTCGCCGCCGGCGGGGCCGGACGCGCGGCGGGCGCGCTGCCGCGCCGGCCCGGGACAGTACTCGAGCCAATCCGGGCGAGGGTTGGTGGATGGGGGAGAACACAATGCTGCGCCTGCTGGCCGCACTCGGTGGGCTGCCGGCCTTCCCGGCCCCGCTGGGGGTGGGTACGCCGAACCTCGGGAACCGGCGGCGCTTCCTGCGGCGTGCTCGCGGCGTCCTGCGCCGCCGCGTCCTGACCAACAACGGCCCGCTGGTCCGCGAGTTCGAGCGGCGGGTCGCCGACCTCGTCGGCGTGCGCCACTGCGTGGCGACCCACAGCGCCACGGCCGGGCTCCAGGTCGCCGCCCGGGCCCTCGGCCTGTCCGGCGAGGTCGTCATCCCGGCGTTCACCTTCATCGCCACGGCGCACGCGCTCCACTGGCAGGGCATCACCCCCGTGTTCGCCGACATCGACCGGGAGACACACAACCTCGACCCGGCCGCCATCGAGCGGGCGCTCTCCCCGCGCACGACCGGCATCTTGGGGGTCCACCTCTGGGGCCGCCCCTGTGACGTCGAGGCGCTAGCCGCGCTGGCGCGCCGCCGCGGCCTGAAGCTCCTGTTCGACGCGGCCCACGCTTTGGGGTGCTCGCACCGGGGCCGGATGGTCGGGACGTTCGCAGACGCAGAGGTCTTCAGCTTTCACGCCACCAAGGTGGTCAACTCCGTGGAGGGCGGGGCGGTCGTCACGAACCACGACGACCTGGCGGAAGAGATGCGCCTGATGCGCAACTTCGGTTTCGCCGGTAATGACCGCGTGGTCTGCGCCGGCATCAACGGGAAGATGGACGAGTTGTCCGCGGCGATGGGCCTCACCTCCCTGGAGAGCTTCGACGAGTTCCTCGCCGTGAACCGGCGCAACTACGAGCTGTACGCGCGGGGGCTCGCGGGGATCCCGGGGGTTCGGCTGGCTCCCTACGACGACCGCGAGCGCGCCAACCGCCATTACGTCGTGCTCGAGGTCGATGAGCAGGCGGCGGGGTGTGGCCGCGACCTGCTCATGGGGGCCCTGTGGAAGGACAACATCATGGCCCGCCGCTATTTTTTCCCCGGCTGCCACCTCCTCGAGCCTTACCGCTCCTCCGCGCAGGGGCGTGTCCGGCTGCCAGAGACGGAGTGGCTTGCCGGCCGGGTGTTGCAGCTCCCCACCGGGACCGCCGTCCGTCCCGCCGACGTCGCGGTGATCTGCGACAGCGTGCGCGCCGCGGTGGTCAGCGCCCCCCTCCTGCGGCGGCGGCTGGGTCCCGGTGACATCGACTTCGGACGGATGGGCGCCATCCCCGGAGGGCAGAGAAATGCTTCGTAAGTTCGGCCGGCTCTTGCGAAAGTTGCAAAGGCTCCGCTTGGTGGACTCCCAGCTCGCGGATCTGCAGGCGCGGGTACGCTCGCTGGAGGGCTTACAGGCTCCGGTCGCGGACCTGCAGGAGCAGGTCCGGTCCCTGGAGGGGTTGCAGGCCCGTGTGGCGGACCTCGACGGGCGGGCCGGGGTGCTGGAGGGCTTACACGCCCGGGTGGCGGACCTTGAGGGACAGGTCGAGTCGCTGCGGCTGGCCGCCGTGGACGTGCTGTCGGCGGCGTTTGAGTCCCTGCGGGACCAACTCGGGGGGGTGCGCGGCGAGGTGTGCCGGCAGCGCCGCGAAGGCGACCTCACCCGGTCGAAGCTGGAAGTCCCCGCCGGGCTGTTCGACGAGTTCCAGCACTGGAAGGCGGCCCACCCGCTGCCGGCCGAGCCCCTGGTGAGCGTCTGTGTGGCGACTTACAACCGGGCGCGACTGCTCACCGAGAGGTGCCTCCCCTCCGTCCTGGGTCAGACCTACGGCCGGCTGGAGCTGATCGTCGTGGGGGACGGCTGCACCGACGAGACGGAAGCCCTGGTAGGCCGAATCCGTGACCCGAGGCTGCGGTTCACGAACTTGCGGCAGAGGGGGCCTTACCCCGACGATCGGTCGCGGCGCTGGATGGTCGCCGGGGCCAGCGCCGGCAACGAGGCGATCGCCTTGGCCGAGGGCGACTTCCTGACCCACCTCGACGACGACGACGAGTACCTCCCCGACCGGCTGGAGAAGCTAGTGCGCTTCGCGACCGCCCACGACTTCGATTTCGTCTGGCACCCCTTCTGGTGGGAGCCCGAGCCCGGCAGGTGGCTGCTCAATGAGGCGCGGGAGTTGGCCCTGACCCAGGTGACGACTTCCTCGGTCCTTTACCGCGGCTGGTTCAAGAGGCTGGGGTGGGACCTCGACGCCCACCTGCTCGAGGAGCCGGGGGACTGGAACCTGTTCCGGAGGATCAAGTTCCTCGGCCCGGCGTGCGGCAGGTATCCCGAGCCCCTGCTGAGGCATTACAAGGAATGGAACCAGGCGGCGTGACGGTCCCGTCGCGCCCTCACTTCGGAAATGATGAATGATGAATGATGAATAAAAGAGCATAAGGGTGTCTTTTATTCATCATTCATCATTCATCATTTCTCATGCGACCGGCGAAGGCAACAGCGGTGCGAGGGCCGGTTGCCCCGCGTCCGCCGCCGTCCCTTCCAGGGCGGCTGTCAGTCCCGCAGCCAGGGACGTGAGTTGCGGCTCCTTCAGCAGGTTAAGGTGTTTGCCCGCCACGCGCCGCACGTCCACCCCGCCCTGCGCCAACCGCCCCCACCCCAGCGTGGACTCGTGCGGCCCGAAGAACGGCTGCACCCGCGCCCGCAACAGGGTCACACGCCCGGGGTACGCCTGCGGCCGGTACTCCGCGTCCGCCCGGAAGTTCGCCTCCCAGACCGGGCGGCACTTCTCCGGCACATTGACCCCGCCATAGGCTTCGGGGAAGGTCGGCCGCGCCACCCCCTTGCCGAGGCGCCGGCGCAGCAGCCCCGCGCTTTTCCGGGCGATCCGCTTGCCCGCCCAGCAGAAGTCCGCGAGGACCTGCCTCGCGGAGAGCCCGGCGAGGTAGTCCGCCACCCACCCGGGGAGGTTGCCTACGAAGTTCATCAGCGTCTCCGGGGCCCCGCGGCCGCGCCCCGACGCCCCCGGCGCTTGCTGGTCGATGATCGCGACCAGCGCCACCGGCCGCCCCGCGGCCCAGAGCTGCCGTGCCATCTCGTAAGCCACCAGGCCGCCGAAGGAATACCCGCCCAGGTGGTACGGCCCGCGCGGCTGGACGGCGAGCACCTCCCGCAGGTAGTGGCCCGCCATGTCCTCCACGCGGGTGAACGGCTGCTCGCCGCTGTCGATCCCGCGCGCCTGGAAGGCGTGTAGTGGCTGGTCCGCCTCGAGGTGGCGCGCCAGCAGCTTGTAGCCCAACACCACCCCGCCCATGCCGTGGACCAGGAACAGCGGTGGGCGGCTGCCGTGCGGCTGGACCGGCACGAGGCAGGGCGCGCTTTCCCCCCCCGGCCGGCGCGCGAGTCGCTCGGCCAGGAGCTCGATGGTCGCCCCCTGATGTAGGGCCGACAGCGGCAGGTCCACGCCCAGTTCCTTCTCGATCAGGGCCGCGAGCCGGACGGCCCTCAGCGAGTCGCCGCCGCTCTCGAAGAAGTCGTCGCGCACGCCGGCCGGCCGGACGCCGAGCACTTCCTCCCACAGGCGCTGCAGCCGGCGCTCCGGCTCGCTCCGGGGGGCGACGTAGGTCTGGCGCAGGTCCGGGCGCCGCGGCCCCGGCGCCGGCAGCGCCAGCCGATCGACCTTGCCGTTGGGCGTCAGCGGCAAAGCGTCTAGCGGCACGAACACAGCGGGCACCATGTAGGCGGGCAGCTTGCCCTGCAGAAAGCCGCGCAGCTCGTCGGCCGCGGGGGCCGGCCCCCGGCCGGGCACGAAGTACGCCACGAGCCGCTTCTCGCCGTCCTCCGCCTCGGCGCGCGCGACGGCGACCGCGGCCTTCACCGCCGGGTGCTCGCCCAGGGCCGCCTCGATCTCCCCCAGTTCAATGCGGTGGCCGTTCACCTTCACCTGGTGGTCGATGCGGCCGAGGAACTCCAGGGCCCCGTCGGCGTCGTAGCACGCCAGGTCGCCGGTCCGGTACAGCCGGCCGCCGGGCACGCCGCCGAACGGGTCGGGGACGAAGCGCTCGGCGGTCAACTCCGGGCGGTTGAGGTAGCCCCGGGCCAGGCCGTCCCCCCCGATGTACAGCTCCCCCGCCACGCCCGCAGCCGTCGGCCGCCCTTCCGCGTCGAGGACGTAGAGCCGCGTGTTGGCGATGGGCTGGCCGAGCGGGACGCGGCGGGCGCCACGCTCCACCGGGTGGGCGGCCGACCAGACCGTCGTCTCGGTGGGGCCGTACAAGTTCCACAGCGACGCCACGCGGTCGCGGAGGCGTCCGGCCAGCCCGGGTGGCAGGGCCTCGCCGCCGCACAGGGCCTTGAGGCGCGGGTCGCCGGCCCACCCGGCCTCGAGCAGCAGCCGCCAGATGGCCGGCGTGGCCTGGAGCACCGTCGCGCCCGAGGCGGCCAGCTTCGCGGCCAGCCGCGATCCGTCGGCCGCCGTCGCCCGGTCGGCGATCACCACGCGGGCGCCGACGGTCAGGGGCAGGAAGATCTCCAGCACGGCGATGTCGAAGGACAGGGTGGTGATGGCCAGCAGGGTGTCCCGCGCGGTCAGCCCCGGGGAGCGCCGTATCGAGCCCAGGAAGTTCACCACGGCGCGGTGGGGGATCATCACCCCCTTGGGCCTGCCGGTCGAGCCGGAGGTGTAGATCACGTAGCTGGGCGTTCGCAAGGTTTCCAAGCCCTTGGTGATCAAGAGGGCAGTGAGTGTCCGTTCACACCACCCAGGGAAAACCGCCAATTTGGCATGCGCCGACTTTTCGGCGCTCCCTAATTAGGGGCATCTCAGGTCGCTTTCG
>JBBRPS010000437.1:0-8675 GCA_038227745.1 Gemmatales bacterium | reverse complement strand
CTAGATGACCATTTCGTAAATCCGCCGCCAGTATCTGGACACATGGATAGAGAAGTCCCAGAATGAGCGTTACAGCTGCATCCGGGTCAGCTGGGCAACATGGAGGCCGCTCATGCCCCGTCCTTTCGGTTCGCGGGTCGTCCTTACCCCCCCGCTTCGAGAACAACTCCAGACCCTGGTCCGGGCTCGCTCCACGCCGCAAGCCCTGGTCTTTCGCTGCCGCCTCATCCTGCGCGCGGCGGACGACGACCGGCCCAACAACCAGCACCTCGCCGCCGAACTGGACTGTGACCGCCACACGGTCGGCCAGTGGCGCGAACGCTTCGTGGCGGGCGGCCTTGCTGGCCTGCAGGATGCCCCCCGCTCCGGCCGACCCCGGAGCTTTTCCCCCCGCTGAACTGGTGACCGTCGTCAACCTGGCCACCAGCAAGACCGAAGAGCATGACCAGCCCGCCACGCGCTGGAGCCTCGACGATCTGGCGTTCGCCATCGTCAACGAGGCCCATCACCGGGCCATGAGCCGTGCCACCATCTGGCGCGTTCTCAACGAGGCCGATCTCAAGCCGCACCAGAGCGTGTACTGGCTCAACAGCCACGACCCGGATTTTGACGCCAAGGCCCAGGCCATCTGCCGGTTGTACCTCGACGCCCCGCGTCTCTACCAGCAGGGGCGACTGCTGATCTGCTGCGACGAAAAGACCGGCATGCAAATCCTCCAGCGCAAATATCCGACGCAACCAGTCGAGCCTGGCAAGCCGGAGAAACGCGAATTCGAGTACATCCGTCATGGCACGCGGGCGCTGATTACCTCGTTCGCGGTCCCCACGGGCGAGGTGGTCTGGGATCTCGGCCTGACGCGAACCAGTGAGGATTTCGGCCGTCATATCGGCCACGTCGCCACGCATTTCCGGCAGTACGAGCGTTTCGATTGGGTCGTTGACAATCTCAACACGCACTGGAGCCTGGAAGTCTGCGAGTACATCGCCGCGTTGAGCGACGTGTCGTTCGAGCCCCGGCAGTTGCGGACGGGCGCGCAACGGCGCGCGTTTTTGACCGACCCGACGCACAAGCACGTGTTTCACTTCACGCCCAAGCATGGCTCGTGGCTCAACCAGGTGGAACTGTGGTTCAGCGTCTTGTCGCGGCGTTTCCTGAAACGGGGCGACTTCGCTTCGCCAGCGGAGTTCGAGCAGCGGCTGGGCGCCTTCCTGGAAAGCTACAACGCGCGTTACGCTCATCCCTATCGCTGGACCTACACGGGTCAGCCGTTGGTGCGGGGAACGCCGTTCGCGCAGACCCGTCGCCAACAACAGCGTGGCCGAGCCGGCCTCGGGACGCGATCACCGTGCTGGCAACGATTCCTGTATCCGCCGCGACCGTACAACCGGTCGCGCAGGCGAGTGGCGGCGAACTTCTGAAATGGACATCTAGCGGTCCACGGACGGCGAGCGTAAAGCCCGCCGCTCGCCCAGATCCACCGCCAGGTAGCGCCCGCGGTTCTCGCGCGCCAGCACCTGCAGCGGCATCTCGGGACGGCCGCGGTGCGCCGCGGTCAGCTCGATCGTGTGGATGACCGCCCGGCCGCGGTTGAGGCGCGTGACCTCGCGGCGGTCCTCGTCCTTCAGGTCATCCGCGTCCGTCAGGAAGAAGATCGCCTCGGGATTCAGAGACAGCGCAAGTCGCAGAGCGGACAGGTGCTCGGTGCCGCCCTCGGCGCGGATGGCGTCGCAGGCGAGGCCGGCGCGGCGGACGTTCTCCAGGCTGGCCGGCAGCAGCTCGTGCGGGCCGGGCAGCAGCAGTTCGGACCGGTCATGGTAGACGATCACCTGGAAGCGGGCGTCGGGCGACAGGCGCCCCAGGCTGGCGCGCAGCTCGCGGACCGCGGCGGCGAGGAGGCCGTTGAAGCCCATGCTCGACGAACGGTCGATGACGTAGACGACGCTCCGCGCCTGCGTGCCCGCGTCGAAGAAGGTTCCCGTGTCGCCTCCCGGTGTGCCGCTGCCCGCGCCCTGGCCGTTCCCTGGGGCGGCGGGCGCCTGGTAGACGGCCGGTTCCACCGCATTCCCGGACAGAGACGGTGCGGCGACCTGCACGACCGGGACGATATTCTCCGCGGCCGCAGTGGCGCCGACCTGTTGCGGCAATTGATTCGTAGCGGGACCGGGGCGGGCGACGAGGAACGACGTGCCCTCTTCGTCCGCCTCTTCCTCGACGACGCCCATGACCGGCGGCCCGGGGTCGGACCTGGAGGCCGGGCCGCCGCGGCACGGCAGCAACGCCAGCGCGACGCCGAGGAGGGCGTGGACGGCCAGCGATGCCGCCAGCGCCAGCCAGCCGTGGCAGCGCCGGCGACTCCGTGCAGACGCGAACATGGCGACACCGCTCCTTCCCGCTCAAGTCGGCGGCGGGGCACGGCCGATAACAACAACACCCAACGGGTGGTCCGACCCAAGATGCTCGGCAGGATGCCGTCAACACCTGTGATGCGACTTCGGTTCGTTGTGTTGACCAACCTGAGGAGGGGCGGTGGCGCACGGCAGCGCCACCGCTTTTTTTCTTGCGCCCGTCACTGCGGGCTGACGTACTCCAGACTCGACAGGATATAGCGCGCCACGTTCTCCTCGCGCTTGTCGAGCCACTCCATCTTGATCTTCGTCCTCTCCTCGCTGCCGACCTTCTCGCTGGTCAGAACGAGCTTGAAACGGCTGCCGTTCGGCGCCTTGCTGGTGATGTGGAACGCCTCGCCGTTCCTGGTCACCTGGGCGTCGAGGTGCAGTGCCTGCAGGCGGGCCGTGGTGGACTTCGCCACCGTGTCGAGCGAGCCGCTCACGACGCGGTCGTCGCCGCCGCTCTGCAAGGAGAGCATGCCCGCCACGTCCGACGAGGCGCACCCCGCCGCCAGCAGCAGCACCCACGCCCCGGCGCACAGCCCCAGTGTCGTCTTGCGCATGGCCTTCTTACCTCCCCGTTCCTTTGCGGTTTCCCCCGATCCGTGCCTTCCCCAGGCCTCACGGGAGTGCCCCCGTGGGGTGAGAGGAGTGCCTGGGACGGCGTAGAGATTGTGCAGAAAAGCGGCGGGACTATAGCGACGGCCCCGCGGCGTGGGAAGGCCAAAATCGGGACGGCCATTGACCTGCCCCGCGCCGCGCCGGATACTACCCCCAACCATTTCCAGGGGGGAATCACCATGAGCGCGGAGCGACCCCAACCCGGCCTCGACCGGCGTGAGGTGATCGGCATCGCCGGCGCGGCCGCCGCCGGCGCTCTGCTGCTGAACGAGGTCATCGCCCAGAACCCCGCCGCCGCCGTGCAGGACCGCGCCTCCGCGATTCGCATCAGCGCCCTGCGCACCCACCGCGTCGGCACCAAGGTCTACGTCGAACTCCAGACCAACCAAAAGGTCACCGGCTGGGGCGAGGTCAGCGCCCTGGAGCCGAACGCCGCCGAGGCCCTCACGCGCTCGCTGTTTGCCCTCCTCGACGGCGAGAACCCGACGCGCATCGAGCACCTCTGGCAGAAGCTGTACCGCGCACACCGCGACATGCGCGGCGGAGCGTTCATGGTCCACACCATCGCCGGCCTCGACATGGCGCTATGGGACACCACGGGCAAGCTGCACGGCGTGCCCGTCTACCGCCTGCTCGGCGGGCCGTGCCGCGACCGCATCCGCGTCTACCCGACCGCCAAGGCGCACAAGGTGCCGCCGCACGGGATCTACGACCATTCCGGCAACCCCAGCGACATCACGCGCATGGTCAACGCCATCCGCGAGACGCGCCAGCGCGTCGGCCAGGACGGCACCGTGATGTTCGACGCCCACTGCGCCGTGCCGCCCGCCACGCTGATCCAGCTCGCCGCCGCCATCGAGCCTTATGACATCCTTTTCCTCGAAGAACCCGCCGTGCCGGGCAACATCGAGGTGTTCAAGCGCCTCAAGGCGCAGATCCGCATCCCGCTGGCGACCGGCGAGCGCGACCGCACCATCTGGGAGATGATCGCCTACCTGCAGAACCGCTGCATCGACGTGCTGCAGCCCGACGTGGCGCACACCGGCGGCATCACGCAGATGAAGAAGATCGCCGTGCTGGCGGAGGCGTATCACGTGCCGCTGGCCCCGCACTGCACGACGTCGCCGCTCGGCGCGACGGCCAGCCTGCACGTCGCCGCGTCGATCCCGTTCCTGCTGATCCACGAGACGTCGCCGGGGGCGATCCAGTGGGGCGAGGCGTTCGCGCGCAAGAACTGGCGCATCGACAAGGACGGCTACGCCTCGCTGCCGCAGGGGCCTGGCCTCGGCGTCGAGATGGACGAGAAGGCCATGGCGAAGGTAGCCGCCGACCCGAAGCAGGGGCGCTTCCAGTGGCCGGTGCTGCGGCTGCGCGACGGCTCGGTCGCGGACTACTGAACGCGCCGGGCGCGCGATTTGCTCCTCATTCTTTCAGCGGCTCCGGGGGCGTTGTCTCGGGGCGCACGCGGAACTACGAGGAGGAATCGCGATGACCCGGAAATACGGCCCCACGGCGCAGAAGGAAGTCAAGGAGGCCATGCACGAGTTCAAGGAGGGCAAATTGAAGAGTGGCAAGTCGAAGAAGAAGGTCACCAACCCGAAGCAGGCGGTCGCCATCGGCCTGTCGGAGGCGCGCAAGAAGGGCGCGAAGGTCCCTTCCAGGTCGAAGTCGAAGAAGAGCTGACCGACGGGCGCCGGTCCCCGGAGGAGAGTCGCCGGCGGCCACCTCCGGGGCTTGTCCATTGGCTCCCTTGAGCTTTCCCTGGCCGCGTGCTCAGGGGAGGTTCAGGATGCTGCAACTCTGTTCGTAGCTCTCGTCCAGTTCCAGGGGCACGGCGAGATCATCGGCGAGCCATAACGGCACCGTCGGCAGGGGCCGCCCAAGGTCCAGTGACTGCGCCCACGCCTCCAACACCCACTCGTTCGCGCGTTTCGTCAGGCGGCAAGCGGTGGCATAGAGCAGGGGCGGTTCGGGACTCAGGCTCGGGTCGGAATGCCCGATCAGGTCGAGCAATTCCCCGTACAGGTTCTGCGTGCGTGTCGTCACCACATCGACGATGACCACCGAAACGCGCTCCCGAAGCAAGCCGGCGCACTTGGAGGCGAAGGCGCGCCGATGCTCCGGGCGGTCCTTGTTCGCCGGGCTGACGATCTCGACGGCGGCCACGAGCCGGCAACGGCGCTTCTCGTCGTAGACCAGCACCTCGTAGACGTCCTGGGTCGGCAGGTCGGTGACGACGGCAAGCGTCGGCTGCGGCGGCGCCCAGACTGCTGTCGCGATGCCGCCACCGTTGTCGTTCCCGTCCCCGGCCGCCAAAATACCTTCGCCCTCGTTCTCGAAAGTCACCACGTCGATCTCGGCACTTGCCCCCGAATGGACTCGCGGCTCGGCGAAATAACGACGGGGCAGCTTCTGTCGCAGCAGCGCAACCATCATCACGGGCCAGGTCGCGTGAAAGCCTTCCCAATGGCGCAGGTCGTCCAGCGGCGGGCGGAAATGGTCGCGCAGCGGCATGAGTTGATTCTCCTTATCCCTCACCCTATCAGGAAAGTGGTCGGATCGGTGGCCCGCTTGGACCGGCGGAGCCACTTCCCGTGGTGAACGCCACAGTTCAGCCGCCGGGCCGGCCGTGTAGCCGTCATACCACGGAAAGCGAGAATGCCGGCCCGGTCGGCTGGTCGGGTAGCGAGGAGGCATTGCTGCCTCCCCGCCCCCTCAGAACCGTACCTGCTGGTTTCCTCGCATACGGCTCAAGCATGGGTCAACGCGCCTTACCCGAGCAATTTCGAGAGTCAAAGTGTAGCAGCTACCGACGAAACTTCGTGTCGCACCAGTGCTTGGTTAGGCGGCTCCCCTGCCCATGACCTTAACCGGCCCATAGTACGTAACCCAGGACGCCGGCGACGGCGAGTAGCAGCAAGCCCCCCGCCACGAACTCTCGGCCTTTGCCCGACCCGGCCTTGCCCATGCCCCGCAGGGCGAAGTTCGGGGCCAGGAAACAGATGGCCCCCTTGAGCACCAGTGTCCAGCCGAAGAGCGTCAGCGCCGCGGCCGGCCCGGACCAGACGGGGTGGGCCGCTACGAACGCCGCGCCGGGCACCAGACTTAGGCCGCCATTGGCGAACGCCCCCGGCTTGCCGAGCCGGTGCAGCGCGGCGAACACCTCTGCCCAGGCCTGGGGGTGGAGCAGGTGGGAGAGGCCCACGACCAGGCAGGTCACCAGTCCGTACCACTCGGCCGCTCGCTCCACCCGACGCACCTCCGCGTAAGCCCCTGCCGCCTAACGATAAAGATAAGTTGCCGGGCCGGCTGCAACGACATTGTACCTCGAAAAGCCGTGATCCCGGCCCGGTCAACTTCATCGACTGGTTCGGCGCGAACTGCATCATCGAAGGCGAGGCCAAAGGTACAGATAAATCAGGACAACAGCCAACAACCCGATCAACAGCCAGCGCAGGTAAATGGGCATACGCGGTGCCACAAGCGACTCGGGCCGAGCCTCCGCATACCACGTCTGCATACCCGCAGCAAGAATAACTGCGACGAGCAGAAAAAAGCCGTTATCTATTTGATAACCGTATTGAAAACGAGAAAGCCACGTCGTTGCGCCCCAAGTATGGCCGATTGTAGCCGCCAGGCACGTCATCAGGGCGAGTGTTGGCGGCAGTAGCATGATCAATGTACAGAGCACCAAGATTGCCAGAACTGTTCCGGCGACATAGGCCAGAGGGTGCAAGGTCAGCAGGTAGCGGGATGTCGGCGCAACCTCGTTGACCGATGCCGGGTACTGGTGCAGAGAGGTGATCCCATCGGTGTGCCGAGCGCCACTTCCCGCCCAATATGCCTCCGACTGGCCGCACAACGTCAGCGTGCAATCAACAGACCATACCAGAATAGCGGGCAGACAAAGACCCAACATTTTTCGGGTGAAGTGTGACATGGGACCCCCCAATCGCGCCGCCGAACCACTGCTTATGCGGCAGTCGCCCACCAACTGTCGCCCCCGCTGAGTCAATGAGAATACCATAACAGCAGGCGGAAGTAGAGCCCCCTACAGCACGCCTGCCGGATAAGGCACGACTGGCGCTCTATTTCCGCGCCATTGCCGATATAGCGAAATTGGACAAGAAGTTCCTGTAATATCATGATCCGTGGTCGCTTGCCTGGGATGCGATTAGCCTGTTAGAGGAACTAATGGAACGGTTCCGCTATAACGCCGCTTGAAGGATTGGGGCGGCCTCTGGACGCTCCTTCACCAGCTGCCGCGCTGCCCGCACGAAGGCGGCCGATTGCAGGAGTAATCGCCTCATCCCAGGATCTCACGCATGAGTTGATTCTCCTTACCCCTCACCTATCCGGAGGCGTGCCCGGTGTGCTTGGCCGTCCGGCATCAGGGGCCTGCGGTCGGCTGGAGTACTGCCACAACCGCGGGCAGCACCCGCGCGAACGCGGCCGGGGTGAGCACACCGACCGAGCGAACCATCAACCCAGCGTGAGCCGTAAACAGCTTGCCGGGCCGGGCGAAACTGGCCACCAGCAGCCCGCCCGATGCGAAATCGGGGGCGTCCAGCGGCACCGCCGCCGGGTCCCCGTATGGGCTACTCGTGATTTGGCAGAGGACCCAATCTCCGCGGCCCGCGTCGGCCAGGCAGACGGCGGGTCGGACCTTCGACTGCGACAGGTCTGAAAACGGGAACGGGACCAGGACTACTTCCCCGGCTGTAGGTGTGACCACGCCGCGTCCTCCTCCGGCCGAGACCAGTCCACCGCCAAGGCCGCTTCCGCCAGCAGCGCGGCCTCGCCCGGCACCGCAGCCGGCTCTTCCAATACCGTCACCAGCGCCCGCCGGGGGCCAGTGATGTGAATTTCACCGAGCAACCGGACCCGACCGGCGGCATCGACGACCGCTTCGACTGTTTGGATCATTGGACACCTCCGCCAGTATTTTACCGGAGGAAGAAAGGGGACATTCATGAATGGCACTTCCACGAGGCCGGTTCCGCGACGTAAGTCCTTATTTTTCGGTCGGGGAATCGACGTAAGTCCTTGTTTTTCGGCGGTCACCACCCTCATGGAAGTGCCATTCGGGACATTCATCTTATTCAGATCGTGGAAAAGATGAATGTCCCCTTTCTTCCTCGGCCGGGCGATCCACAGACTTCAGCACCTGTTCTACTACTTTGCGGGCACGTTCTTGATCGGTGACCTCAAGCGCCAACTCGTACACCCCTTCGGGAGTATCATCCTCCTTCGGCTCATCATCGAGGAGACGGCCTAACGCTTCTCGTTCCAGAGCTTCCTGCAATGGGACAATCACCCGCTCACGAAACTCGGTGAGCGGGAGCGACGAATGAACCTCGATTTGCAGAAAGAAGCCCATCTCCCCTCCACAAGGCCGAAGCAGTGGTTCGGCAGTCGCCAACCAACTTTCGCCCCGCTGAGTTAATGATAATACCATAGCAGCAGGCGGATGTAGAGACCCGGCAGCATCTTACCAGCATCGCCGCGCCGCCTGCAGCATCGCCGCCGCCTCCTGGCGCGTCGTCTCGCCGCGCGATTCGCCGCGCAACATGCTCGCCAGTTCCTCCAGCCGGGCCGGTTCCTCCAGCAACGCGATTCGCGTCACCGGTCGGTTGCCGCGCTTCGACTTCTGGATCGTCCAGTGGT
>JBBRPS010000436.1:0-8708 GCA_038227745.1 Gemmatales bacterium | reverse complement strand
GGCGCCGCAGCCGCCGCCCCCGACGCCGCAGCCACCGCCCGCCGACCCGGGGACCCAGACGGCCTCCTCGCCGCCGAGTTCGGGGACGACGCCGAGCAGCCCGCCGGTGACGCCGCCGGCGCCGACCGCCTCGGGCCCCGGAACGCAACCGACGACGCCGGCGCCCGTCAACCCGGTGGTCGCGCAGCAGCCGCCCCCGGTCACGGTGCCGCAGTCGCCCCCCGCGCCCATCGCAAACCCGGTGGCGCAGCAGGCGCCGACCCCACCGGCCAGCACCCCGGTGGCCCAACAAGCGCCGACCCCGGCGACCAGCGCCCCGGTCGCGCAGCAGGCGCCGACCCCGGCGACCAGCGCCCCGGTCGCGCAGCAGGCGCCGACCCCGGCGACCAGCGCCCCGGTCGCGCAGCAGGCGCCGACCCCACCGGCCAGCGCCCCGGTCGCGCAGCAGGCGCCGACCCCACCGGCCAGCGCCCCGGTCGCGCAGCAGGCGCCGATCGCCGGACCGACGACGCCCGCCAGCCCCGCCGCCACCTCGGTGGCCCAGGGCTCGCACCCGGCACCGTCCGCAAACGGCCCCACTGCCCAGGCGAGCGCCACCGCAGGGGCGCCTTCCTCTACCTCCGTGCGCCTCGATCTGCCGACGCTCTCCGTCGCCACCGGCAGCCCCGGCATCGTGCAGGTGACGACGGTGGCCGCCGACCCGGGACTCGCCCAGGCGGTCGTCCTTCAGCCTCACCGCATCGACGCCGGGGCGCGGGCCGTGGACCTGCCCGCGGGGGCACTGATCAGCCTCAACGTCGGGCCGGTCGGCGGCGTGCGGAGCACGGACGCGAACAACCTTGCGCCCGGCCCCCAGCAGCTCGCCCTGCCCAGGCCGCTCGCGCCGGTCCCGGAAGGGCGTGGGCCTGTCGTGCTCGCCGTCCCCGTCGCCCCGGGGTCGGACGTGCCGCACGCGGAGGGCGACCGCCCCGCCCCGGCCGTGCCGGGCGCGGACGATAGCAGCCAACCCCCCTGGGGCTCGTTGCTGATCAACGCCACCCTGTCGTGGTCGCTGAACCAACTCGTGTGGCGCATCCTGCTGTCGCCGACCCTGCCAACGGTGCCGGTCGCCGGCCCTGAGCCGCAGGCGGCGGTCGGCGCGGCCCTCTCCGGGCCGGCGGCTGGGCCGGACTACGCCGCGGGTGTCGATGGGGCGTGGGCGGCGGCGCTGCTCGCCGTCGGCACCCTGTCCGCCACCCGGGAAGACCGGGAGCGCACGGCCCGCGCCCGTCCGGCGCCCAGGCGCGGCGGCCGGCCGGAACCCTGCCAGTAGCGCTCCCGGATGAAGGGGTCGGGAGGTCCCCGTCCCCTTCACCGTCAAACTAACCCTGAAAGCTCCGTAATATCCATCTACCCCCCCCGCGTCGCCCTGGCGGCCGGCGTACGGCCGGCCGCGGAGCCTCGAGAAAGGATGGTCCGATGAACGAACACGCGCCCGACGGAGGGCCCGTCACCACCTCCGCCGAGACACCGAACGGCCCCGCCAGACGGCCGGGCCGCGAGAAGGCCGTCTCGCGCCTGCCGGAGGTGAGTGAACTGCTGTTCGGCTTCCGACTGCGGCACGAGCTGGGCCGCGGCGCCTACGCCCGGGTGTTCCTGGCGGAGCAGGCGGAGCTGGCCAGCCGGCCGGTGGTCCTGAAGGTGTCGGCCATAGACGGCGACGAGCCGCAGACCCTGGCCCAGTTGCAGCACACCCACATCGTGCCGATCTACTCATCGCACGAGTGCGCCAGCGCCGGCCTGCGCGCCCTGTGCATGCCGTACTTCGGTGGCGCCAGCCTGTCGTCGGTGCTGCACACACTCTGGAAGGAGACGACGCGGCCGGCCCAGGGGGCGCAGCTGGTCCGGGCCTTGCGGACGGCTGCGGCCGCCGTGGCCGGGCCGCCGGAGGCGCAGCGCGGCGCCGCAGCGAGAGGCCTCCCGGCGCCACGGAGCACCGGCCCGACCCCGCTGGAAAC
The DNA here is from genome assembly GCA_038227745.1 of Gemmatales bacterium. Lineage (GTDB taxonomy): Bacteria > Planctomycetota > Planctomycetia > Gemmatales > Gemmataceae > DASPXY01. The sequence goes on along the minus strand of JBBRPS010000436.1, from coordinate 6,711 downwards.
GCTCGGCCGCCTCGACTATGCCCACGCGGCCGCCTGGGTCGTGGCCCGGCTGGCAGAGGCCCTGCAGCACGCCCACGACCGCGGCGTGCTCCACCGCGACATCAAGCCCTCGAACGTCCTCCTGGGCGACGACGGCCAGCCGCTGCTGCTCGACTTCAACGTCGCCGAGTGCCTGCACAACGACCAGGCGCAGAAGAAGGCCGTCCTGGGCGGCACGGTCGCCTACATGGCCCCGGAGCACCTGCGCGCCATCGCCGCCCGCGACGAGGCCCTGGGCCGCCAGGTGGACGGCCGCTCCGACATCTACTCCCTGGGCATGGTCCTGTACGAGTTCCTCACCGGCTGCAGCCCCTTCGACCAGAGCGGCAGCTACTCGCCCATGCTGCCGGTGGTGCTGATCATGGCCATCGAGCGGGGCAAGACCGTGCCCTCGCTGCGGCAGAAACGGCCGGACGTCCCGTGGGGCCTGGAGAGCATCGTCCGCAAGTGCCTGGCGCCGGGCCCCACGCAGCGCTACCAGCACGCCGAGCAGCTGGCCGAGGACCTGCGCCGCTTCCTGGAGGACCGGCCGCTGCGGTACGCGCCGGAGCTGAGCCGGGTGGAGCGCGTGCGCAAGTGGGCGCGGCGGCACCCGCGGTTGACCTACTCGGGGGTGGTCGCCGGCGTGGCGGCCCTGCTGCTCAGCGCCACCGGCGCCGCCCTGGCCGCGACGCGCGGCGACCTGGCCACGACGCAGGCCGAGCTGGACGGCGCCCGCGCCCAGGACAAGAAGCGGGCCTACGAGTCCGGCACCGTCCGCGCTTTGTGCCTGGTGAGCACGACGTCGGACCTGCGCGATCACCTCGCCGAGGGGGTGGCCGTCTGCGAGAAGACGCTCGGGCTGTACGACATCCTCGAGCGGCCCGACTGGCAGCAGGGCGCCGACTGGCAGCGGCTCGACCCGGACGAGCGCGAGCGGTTGGGGCAGGACACGCGCGAGCTGCTGCTGGCACTGGCCCGCGGCCGCGCCCGCGGCGCCCCGGCGGACGCGGCGGTCGGGCGCCCCGCGCTGGCGCTGCTGGACCGGGCGGAGGCGATCCACGGGCTGCCGCCCAGCCGGGCCTTGTGGGAGGACCGGGCGGCGTACCTGGAGCGGCTCGGCGACGGCGCGGCCGCGAAGGCCGCCCGGGAAAAGGCGGCCGGGATCCAGCCCGCCACCTTCCGCGACCACTACCTGCTGGCGACCGCCTACGCCCACAAGGGCCGGTACGCCGACGCCGTCGCCTCCCTGGACCGGGCGCTGGCGCTGAACCCGAAGCATTACTGGTCGTGGGTGCAGCGGGGCATCTGCGCGCACGAGCTGGGCAACCACGGCCTGGCGGCGGCGGACTTCAGCGTGTGCATCGGCCTGTGGCCGGAGTTCGCCTGGGGTTACTTCAACCGCGCCTGTGCCCTGGACCGCGCCGGCAACCGGGCCGAGGCGCTGCGCGACTACGGCGCCGCGCTGGAGCGCGACCCGAACTTCGTGCTCGCCTACCTGAATCGCGGGATGGCCCGCCTGGAGCTGAAGCAGTACGGGCCGGCCCTGGCGGACCTGAAGAAGGCCGCCGCCCTGGGGGGTGACGACGCCGCCGTCCACACCGGCCGCGGCGTGGCCCTGGAGGGCCTGGGCAAGCACGCGGAGGCCGACGAGGCCTTCCGCGGCGCCTTCCGCCGCGCCGAGGCGGCGCCCGCCGACGTCCGGGCCCGGCTCCGCTGGGTCTACGGGTTCGCGGTGTCCGGGCGCCTGCCCCGGCAGGCGCGCCTGGCCTTCGAGGAAGTGCTGCGGGAGCAGCCGGACCACCCGCAGGCGCTGTACGGCCGGGCGATGCTGCTGGTCGAGGAAGGGCGGCAGGACGCGGCGGTGGCGGCCTTCGACCGCGCCGTGGAGGCCGCCCCCGGCTTCGTCGAGGCCCGGCGCTTCCGCGCGGTCCTGCTGGCGCGGTGCGGCCGGTTCGACGCGGCCAGCCACGACATCAACTGGTGTCTGGAGCGCGAGGGGTCGGCGGGGGCCACGCTGTACGCGGCGGCGTGCGTGGCCGCGCGGGCGGTCGAGAAGTACGACGACCCGGCGGCGGCGAAGCAGACGGCGGGGCAGGCGTTCGTCTTCCTGCGCAAGGCATTCGCGCAGGGCTACGGCCGGGACAAGGCCGCCCGCGACCCGGACCTGCGGGGCATCCGGCGCTACCCGGAGTTCCAGCAGCTCGTCCACCCGGGCCAGGGGCCCCAACCCGCCCATGCCCTCGCCCAGGAGAAAAAGCGGCTCTAGCGCGAGGGGAGTGATTGGTTTCCGCTTCTGGACACAAGCCCGAAGCGCAAGCGCGGGCCTGTCGGATGACAGGCCCCGCGCTTGCGCTTCGGGCTTGTGTGCGAGAGGTCAAAGCGCGCTTGTTTAGCCGCGAGCGTGCGCCTCGCGCTCGCCCCCGCGTAGCGGGATCTGGCTCACCGCTCGCGGCTAAACGAGCGCGCTTTAGCCATGCGGGACCCAGTAAACGTCGAGTTCCTCAGGGGCCTTCCCGGGTAGCGCGGGCTGAACGGCAGATGTCGGCAGTGGGGGAAGAGAGTTTGCGGGTGGGGATGGGGGGGAAATCGGCCGGGCGCCCGCGGGCCGCTGGGGCGGCGGCCCGCGGGCGCCATGCCGGGGGCACGGGGTTCCCAGGCCCCGTGCGGCCGGCGTCTCCGACTGCTTTTCTCCGAGTGATCTCTCTTGTCCCAGGAACGGGATTCATCACCACCAAGAAACCGGAGGCGCCGGGGAGGGGTTGCCGTGCAACCCTCATGGAGTCGCCCTGAGCAGAGGGCTGGACCGGCCCACCCGGAGGCGCCCCGGGGCCGGTGCCTGACTCCGGCTGACACCGATCTAGACCATCGTCACCGCCTTTCCGCAAGCCACGGATGTCGCGCCCGCCGCCCGCCCCCCAGCCGTGTGCCGGCGGGACGGGCGGGGAGCACTCCCCTGAGATTATGGCACGCCTTCGGCCCGCCGCCAGCGAACAGCGGCCCGGCGCGGCCTCGGAATTGCGCCGGCCGCCCGACCCTGCCGGGTGTGCCGCCGGCGCCGGCCGCGGCCGCCGCCAGTCCGGCCTTGACGCGCCCCCTGTTCGCGGCATAATCGGCCGCCCCGGATCCGGAGGGGATCCCCACACGGCCCGCGCCCGGAATGGGTCGCGGGCTCCCGTCCGGCCCCGCCGATAGCAGATCCCGGGATACCCTTTCGTGGTCCCTGCCCTGCTTCCGCAGCGGTTCCCCAACGTCGCCCGCAAGACCCGTGAGGAGAACAGACATGAACAGACTGGGACGCGGCGTCGCCCTGCTCGCCGCCCTCGCCCTGACCGCGTCGAGCGCCCGGGCGGGCGTCGGCGTGTCGGTCGGCGTCGGCTTCGGCGGCCCCGGCTACTACCGGCCCGGCTACTACCGGCCCTACTACCGGCCCTACTATGGCTACCCGTATTACCAGCCTTACGGCGTCGGCGTGGTCGTCGTCCCGGCCCCGGTGGTCGTGGCGCCGCCGCCCGTGGTCGTGCAGCCCGCCCCCGTGGTAGTGCAGCCGTACCCGGTCGTCGCCACGCCGACGGTCCGCGGCGCCAGCCCCGCGGCCGGGGAAAGCATCCCCGCCCCGGCGCCGCTGCCCGGCTCGGTGGCGACGACCGGTACGACGGCCGAGCCCCCGATGAACGCTGTCGAGCAGAATCTGCAGCTGCTGAACAGCACCGACGAGCGCGTCCGCGGGGACGCCGCCCTGCAGCTGGGGCGCCTCAAGGCGGAGCGGGCCGTGGACCGGCTGAGCGCCGTGCTGGGGAACGACCGCAGCCCGGCGGTGCGTGAGTCGGCGGCGCGGGCACTGGGCCTGATCGGCTCGCCGCGCGGCATGGACGCCCTGCGCAACGCCGGCCAGGCCGACAACGACCGCGACGTCCGCCGCAGCGCCCAGTTCGCGCTGGACGTGATCACGACCAACCTGCGCCGGTAACCCCCGCCGCATCCTCCGGAGCGCGGGAGAAAACCGCACAAGCCCGACGCGCCAGCGAGGGATCCCTCGCTGGCGCGTCGGGCGTGTGTGCGCCGCCGCCCCCGCGTGAAGACACAAGCCCGACGCGCCAGCGAGGGATCCCTTCCAGCCTGACCTACGGCTTGTCGAGAGCACGGCTCACGGTGGCGGGAGGCGCCGCTCAGTTCCCCACGGGGGCGGCGGACTCGATGGAGCGACCGACGATCCGCAGCACGCCGTCGCGCACCTCCAACTGCCGCAGCTGCACGGTGGGCCGCGGCTGGTCGTTCTGGAAGCGGAGCACAGCGGTCGGGTTGCCGTTGTGCCGGTACCACGTCACGTCGATGTTCGACTTGCGGGCCACCGTGGAGAGCTGCTCGAGCAGCGACTGTGCGGAGATCGGCAGCGAGCCAGCGTGCAAGGACTGCAACTCCAGCACGACGACGTTGCGGTCCTTCGGGGCCAGCCAGAGGCGGAACTCGACGGAGATGACGGTGCTCCAGGGAGGCGTGCCGTAGCGGAACGCCAGGCGGATCTTGTCCTGTTCGAGGATGACGCGCGGGGTCGAGGTGCCCTCGGGCAGCAGCCGCTCGGCGATGCCGGAGGTGAGGAACTCTTCCTCGAAATAGCTGTTGATCTGCGCCTCGGTGAAGGTGGCGTGCCAGATCGGCTCTTTGTTCGTAATGTCCCCCATGAGGCGCACGAACTGCTGCAAGAACACCTTGGACTGCGTCTGCCGGACGGTGCCCGGCTGGACGGCGGCGCGCTCGTAGAAGCTCGGTTCATGGCGGGCCAGCAGCGCCAGGATGCCCAGGACCGCGCAGCCCACCAGGAGGAGGATGCCGAACGCTATCACGACCGATTTGCGGCGCATAGGCAAGGCCCGGGGAGAAGGGACGGAAAGGCCCACTCGTGTGGCAGTGGCCGAGGTGCGCGAGGGACTATAACCTTGCGCCGTTGTCCGGTCAACCCGGGAAGACCGTGGGGACGATCCGAAACAAATCGACAGCGCGAAATGCATTCGTGGCCGACTCGCTCCGCGAGTCGGGGTGCTGGCCCCCGACTCGCGGAGCGAGTCGGCCACGAACCGCTACACCGACGAAGGACCCTCAAACAGACAGGGGCGCCTCGGACGGCGGGGCGGCGACCTCGGAAATCGGGCGGCGGATCTCGAGCGGATCCTCGTGATAGCGCCACGAATCGAGCAAGTTTTCGCCGAACAGGTCGAAGAGGAACCAGGCGAGCTGGTCCTTGTGGAGGAATGGGATGAAGGCCAGGCCGCTGATCGGATCCAGGCAGTATACGTCGAGCCGGTTCAATTCGTGGAGGGCGTCGTCAAACGCCTCCTGGGCCCGGTCGGCGGCGCGGGCGGCCTCCGCGCGGGCGATGAGGGCCTCACAGTCCGGCCGTCCGGAGCGCTCGGCCAGTCGGGTAGCGCGGAGGTCGTGGCCCTGGACTTGCAGGCGGTGATCGCGCACCGAGCGCACGACCGAGCGGAGATAAGGCAGGGCCGCCTTGGCGCGGTCGTAGGTCCATGGCCGCACGGTCCGCCGCTGTTTTTTTGCCTTTTTGGGATGGCGGTTCATAGGGGGTCACTCCTTGTTGGGGGCGAAAGCGAGCCGGCGTCTCTCCCCGGCTTGCCCCCGCCGTTATCATTTAGAGGGAGTGGAGGGGTGAACAGGTTCGGGCTCTTGCCCAGTCCGCGCGCCGCATCCCTCGAGCGCCTCCCTCCCTCTAATAGAGAACGGGCCAGGGCCGTCCGGCGATACCGGAGGCCGGCCCGAGCGAACTCAACGAGAAAGTCCGGCAAACGATGTTGCCTTCCTGGAAGATCGGTCGAGCCTTCGGCATCGACCTGTACATACACGCGACGTTCTGGCTGTTGCCGCTGTGGGTGGCTTTCATGTCACCGGGCAACGGCGTGGAGTTGTTGCTGAACCTCGGCGTGCTGGTGGCGGTGTTCGGCTGCGTGCTGCTGCACGAGCTGGGCCACGCACTCACCGCACGCCATTTCGGCATCGGCACGCACGACATCACGCTCTACCCCATCGGCGGCGTGGCGCGCCTGGAGCGCATGTCCGACAAGCCGCTGCACGAACTGGTCATCGCCCTGGCAGGCCCGGCCGTGAACGTGGTGATCGCCGCCTTGCTGGTAGGTGTCCTGGCCGCGGTGGCCTTCGTGGACGTGGGCCTGGTCGTCGGCTCCCTGGCAGGCCTGTTCCTGCTGAGGGTGCTGGCCGTCAACGTGGTGATGGTGCTGTTCAACCTGATCCCCGCGTTCCCGATGGACGGCGGCCGGGTGCTGCGGGCGCTGCTGGCGATGGGCCTGGGCGAGCCGCGCGCGACGCGCATCGCGGTACACGTGGGCGTGGTGCTGGCGTGCGTGCTGGGCATCGGCGGCACGCTGCAGTTCGGCAACCCGTGGCTGATGATCATTGCCCTGTTCATCATCATGGCGGGGCAGGCGGAACTGCGGGGCGTCTACCTGCGCGAGCGGCAGCGCCGCCTGGAGGCCGCCGACGTGCCGATGGTGCGGCCGCTGACCGCCGTGCCGAGCGGGTTCTTCTCCCTGCAGCCGCGCGTCTCGGTCTACACGTGGGATCGCGAGAACGGCCAGTGGGTGAAGGAGTCCGGCGGCGAGACAGGGCGGGCGCTGTGAACACCTCTGTTTAGCCGCGAGCCTCGGGCGAGCGCGGGCCCCGCGC
>JBBRPS010000435.1:0-8736 GCA_038227745.1 Gemmatales bacterium | reverse complement strand
TCGACGACCGCATCGTCGAGCAACTCCTCCAAGCGCACGCGAAACCGTCGTTCCATGGCGTCCTCCTTCTCGGACTGCTGAGTCCCAAGGAGAATCTACGGAACAAGTTGCACCCGCTCAAGACGGATACAGTAGAACTACAGACGTGGTTCATCCCATCTCCGCGCTGCTGGTGCCGCCGGAATTTCGGCAGCTCAGTCAGACAGAGACGCACACATCTTCTCTTTTTCAGAGCACCACCTTCTCGGTGCTCTGAAACCCTTACTCACAACTTGGTTTTCCGATAGGTGCGTCATGCTGCGCCGCGAGCTGTCGTTCTGGATCGCCGTGCTGTTCGCGTTCGCGGTGGCGTTCGTGATGCGTCTAGTGCAGGCGTCGGAATAGTAGCGGCGTGGTGCTCGCGTCAAGGGACGCGGCCCTATGACGCTGCGCTCCCGCGCCGCTGTGCGAGGCACGCCTGCACTTGCAGGCATTCTTTCTCTTTTTTTCATATGCGAAGCATCGGCTTCACATCACCGGCCATCGCCGTCCTGCCGACGGCACCCAGGAACGCGAGCCCTGTCCCGTGGCTCACGAGCCTGTACCACAAGACGCTGCGCGGCGACTACGGCGACGCGCGCTACCCCGGCAACTGCGGCGGGGAGCTGATCAAAGACCTGCTGCGGTACTTCCGCCCGAAGAGCGTTTTCGACCCGATGACGGGGAGCGGGACGTGTAAGGACGTCTGCGACGAGTTAGGCATCGACTGCCACGCGCGGGACATCCGCTTCGGCTTCGACGCTTGCGACCCGGCGAACTATCGCGACCTGCCGCGCTTCGATTTCGTCTGGGTTCACCCGCCGTACTGGCGGCAGAAGGTCTACACGGGCGCGACGGCGGACCTGTCGAGCTGCCCGACGCTGGAATTGTTCCTGCGGCGCTATGGCCTATTGATCCAGAACCTGGCCGGCGCGCTCAAGCCCGGGGGGAAACTGGCGATCCTGATGGGTGACTACTCCGACCGCTCGGCCGGCTTCGTGCCGCTCGTGTACCACACGAAACGCCTGGCGTTCGAGGCCGGGCTGCGACAGTGCTGCACGGACATCATCCGCTTCTCCCACGGCGCGAGCAGCGGCAAGAAGGTCTACACGAGCAGCTTCATTCCGGGGCTGCACGACGTGTGCGGCATCTTTACCAAGTGATTCCCCCATGCACATGCATTACCTGACGTACGTTTTCATCCCCAAGGACACAGACATCGAAGAAGGAGTGGCTGAGGCGCTGCGGCCATTCGGCGAGGAGTTCGAGGTGAGGCCGTGGAAGCGCTACCTCGTCGAAGGAGAAATGGCCGCGATGGCGAAGCACTACAAGCTGCGCCGCACCGCGCTGCACAAACTGGCAGAGCGGATGGAGGACTGGACCGGCGGCACCGGCGGTGTGGATCGCGGCGGGCTCTACACCCTGCTGACGTCCAACCCCGACGCAAAGTGGGACTGGTACGAGGTCGGGGGCCGGTGGTCGCCGGGTTGGTCCCGCAACGTGATCTTTGCCAGGTCGCTGCTGCATTCGCCGAAGCTGAAGAAACTGCTGCCGCACGACTTCCTCACGCCGGACGGCGCATGGCACGCGCGGGCGCGATACGTGAGCACGGGGTGGCTCGAAGGACACATGGTCCATACCTCCGAACGAAAATGGCTCGATGAATTCAAGCTGGCCCTGGCCACGTACCCGCACCACCGCGTTGTCTCCGTGGATCGGCACTCGTGATACCCCTTACTTCCCATTCCCCCTTATAGAGATGGCAACCAGGAACACAACACCGGCAACGCGAGAGTACTGCGTGTGGGCGGACTGCAACCGGCGCGTGTATCAGAAGGTCGCGGCATCCAGTCCCGAGGAAGCATTCCGCATCGCCAGGGAGCACCCCGAGGGCTGGCAGTTCTGCTTCGAGCATGAGGACAACGGCTATCGACTCTCCGATGAAGTGCAGGATACCGCAAGCGGCGAGTTCATTCGCGTCGGCGCACGCGCCCGGCACTGCAAGACCTGCGGCAGCGAGATCGTGGAGACCGTCAACGACAGCCTCTTTCGCGACGGCGAGTGCAACGGCTGCGAGTATGAGCGCTACAGGTCGCAGCCCGAGCTACGGGAATTGGTCCAGGCGTACCGCCAGGAATGCGCAGACCAGATTCAGCAGCATCGGGACGACCTCAAGGAGGATTACGGCGACCCAGATGACCTGCAGGAGATGATCGATTACTGGAAACAGTGTCGTGATCGGTGCGATGCTGCCCTCGCCAAGGCCTATGGAAAAGCATCCTGACAATCTCGGCATCGCCCTCGACGCCCACGAGAAGGGCATCGTCGCGATCCCCATGCACCGGGGCACGAAGGTCCCGATGGTGAAGTGGAAGGAGTGGCAGCAAGCGATGCCGCCGGTCGAGCTGCTCCGCCAGTGGTTCCGCGGTGCCTGCAACATCGCCATTCTCACAACCGGGATGGTGGTCTACGACTGCGAGACGCTGGAGAAGGTCGGCTTGGTTGTCGAGAAATGCGGTGAGACCTGCCACATGCTGAAAACTCCCGGTGGCGGTGTGCATCTGGGTTACCGCCGGAGGCGCAATGTGGCGGTGACGAACAAGGTGAAGATCAAGGGCCTCGACATCGACATCCGGACCGATGGAGGTTTGGAGATGATCCCGAACTCTTTTACGGAGAAAGGACGGTACGAATGGCTTGGGCAAGGGCTCCGCCCGATTTCTGAACTGCCCTACGGTAACGTCGGCTGGACACGCGAGCGGTCCCGCAAGCGCATCCAGACCGCCGTCATCGAGGAGCCGGACCGCCAGCGGCACCTCCTCCGCGCACGGGCATACCTGGCGAAGATCGAACCCGCCGAGAGCGGTCACGGCGGCCACAACAAAACCTTCTCCACGGCCTGCAAGCTGGCGAAGTTCGTGAACTACGACGCCGAGCTGCTGTGGGTTCTCCTGCTCGAGTACAACGCGCGCTGTCTGCCGCCGTGGGACGAACGAGCCCTGCGGCACAAGTTTGAAGACGCGCTAAAGAGGAAATGAGGCCATGAAAAAAATCATCAACGCCGCGATCCACGACGCGGGCACCGGGACGTGCTCGCTGACGAACAAGGACGACGCTGACGGGCTCACCGTCGCCTTCGACGGCGAGGAACCCTGCTTCATCTCCTGGAAAGCCTTCCGGCAGCTGCTCTCCTACCGGCTGTCGCAGGGCAAGAAGGAGGTGAAGCCGACGCCGGCCGCCAACGGCCCGGTGGTCGCCACGCCCGTGAAGTGAATTGAAAAAGGCCCGGCGGCTATCGGGAGTCACACCCGGTCGCATCTGCGTCTGCGTGGCTATCCTCTTCGCAGGAGGTTGCCCTTCCGGCCAAGCCGCCGGGCCTTCCCTTAACCATAACCAAGTCGCCAGAATGCGCAAGGGCAGCAGCGATGAAACTCCTCACGCCGAAAGAAACCTCCGAGCAGTACTCGCTCTCCGTGTCGCTCATCTATCAACTCTGCGACGAGAAGCGTCTTCCCCACTATCGGGTCGGGGGGAAGGGGAAGCGGGGGAAGATTCTTCTGGCTCCGGCGGATGTTGAGCGCTGGCTGGAGGAACAACGGGTCGAGGCCCAGTGATCGCCTCAACGGCCTTCCGCAGGGCCTCGGGGTTCTCTTCGAGATAGTGCTTGAAGAGAATGTCGATGCCGTGCCCGGCGAGTTGGGCAACGATGGCCGGATTCACGTTCGTCTCGTTGATCGCCGTCGAGATGAACGTCCGCCGGTACGAACGCAGCGTCCCCTTGACGCCTGTCTTGCCCCGTAGGTATTCCCATCGCTTCTTGAGCGACTGGATGTTCCAGCGTTTCCCCTTGCTGTTCACGAATAGCGGACCCTCCGTCCGCCCCGTCATCCGCTCCCGCACCAAATCCCGCATGACCGGCGACAGGTAGATTCGCCGATCGGCGATGCCCGTGAGGTGGGCGGTCTTGTTCGGGACGAGCAAGAAGCCCTCTTCGAGGTTCACTTTCTCCACCTGCATGTTGGCGATCTCCGACGGCCTGGCCCCCGTTTCACGCAGCGCCACCAGGACGGCACGGAATTCGGGGGCGGCCGCCTCCTCCGCCGTCGCTCGATCCTTCTGGGTGATAATCCCCCTCCGCCGTTCGTTGCGGCCTTCCCGTTTGTAACCGGGAGTCGAGGAGATTGGGTTGCCGGTAATGAGCCCCTGCCGGACGCCCCAGTTGATCGCCGCGTGGACGCGGTTCACGAGCGTACGGACGCTCGACGGCTTCCAATGGGGATGCTTCTGGAGGTATTCCGTCAACTTGAGCGGCTTGAGCTTGCTGACTTTCATCTCCCGCCCGACGAACCGCTCGAAGCGGCCGAGTTGGCGGCGGGTGGTTTGGCTATTATCGCTCCCCTCGGGGAGGGAGGCGATGAACGCGGCGAAGAGGTCGCCGAGCTGCATGTCCTCCGGCCGGGACTCGCGCATCATGCGGTGCCATTCGTTCTGCACGTCGGCCGGGGGGTTCTTCCGTGTGCCGCCCTCGGGATCGGGGGCGGTGCTGATGCGGATTTGCTTTCCACCGACCTCCAAGTACCAGTGCCCCGTCTGTTTCCGCCACCAAGGTTCTCGCATCGGATCGCTCCTTCCTGCTGGAATGTTGTTCAGTACATTCTACGCAGAGAGGTGCGGAATGGGAAGTAGGACTGGCCCGTGGAGTGCAGGGAAAATGCAGCAAATCCGGGTGAAATCATGGAAAACGGACGAGAATATGGGATCGGTGGAGTCGCAGAGACGTTGACGTAAGTCGTTTACCTTCCACCAAATTCGCCGAGAGCCAGGTCTTCTTTCTGGGGGCTTCCATCGTCGGGCCAGTCCTCGAAGCGCACCGCCACGCGCTTCGAGATGCCCGACTCCTGCATCGTGATCCCATACAGGACATCCGCGGTCGCCATCGTCTTCTTCGAGTGCGTGACGATGATGAACTGCGACCGGTCGAGGAACTCGCGCAGGACCATCGTGAAGCGGCCGATGTTCGCCTCGTCGAGCGCCGCGTCCACCTCGTCCAGGATGCAGAACGGGCTCGGCTTGCTGCGGAAGATCGCCAGCAGCAGCGCGACCGCCGTCATCGTCTTCTCGCCGCCCGACATCAGCGAGATGCTGCGCAGCTCCTTGCCGGGCGGCCGCGCGATGATCTCGATGCCGCTCTCCAAAATGTCACTGTCGTCCTCCAGCACGATGTCCGCCATGCCGCCGCCAAACAGCTTGCGGAACAACTCCTGGAAGTGCGTCCGGATCGTGGCGAGCGTCTCGGTGAACAGCCGACGGCTGTCCTGGTTGATCTTGCCGATGATCTCTTCGAGGGAGCGCTTGGCCGCGGTCAGGTCGTCGAACTGGGCGTGGAGTGTCCCGGCCCGCGCCTCCAGGTCGCTCAGCTCCTGCAGCGAGTCGAGGTTGACGCTGCCCAGCCGCGCCAGCTTGCGACGCAGCTCCGCGATCTCCTCGTTGGCCGCCGCCGCGTCGGGCAAGGAGCCCAGGCCCAGGGGTGGCACCCCCTGGGGCTGACCCTCCCCCGACGTCGCGCTGCGATAAAGCTCCGCCAGCTCGACCTGGTAGTCCTCGCGCAGGCGGTCGCTCAGAGTGTCGCGGCGGTGGCGCAGGTCGTTCACCTCCAGTTCGCGCGCGTGCGCCTGCTCCTGCTGGGCGCGCCACTCCGCCCGCACCGACTGCGCCAGGTTCGCCAGCCGAATGCGCTCCTGTCGGTGCGAGGCACGCTCGGCCGACAGTTCCGCCACGCGCCGCTCCGCGGCCTCCTTGTCGAGGTAGAGCCGCGCCAGCGCCGCCGACGCCTGCAGCATGGCGCGCTCACTCTCGGCCAGGCGCGCCGTGCTGCCGCGCAGGTTTCGCTCGCCCTCGGCCAGCTCCTGCTGCCGAGGCCCCAGGTCGGCCTGCAGCCGGCCGTGCTGGGCGCGCAGACCCGTCAGCCGCTCCTCCACCTTCGCCAGCGCCACCTTCGCCTGCGTGTGCTCCAGCTGCCGCTGCTGCCGCCGCTGCTCGCACGCGCGGATTTCCACGTCTGCCCGGTGAACGCGCGCCGCCAATTCCTGCACGCGCGCCTCAGCGGCCGCCGCCTCGTCGCGCGCCGCCCGCCACTGCCCCTCCAGGCCGGCAACCTCCTGCTCCACCTGCTGGATCTGGTCGCGGCTGACCGTGACCTCCTCGTGCAACCCCTGGCGGCGGTCGCGGTGCCGCTCCACGCGCGCCCGCAGGTCGGCGGCCTGCTCGCCCAGCACCGTGATCTCCTCCTCCTCGGCGGCGATCCGCTCGTCCAGGTCCCCCAGCCGCTCGCGCAGTTCGATCAGATCGTGTTCGGTTTCGGCGATGCGCCGGTCCAGACCGGCGAGCTGCCCGCGCAGCTCGCGCAGCTCGCTCTTGCGCGACAGGATGCCCGCCTCGGCGTGGTGTGTGCCGACCGTCAGCGTGCCGTCCGGTTCGAGCAGCTCGCCCTGCAGCGTGACCAGGCGGTAACCCGTGGTGTGGGCGGCGATGGCGCGGGCCGTGGCCAGGTCGCGCACGATCAGCGTCCGGCCCAGCAGCTGCGCCGGCAGGTCGGCCAGGTCGGGGTGTTCGCACGTGACCACCGCCTCCGCCGGCGCGACCACGCCGGGGTGAGCGGGCGTGCCCTCCGGCGAGAGCGGCATGCGCACCCGGCCCAGCAGCGACACCTCGATCAGGCGGTTGGGCCGCCGGCCGTCGGCAGTCCCCTCGGCCGGCGCCCGCTGCCCATTCGCGGACGGCCGCAGCGGCAAGAAGCTGACCCGGCCGCAGAACGGCTGGGCGCGCCGCGCCAGCGCCTCGGCCAGCTCCTGGCCGTCGCGCACGAGGAATCGCTGCGCCCAGTCGCCCAGCGCCAGGTCGATGAGCGGGGCGTATTCGCGCCGCACCGTGAGGAAGTCGGCGATCATCCCCAGGACGCCGCCCCACTTGTCGGCGCCGGGCTGGTCGAGCAGGCTGAACACCTCGCGCACGCCGGTGCCCAGGCCCTCGTGACTGCGCTCCAGCCCCTCCAGCACCTCGACGCGACTCGCCAGGCCGCTGCGCTGCTGGCGCAGGCCGGAGAGCGTCTCGTTCGTCTGTTCGCGCAGCCGGTCGAGGCGCTCGCGCTCCTGGCGCCGCCCGGCGAGCACCTGGCGCGCACCGCCCAGCCGGCCCTGTAACGCCGCGTCCGCCTCGGTCAGCTGCTGTAACTCCACATCGAGCGAGGCCAGGCTCTCGGCGGCCTGCTCGGTCCGCAGCCGCAGCCGGTCGCGCTCGCGGCGCAGGTTATCGACCTGGGCCTTGTAGCTGACGGCGTCGTTCTGCAGCAGGGCCGCGCGGCGCATCTGCTCCATGTGTTCGGTCTTGTCGGCATCGATCTGCTCGTTCAGCGCGGCCAGGCGCGCCACCGTGGCCTGCAGCCCCTCCTCCAGGGCACGGGCCTCCTCGCGCTGGCGGGCGTCCTGTGCGTCGACGCCGCGCACCTCTTCCAGCGCCCGGCCGGCGGCGCCGGCCAGTTCCGCGACGCGGGCGTTCAGCTCGGCGAGGCGGACGCGCGTGCGCGCCAGGTCGGCCTCCAGGTCGGCGGCCAGGGCGCCCTCGTGGCCCAGCGTGGTCTGCTCCGCCTTGATCTGCGCGCGCGCTGCCGCGAGCAGGCCCTCCTGCCCGTGCAGCCCGTCGTCGAGGCGGGACAGCGCTGCCTCCAGGCGCTGCATGTCCGCCTCCCAGCCGGTCGCCTGGCTGGCCTGCTCCTGCAGCCGCGCCTTCAGCCCGTCCAGCACCGCCGTCTCGGCCGTGAGCTTCTCGGTGAGCTGGTCGTACTCTTGCAGGCCAAGGCCGAGGCGCAGCTCCTTGAGCCGGCCGCTGTACTCCTGGTAGCGCTGCGCCTTGGCCGCCTGTAGCTTGACGCTGCGCAGCTGCTTCTCGACCTCATCGACGATGTCCTTGAGGCGCTCGAGGTTCTGATCGACGCGCTCGAGCTTGCGGAGGGCCTCGGTCTTCTTGGCCTTGAAGCGGCTGATGCCGGCCGCCTCCTCGAAGATGGTGCGGCGGTCGCGGGTGGAGGCCTGGAGGAGCACGTCAACGCGGCCCTGCTCGATGATGCAGTAGGCGTCGGTGCCGGCGCCGCTGCCGAGGAACAATTCCTTGATGTCGCGCAGGCGGCAGGGCTGCTGGTTGATGAGGTACTCGCCCTCGCCGCTGCGGTAGACGCGGCGGGTGATCTGGACCTCCGCGGCGTCGGTGGCGAGGGCGCGCTTGCGGTTGTCGAAGGTCATGGTGACCTCGGCCATGCCGAAGCTGCGCCGCGACGCCGAGCCGTTGAAGATCACGTCCGCCATCTCGCCGCCGCGCAGGCTCTTGGCGCTCTGCTCGCCGAGGATCCACCGCACCGCATCGACGATGTTCGACTTTCCGGAGCCGTTTGGTCCGACAATCGCCGTGACGCCGTCGCCGAAGTCGAAGGCGGTCTTGTCGGCGAAGCTCTTGAAGCCGACCAGTTCGAGGCGTTTGAGCATGGGGCCTCCTCAGCGCTGCGCGAGACGCATGCAGATTATCAAATGCCAGAGCGCGTGGGTGGCAAGGTGTGGCGTTTAGCCGCGAGCCGCCGGCGAGCGCGCGACAGGGATCTGTCGCGCGCTCGTCGTCGGCTCGCGGCTAGATCGGTTTGCAGCGGTTCGTGGCCGACTCGCTCCGCGAGTC
>JBBRPS010000434.1:0-8755 GCA_038227745.1 Gemmatales bacterium | reverse complement strand
CAGCGCGATCAGGTGTGGGCACGGCCCCGCTTTCAGCCCCTGCTTGCGGAACAACGCACACGTACACTCCGCCTTGGTGACGTTGCCCTCCTCGATCAGCAGCATCTGCGGCCGGTACTCGCGCTTGTCCTCCTCGACCGTCACCTTGCCGGTCAGCTCGATGCCGGTGCCGGCGATGCGGTTCACCGACACGATGCGCACCGCCCCGCGGCGCACCAGCAGGTCGTGGGCGATGCGCTCGCGCTGGTTGCGGTACTCCAGGCGGTTCAGGTCGAGCGGCTCTTCCGTGAGCGGCCGCAGACGGTAGACGTCCTCGGCCAGGTCGAACATCAGCTTGCCTTGCTGGCAGCCCGCCTGCAGCGCCTCGGTCAGCGCCGCCCCCTTCAGCCCCGTCGCCTGGCCGATGTCCTTGGCCCTGGCCCGCCAGACCTTGCCGAGGTGGGCGAGGACGGCTTCGAGGGGCTTGCTGTCCTGGGTCTTGCGCGGCAGCAGCAGGTCGAAGCTGACGGCCTGCGACCAGTTAGCGGTCGTGAAGCCGGTCAGGCCGAGCGTCATGGTCACGTCGTCGGCGCGCACCACCCAGAAGCTCGGCAGGCCGTTGCCAAGCAGGTGGACCTCGACCTGGTCGATCAGCGGCAGCAGGCGGCGCAGCATGAGCAGGCGGCGCCGGCCCCAGATACGGACGACCTTGGCGACCTTGCCCTTGTAGTCGCCGGCAGTGGACGGGATGACGACCTCCCACGGTTCCAGCACCAGCCGGGCCGGCTCGCCGGGGACCAATTCGATGCGCAGGCCGCGCCGCTTGCCCTTGCGGTCGCCGTTGAGGCGCAGGTGGCGGAGGAGGTTGTACAGGTCGATGGGCGCCAGCGGGAAGGAGTCGCGCGGCAGGGTGGCCGCCGACTGCACCTGGAGGAAGCCGCGCAGCCAGGTGTCGGGGACGCGGATCTTCTTCTCCAGCACCTCGCCGGTGGCGGCGGTGGCGACGGAGACCTGTTCGCGGCCGATGCCGAGGCGCGTCTCGCGGTAGCTGCGCATCTGCTGGATGCCGGCGAAGAGGGCGGCGCTGAAGTCGATGTTCGTGGTGCCGCAGACCGGCTCGGCGGCATGGGTGAAGGCGGCGCGCGGGAAGCCGAGCTTGGCGTAGGTGCCCTCGTCCTTGCTGAAGACCTCGAAGATCACCTCGTCGGGGTGGACGGTGATGATCGGGTCGAGGAGGATAAAGGCGAGCGGATCGTTGCGCAGCAGCCAGGAGAAGTACGCCTGCTGGGCCTGCCACATGCCCATGGAGGCGGACTCGCGGCGCATGCGCGTGTAGGCGAGGTAGGCGGTGCGGTCCTTGGGGACGTAGCGGTAATCGCTGCCGACGATGGTGTAGAGGGTGGACAGGGCCTCGCGGAAGCGGAGCGGGGCCTTGAGGGTGGCGTCGAGGTGGACGGGGTCGCGGCGCAGGTTGCCGAAGAGGGCGAGGTCGGAGTGGCCCTCGGCGGTGACGACGGCGCTGGGGCCGGCGTAGGCCAGTTTCACCTCGGTGGCGGGGGGCGGTGCCGCGGCGCCGTCGGCGGCCGGTTGCGGTGTCGGCGTCGGTTCGGACTGTTCTGCGCTGCTCATCCCTTCTCACCTCCTCGGCGGCCCGGCGGCGCGACCCTCGCTTGTCGTTTCGCGCCGGCCCGCGCCCTGAAGTCACGGTCCGTCTGTCGGCCCCGGCGCGCCCGTTGGCACGTCGCGCCAGTAGGCCGGCATGCCCTCCCAGGCCGACTGAGAGGTCGCTGCCAACGGCACCGAAACATACACCTCCGGTGTCAGGAACAGCGGCATGTCAGGCAGTGTATCGCCGACGGCGACCAGTTCAATGAAGGCTTCGGCGCCGGCGCCGCCGATGTAAGAAACGCAGGTCAAGGGCTTGTCCTCGGGGAGCGCATAGTCCTCGCCGCAATCCTCGCCCCAGACCGCGCGGTGAATCCCTTGCGGGTCGCGCGAACTCGGCGGAAACAGATCCACGAGCAACAAATGAATCCCGGCGGCGAGCGCTTCGTGGGCCTTCCGCACGAACGCATTCAAGCCGTTCTGATTATTCTTGTTTCCCGGCGAGACGATCTCCACCATCGCGACCACCTGATGGTTGCTTACGTGACGAATCGTGACGGCTTTTGCTTTCGCCGCGTACCGATTGGCGTCCGACCGCATCCGGATACGGACTCTCGGCGGCGCTACCGCAAGGGCCATGCCCCCCGACGGCGGCTCCGGGGTCGGCGGCTTGCCATTGTTCCCCGGTCTGCGCAAGGTCAGGACGTCCGGCCCAAGGCCGCCGGCGATCTGCTCGGGGAGTGCGTAGTAGGCGGGCGGCAACAGGCCGCGGTTGAGCGCGCGCGAAATGTCGGTAATCCAGTCGTGGTGAAAGGCGTGAAAGATGCCCGCATCGACGTGCGTCCAGTCGTGGATTAGCATGGGAATGCCCTCCGCCGATTTGTTTGTCGTTTCGCGCTCGCTCACACCTGCGTGGGCATGTGGGTGGCATCTTGTCCAGGCTGTCCCTCAGCCCTCAGGTGTTCCGCGCCGACCTGCTGGTACAACTCCCGCAGTGCGGCCGCGGCCTGCTCCACGAGCCTGTACCACTCGGGGTTGGCCACACACGCCGGGTGGTCGAACTGCTGCCGTTCCAGCATGTCGGCCAGCAGCGCGATCCGGTCGAGTAGCTCGTGGCAGCCGAAGGATCCGGGCCGGTAGCCGTCTCCCCAGCCCTCACCGGACTCGGCGGCCAGTTCCCTCGCCTGGCGTAGGCGGTCCTGCTCGATTTCCACGGGGTTCACGTTCGGGAAGCTCATCACTCACTCCTTCAGGCCGGCTTGCCGTAAGACGCTCCGGTATGTGCCCTCGGGTAAATCGTCGGCAGGCTTGCCCGCGACGGTGACCTTGCCGGCCTTGCTCGGGTGCTTGAACTGGCGGTGGCTGCCCTTCTGGGCGATTTTCATCCAGCCATCGTCCAGCAACCGCCGCAGCACGTCAGCCGACCTACCTCAGCTTCGAGGTCGGCCACGTTGAGGGCCTTGCTCTTCGTGGGGCGCGGGTTCTCGGCCAAGGCATCGACGGCTTTGCGCACACGTTGCCGCACACGGCCGGGAAGGTCCTTGATCTCCTTCCATGCAGCCGGAGTGATGTACCCTTTGGAGCGACTCACGGGAGTTCGCCCTTCACAACGTCCCATTCCAACCAGCCGGCGCGGCGACGGTTGCCCTTGGCCGCTTTCAACTCTGCGAACGCTTGTCGGGCCACCTGGGCATCCTCAAGGGTTTCCAACCATTCAATCAAGCTCTCCCAATCTTCCGCACTGAGAACGGCGAGGCGTTTGCCTTTCCTGGTCACGAATTGCACGGATTGCAGGGCGTCGAGTCCGGTCATGTTGGTCTCTCCCGTAACACTTCAGCGTTGGCTGCAAGATGCGAACAGCGCTATCAACCTCACGGCAACAAGTCCTGCACGGCGACCTGGACCGGCGCGGCGCCCCCGAGGACCAGAGGAACGGTATCGCCCGCGCGATGATCGACCCGTTGCGCGAACCTGGGGTCAGGGGTCGGTCCGGACGGCGACGTGTACACCTCGATCTGGCGCTCATTGAGGTTTACGATCCAGTAACAAGGCATCCCTGCCCGCGCGTAGATGCGGCCCTTGTCATCGCGGTCGCCCGGCAGGGTCGAGTCGGACACCTCGATGACCAGGCCGATGTCCGTCGCGGCCGGATGGCGTGTCAGGTACGCCGTCTCGTCCCCACGGACAATCGCGAAATCCGGCTCCGGCTCACTCTCGGTCAGCGTGATGGCACTCTGGACACGCAGATCCCACCCAGCAGGCAGAAGACGCAGCCATCTCTTATTGCCCTTCTGAATCGCAGCGTCGTGCGGCGGGTTGCGCAACATCTTATGCACCAGGTAGCCGTCGAGCAGTTCGAGGTTGTCGTCCTCGGTGAGGATCCCGAGTTCGATCAGGCGGTGATACTCGGCCACGCTGAAGCGGCGGAACCCGGCCATCGTGCCCTGGTACGGCAGATGAGCGGCCTGTGTCGTCACGTGTCCTCCTGCCCTTGCCATGCCTTCTTGTGGCTGCGCTGGGGAGGACCTCTCCTCCCCGGCGGTTCAGGCCCCGGAACCGGGAGCAAATGGCTTGCGCGGGCTGGCCTTCGACCTGGCCACGAGGGCCTGAAACTCCGCATTTGACTCCAGCAACTCGCTGGTCAATTCATCGTCTTCGGCAGTTCCCAGCGACTGGATGACGATCAGGCGTTGGTCCGGCAGTTCAACGACGAAAGCCTGTCCGGAATCAGCGCACTCACTCAGCGTCCGCCGAAGGTCCGCCTCCAGTTGGCTCAGCAGGATTGTCTTGATGGCCATGGAACTCCTTGCCTCCCACAATCAGTTTGTTCCCAACCTTCCGTCCGGCGACAAGAAGGACGACCTCCGACGCCTCCACATTATACAGGACGCGGAGGTCGCCCACGCGCAGCTCGAACTCGGCCAAGGGATTCGGCCGCAGCCGCTTGATCGCCTTCGTCGGCGTCGTCGGCCGATCTTGGAGGCGCGCCAGGATAGCCGCTTCGAGGACACGCTGTTCGCGAACTGGCAGCGCCAGCATCTGGACTTCAGCGTCTTCAGTAACCGTGATCTGGAAGGTCATCCTCGCCTCTCACGGCTCATCAACCCAGGCGATTCGAGTCCCGTCCCCTTTCCAGGCCGCTTCAATTGGTTCTCTTGGCGAATACCGAACCAAATCGCCTGTTCAGTTCTTTAACCTGTTCTTCACTGAGTAAAGAGCGAACGTGATAATCGGGGTTGTCACACAGACACTTCCCACAGGCGCAGAGCACAAACCTCCGACACTTGGGGCATCGATTCTCGGTCGTGAGAGACACTGGGGCGGCGCAATTCCAGCAGTGGTTGGAGTATGGCTTTGCCAACTCATCAAGCTCAGCGATTACTTGATCGCAGGTCGAACAGCGGGCAGGGGGACGGTAAGGTGCATCCACGACGTAATCCCCATCAAGTCGCACGATATCCGCCAACCATTGCCCCTCGCAATACCTCGTTGCACCAACACGGATGTAGGGTTCACCTTTTTCACTCTTCATACGAGCGTGAATGACGCGCCCGTCCACAAGTGGCTCAGAGAAGTGAGAGAGAATGGCCTCAAGGAGTTCCTGCATGGTTTCTCCTTTCCTCCGTTCGAGAGGAACACCGAGACAAGGAAACAGCCACGTGCCGAGAAGGGGAAAGCCTTCGCACGGTTGGAAAGAACCGTATGAAAGCGTACCCGTCCCCGCTCCATCTTCCCCGATTCGCCTGCCTGGACTGCCTCGATCAGCCTGACCGCCGAGTTCCGCTGAGGCGACCGGGGAAACTTCCTCCCCGTTCTGAAACCCGTAACGCCGCCGGCTCTGCTGCAACAGTTTGTCAGGTGAGGAGCCTCTCTCACAGGTTTCCGGGCTGGAGCCCTGTCTTCTTGGCGATCCGTGCCAGGATACGCGGCCCGAGTTCCTCGTCGTCATGGAAGGCGAACACGTAGTCCGGCCACGCCACCCGCTCCAACGTCCGATGTGACGACGACTGCCGCTTGACGGACCAGCCGATCCGGAGGAGTGCCGCCAACACCCGGCGTGCCTTGGTCGCGGGCCACTTGCTCATGGGGCCACCGTGAAGACCTGAGCCATCCCCGGGACACTCTCTCCGTGTTCGATGCGGTCGGCCATCACCCGCAACGACAGTGCCTGGACCCGTTCGATGGCCTCCTCCCGCGTCTGGCCGTAGGCGAGAACCCCCGGCAAGTCCGGGACCTCCGCGATCCAGCGCCCGTCCTCTTCGCGCTCGACTTCGATGGTAAACATACCCAGCCCCTCCCGAATCCTCCCTTATTCACGGTCCGGTTAAGACTGTCCGGCCCGGGTTCGTAGTCCCGCCTTCAGGCGGTGTTCGGGCCCACTCGCTGTTATTCGCCGTAGCCCAGCTGGCGCTTGGCCTCCTCCAAGGGCACGGTCTGCGTCTGCTTGGCCCGTTCATCGAGCAAGGCCATCAACTTGGCGTTCTGCCGGGTTCGCGCTATCTCGTGGTCAAAATCCTCGACAGCCGTGAGCATGAACTCCATGCCGTCGGCGGCCCGCACCAGGATGGCTTCCTGGCGAGCTTGCTCCAGGAGCGCGTTGATGTCGGTGGCCTGAGGAGGGATAGTAACGGTCTTCATAACTGGTACTCCTTGCCACGCACAAACAACTTGCTGCCTTGTTTGCAGCCAATGGCCTTGATCGTCGCCGCAGCCTTATTTCCCGGCGCCTTTCCCTCCCCTTCTAACTCTTCGTTGATCCAGCAGGTTCCATTTCCGGAAGGCTTTGAAGGAATGCCGTCAACTCCTGGATGGCAGCGGTAGCTCGAATCCGTTCGATGTCATGAGCATTCATCACCCCGATTGCTTGCTGCGTGTCCCACTTGTGTTTCGCTGTCGTTGCCAGCAGGTTCAATACCCCCTGAGGGTCTCTCAGCCCGAGGGGGATCAACTGCTCTGGAACCTTTTCGCCCATGACTTTCTCGATCACCTCTGGCACGGCAAAGAAGCAGGCCTCGACTTCCGGCACCGCGACGATGACCTTCGCCGGGATGGACGCTGCCGCGGCTTTGATCAACTCTTCTGCACTTTGCTGGCGCTCTTCAATCACCTCGGGGTTCAGTGAGTCCGAATCCATGAAGACTGCCACCGGGGTCCTCCGCCGGACCAGGAAAGACCGGGCGAGAGATAACCTACTGGTACCGCCGCCCGCAACGACGAACTCGACGTCTCGTTGAGCTTCCGGCGCCAGGACTTTCCGCAAGAACTCGGCATCCGTCTCTCCTTCGACGAAAACGTATGCGCGTTTCATTAACTGCCTCCTTCACGGATATTGTAATCGGGGACACCGTCCTCCACGCACTTGCGGTGTTTCAGGCGAAGAAACTCGCACACTTTCTCCTCGTTCAAGGCCTTCTCCAATTCAGCCCCGGACCAGAGCAGGATCGCCTGCGGCAGGGTGAAATGCGCCAGGTAGACCGCTGGCTGTGTGAAGTCTTTCTTGGCGAACATCACTCCAACGGTTCCGGCAGGCCGCCGCAGCAGTTGGCTCCGCATTTTGGCGATCGGCCCGATCGCGACGTTCTTCCCCCAGTCCTTGCTTTCGACCAGACAGGACAGCCCGTGCAGATGCACGGCCCCGTCGATCTCCTCCACTTTCTCGCTGAAGAGGCTCACCTGATACGGGTAACGCACCGAGGCGGTTTCATGCTTGTCCAGCTCAAAGGCACGCAACACCAGATACTCGAGTGCCTCTCCCCCCTCCCAGTCGGGTGGTTCGCCCGCCTTGATGGCTGCCCAAAGGCCGCGTAATCCTCCCCAGTCAAGGAGTTTGATCCTGGCTTCCAGCTGTGCAGGGGTCGCCATACCTGACTCCTTTCACGACTCCGCGCCCCCAGCGGTTCGCCCCTCTCTCCTCGCTCATCGTACCATCGGAACGCCGACCGGAACAGCGCGTGTATCTCGGCGAGAAAAAACTCCCCGAAGGCATCGCCTCACGACTCCCCCTTCGGTGCCGCCGGCGTTTGCGCCTGCTTCTTCCGTGCCCGCTTGGAGCGGCGCAGTCCGCGCCACGCCGCCTTGCGCAGCTCCTCGTCCTGGTCGCCCTTGCCGACCTGCACCAACTTCGCCTCCGCCGCCGCGCGCGCCATCTTCGCCAGCGCCTCGATCGCCCCCAGGCGCGTTGCCTCGGGCAGCTTGCGGTTCTCCGCGACCACCGCCAGGTCGTTGACGTCCGCGTCGGCGATCAGGTGCGGCAGCACCACCCCTTGGTAATGCAACTGTCCCGCCGCGCCCCGTAGCGTCCCCTCCACCTTCACCTTTCCGGAGCGCGTCAGGCGGTTGAAGCTCACCCGGTCGGACAGCAAGCCCTCGGCCAGCTTCGCGGCGCGCTCCGGCTTCTCACGGCCCAGCGCATCGGCAGCGAGCGCTCGCGCCTCGGGGTCGTTGCCGGCGGTGACCGCCTCCAGCACCTTGACCGCCGCGTCGTTCAGTTTGCCGGTCGCCAGCGCCGTCACCGCCTCCAGGCGGATGGGGCCGTACAGCGGGTCATCGGGACGGGCGGTGGCCGCGGTCTGCAGCAGCGGCTGCGCCACGCCGACCCGGCCCGCCGCCCACACCAGGCTCTGCACGCACGGCGTCAGCCGCACCAGGTTCGGGTCGTCGCGGCGGTTCTCCTGGATCATCTTCTGCCGCCGCTCCTCCCACGCCTTGAGCCACTTCTGCAGCGCCGCCTCCAGCGGCTTCGTCACGCCCGTCGCGCTGCCGGCCCGCCCCAGGATGTGCGCCGCGAGCTGGGCGGTGCGCTCGTGCGGGTTGCCCAACGCCGCCTGCGCCTCGGCCACCGGCAGGGGCGTCCGGTTGAGCAGGCTCGTCGCCAGCGGCTCTTGCGCCCTCTCCGCGGCCCTGTCCAGAACCTCGAAGATGCGCCGGGTGTCGCCGCGCTCGCAGACGCGCTTCAGGGAGTCCTCGAACTCGTTATTGTTGAGCTGCGGCGAGCGGTTCTGCAGCAGCGCGTAGTCCGGGTCGAGCGCCTCGGGGCCCCATAGCTTGCGGGCGGCGGTGCGGGCCGCCGATACCACTGCCGCGTTGTTGTCCTCCGCGAGCAGGCGCAGCAGCACGTCGCGCGTCGCCGGGTCGTCGTGCTCGCCCAGGAGCTGCACGGCGATGACGCGCT
>JBBRPS010000433.1:0-8758 GCA_038227745.1 Gemmatales bacterium | reverse complement strand
TGCGCGAACTGCTCTACGCGGACCGGCGCGGCGAGGGCGAGGCGCTGACCGAGGAGGAGCGGCACGGCAAATACGTCGAGCCGGCGGTGCTGCGCTGGTCGCTGCGGCGCAGCGAGAAGCCGGGCGGGCGCGGCGGCCGCGCCGCCGCGGTCCTGGCCCGCATCGCCGTCCGCACCGACGGAGACAGCAAGGCGCCCCTGGCGCCACTGGAGGACAAACTGCTCCAGGTGAAGAAGCGCCTGGACCTGTACGACGGCATCCGCGCCGGCGGCGTGTTCGACAGCGTCCTGTACGATCGCATCGCGGAGGGCGAATACTTCCAGGGCCAGGCGCACCCCGCGGACTTCGGCGTTGTGGCCCTGGACAAACACGACCGCACCTGGTTCTCGCTGGCGAGCGTCCGCGAGCACTACAAGCAGCCGACGTACTGGCAGGCGACGCAGAAGGTGCGCCGCACCGAGAACCCGTC
Source organism: Gemmatales bacterium (assembly GCA_038227745.1). Classification (GTDB taxonomy): domain Bacteria; phylum Planctomycetota; class Planctomycetia; order Gemmatales; family Gemmataceae; genus DASPXY01. The sequence goes on along the minus strand of JBBRPS010000433.1, from coordinate 8,289 downwards.
CGCGTACGAGGGCACAGCGCCGCAGCCCTACCCGGAGGCCGAGATCCGCAGTGTGGTCGTGGCCTTCGCCAACCTGCGCGAGGCCTACCGCTCCGGCAAGGAAGCCGACTTCGCCGCGAGCGCCTCGGCTTTCCTCGACACCGTCGGGCGCGTCAGCGGGACCTTCCACGACTACCCGGGGACGGACACGGTCGATCGGGAGCTGTGGTTCAACGAGGCCAACCCGTTCCGCAAGGCGTGGCTCTTCAGTCTGCTGGCGGCGCTGGTGGTGGGCGCGAGCGTGGCGCTGAGCGGCTACCGGCCGTTGCTGGGACGGCTGCTCTACGTCGGCGGACTGCTGGCGTATGCAGGCGGGATGGCGTGGGCGGTGACGGGCTTCTGGTGCCGCGTGAGCATCTCGGGCCGGCCGCCGGTGAGCAACATGTACGAGTCGGTGATCTGGGTTGGGTTCATGACGGCGGCGTTCGGGCTGGTGCTGGAGCTGGTCTACCGCCGCGGCCTGATTGCCCTGGCCGGGGCGCTGGTTTCGACCCTGTGCCTGGTGCTGGCGGACCAGCTGCCGTTGACGTTCAACCCCGCGATCCAACCGCTCCAGGCCGTGCTGCGCAGCAACTACTGGCTCGTCATCCACGTGCTGACGATCGTGTCGAGCTACGCGGCGTTCGCGCTGGCGTGGGGCCTGGGCAACCTGAACGTGGGCCTGATCCTGTTCGCGCCGGGGCGGGAGGACCTGATCAAGACGGTGTCGCGGTTCTGTTACCGGGCGATCCAGATCGGCGTGGTGCTGCTGGCGGCGGGCACGTTCCTGGGCGGCTTCTGGGCGGCGGAGTCGTGGGGCCGCTTCTGGGGCTGGGACCCGAAGGAAGTGTGGGCGCTGATCGCGCTGCTGTGCTATGTGATCCCCCTGCACGCGCGGTTCGTCGGCTGGGTGAAGGACTTCGGCCTGGCGGTGTGTGCGGTGACGTGCTTCGCGTCGGTGGTGATGGCGTGGTACGGCGTGAACTTCGTACTGGGGGCCGGCCTGCACAGCTACGGCTTCGGCGGCGGCCGGGATGCGTGGGTGTACCTCGCGGGGTTGGTGAACCTCGCGGTGGTGGCGCACGCGGCGCTGCGGTATCGCTCCGCGCGGCGCCCGGCGCTCACCGGCCCGGCTTGAACGCCGCGCTACTGCTGGTGCGGTGCCGCTGTGCCACAGAGGGTGGCACATTCTGGCCCTCGGGAGTTACTCGTCTTTCGGGTGGGCGCGGCGGACGGCGTTGACCACCTCGTCGAGTTTGGAAAGGAAGCGCGAGCGGTCCTTCGGCGTCATCGCGGCCGGCCCGCCGGTGACGGCCCCGCCTTGCCGGAGTTCGTCCATCAGGTCGCGCAGCGCCAGGACTGAGCCGATGTCGTTGTCGGTGAACGGGTGCCCTTTCGGCCCCAGCACGCGCGCCCCCTTCGCGAGGCAGCGGGCGGCCAGTGGGATGTCGGCGGTGACGACCACGTCCCCCTCCTCCGCCTGCTCGACGATCCAGTCGTCCGCCGCCCCGAAGCCAGTCCGCACGACCAGTTCCACCAGAGGGTCGGCCGGCACACGCAGCGGGGCGTTGGCCACGACGGCGACGTGCATCGCATAGCGCCCGGCGACCTTGTAGACCTCGCTCTTGACCGGGCAGGCGTCGGCGTCCACGTAGATCGTCGGCATGGGTGATTCCCCTGTGGCGGCGTGGGGGCCGGAGGGCCCTCTGCCCTCAATCTACGCGGGTCGCGATTCGTAAGCCATCAGCCCCGGCCGCGCGCCGCTCGCTTTTTCCTTTCCCCCCGCGCCGCGCCTCCCGTATGATGAACGCGCTTCATCCCTCCACTTACCCGCACCGCACTGAACGACGGAGGCCTCCATGGGGAGCAAGCGAACCTTCCTGACAACTCCCGGCGACTTCCGCGACGTGAGCCGCGGCAACCCCCGCCCGCACACCCTCAAGGGGGACGCCCTGGTCAAGGCACGGCTGACGCCGCAGACGTGGCGGCTGGAGATCGTCAGCGACGGCTCGACGGCGCTGCCGACGCCGCGCACCCTCGCCAAGGGGAACGCCCTGGACTTGCCGTCGCTGGAGGCGCTCGGCAAGCGGCACGGCGTCAAATTCCTCAAGGCGATGCAGTGTCTGAACATCGCCCAGCCGCTCGGCCAGGGCCTGTGGGAGGGCGTGCCGCTGCGCGAGGTCCTCCGGCTCGCCGGCCGGCCCAACAACGTCCGCCGCGTCTACTACTGGGGCTTCCACAACAACGACCCGAAGCAACTCTTCCAGTCGTCGCTGGGCTACAACCAGGTCATGGAGTCGCCGCCGTGGGACCTCGGCCCGTTCGTCGCCTACCGCCTCAACGGCCAGCCGATCTCGCTGCAGCGCGGTGGCCCGGTCCGCATGATCATACCGTGGGCGCACGGCTTCAAGTCGATCAAGTGGCTGCAGCGCATCGTCCTGACCAACGACCACCGCGCCAACGACACCTACGCCAACGCCAATAACGATCCGGATTCGTACCTGAAGACGGCGGCCTACATTGATGGCGGGGCGGAGGTGTACCGGGCGGGGCAGCCGGTCACGGTCACCGGCACGGCGATGGTGGGCTGGTCGGGCCTGAAGCGCGTCGAGTACTGGCTGCGGCCCGACGCCGGCAAGCACGGGCGCCTCGCGGAGGACGACCCGGCGTGGGCGGCGGCGCGATGGCAGCCGTGCGTGATCCAGCCGCCGCCGAAGGACTGGGGCGGCAGCCTGCCCGATGGCGTGATGCCGCGCGACGTGTGGGGCTTCGACCGCAAGACGGACCGGCCGCGCGAGTGGCCGCTGCGCTTCAGCTGGGCGCTGTGGTCCGTCACGCTGCCGAAGCTGGCAGCGGGGGCCTACGAGTTCCGGGCGCGGGCGGTGGACCTGAACGACTTCGCGCAGCCCGAGCCGCGCCCCTATCCGAAGTCCGGGCGGAACGAGATTCAGCAGCGGACGATCACCGTGCAGGGGTGAGCGCGAAACCGCAAGCCGCTTCGGGGCCGCTGAAAAAGTGACGCCTCAGCGGTAAGATAAACTCATGAACGAGTTCTCGACCGACAGTAACCGGATCGCCCTGCCCCTGGTCGGCCCCTCCCCGGCCGCGGACGCCGCCCACGCCTGGCACGGCTGGAGTCCCGTCGCGCCGCTGCCCGAGCCGGCCGCCGACGCGCCCGAGCCGCTGGAGCCGCAGGGCGCCTACAGAGACGCCGCCGCCCTGGTCCAATTGCCGCTGCTCCCCGACGGTGCGGCGCACCCGGTCGAGCTGCTCGCCCCTGCCGGCGGCCCGGACGCGGCCTTCGCCGCCTTCCACTTCGGCGCCGACGCCGTCTACCTCGGCCTGAAGAAGTTCTCCGCCCGCGCCGAGGCCGAGAACTTCACGCTCGACGAACTGGACGAGATCACCGCCTATGCCCACAGCCTGCAGCCGCGCCGCCGCGTCTTCGTCACCGTCAACACCCTCCTCCGTCAGGACGAACTGGCCGAGCTGGTCGAGGCCGTCGCCGCCCTCGACGACATCGGCGTCGATGCCGTCATCCTCCAGGATCTGGGCGTCTACCACCTGCTGCGCCGGCACTTCCCGCGGCTGGAGCTGCACGCCAGCACGCAGCTCGCGGTCCACAATGGGCCGGGGGCGGCGGTGCTGGGCCGCCTCGGTTTTCAGCGCGTCGTCCTGGCGCGCGAGCTGACGTTCGAGGAGGTCCACGACATCACCGCAGCGGCGGGCATCGAAACCGAGGTGTTCATCCACGGGGCGCTATGCTACTCGTACAGCGGCCTGTGCCTGTTCTCGTCGCAGACGCTGGGGCGCAGCGGCAACCGCGGCAAGTGCGCCTACTCCTGCCGCGACTCCTACGAGGTCAGCGGCGCCCCGCTCACGCTGCGCGACGGCAGCCCGGTGCGGCGCGACCCGCGCCAGGGCTTTCCCTTCTCGATGAAGGACCTGGCCCTGCCCGACCACGTCCCCGCCCTGCGCGCCGCGGGCGTGTCGTGCTTCAAGATCGAGGGCCGCAAGAAGAGCCCGCTCTACGTCGCGACCACGACGGACTACTACCGCAAGCTGATCGACGGCACGCTGAGGCCGGAAGAGCGGCCGGTCAAGGAGGCCGAGATGCAGACGGTCTTCAGCCGGCCGTGGACGCGGCTGTTCATGCAGTCGCACAAGGACAAGGAGGTCGCCGACCGGGACACCGTCGGCCACCGCGGCACGCCGATCGGCCAGGTGGAGTCCGTTCACGGCGGCCCCGAACCGCGCCTGCGCGTCCGCACCCGCCGCGCGCTGCAGCGGCACGACGGCCTGCAGATCGACCTGCCCGTGCTGGGCAAGCCGTTCGGCTTCGCGGTCGAGCGGCTGTGGGTGGTGACGCCGGGGCTGAAGGGCAAACGTCAGGAATCCTTCCAGGCGCCGGCCGGCGCTCTCGTGGAGGTCAGCCTGCCGCGCGACCACCCCGACCTTCCCGTCGCCGCCCCGGTGTACTGCTCGTCGTCGCAGGAGGTCAAGCAGAAGTACCGCCACTCGCGGCCGAAACCCGGCGTGTACCGCACGCGCAAGGTCGTCGAGGTCGAGGTGGTCCTGACGGCGGACGCGCTGACCGTGACGGGGCGCGTGCCGCCGCGCCACGGCGAGGAATCGGGCGTGGCGGCGACGCGGACTGTCCCCGGCCCGTTCCCGCCGGCGCGCGACGGCGCCGCCTTGGAGGCCGCCGCCCACGGCACCTTCGCGAAGCTGGGGCCGACGCGATTGGTCCTCGGTTCCTTCACGCTGCGCAACGACGCGGGGCTGTTCGTGCCGGTGTCGCGCCTGAACGCCCTGCGCCGCGACCTGATCGCCGATTTGGAGCAGGCGCTCCAGCGGCAGACTCAGGAGCGCGCGGCGCGACTGCAGGGCGACGTTCTCCCCGGGCAGCGCGCCAGGCCGCAAGCGGCGAGCGGGCTGCGCTGGTCCCTCAAGGTGGACCGGATCGGCCACCTCGACGCCTTCGAGGACGCCGACCTGGCGGACGTGGACGAGATCCTCGTGGACGTCGCCCGCGACCCCCTCACCCTGCTCGCGGAGAAGCTGGACGCCTGGGCCGGGCGCCTGGGGCGCGAGCGGATCCGCCTGGCGCTGCCGGCGCTGACGCGGAGCTGGGAGGACAAGGCGCTGCGGCACAAGATCCGCAGCCTGCTCGGCCGCGGCTGGGCGAAGTGGGAGGCGGCCAACCTGTCGGCGTGGGGCTACCTGGGACTGGACCCGGCATCCGGCGCGACGGGCGGGCTGGACGTCGCCACGGACTGGTCGGTGTACGTGCTGAACCGCCTGGCGGCGCGGCAGCTGCTCGACATGGGGGTGAGTCGCTTCGCCCTGTCGCCGGAGGACGGCGTTGGTAACCTGCGCTCGCTCCTGGCGGAGTTTGGGCCGCGCGCCGTGCTCATCGTCCACCAGGACACGCCGCAGTTCCTCGCCGAGTCGTGCGCCTACGCCAACCTGATCGGCGGCTGCCCGGGCAAGGCGAACTGCACGTTCGAGAGCATGGAGATGGTGTCGAGCCACGGCGAGAAAGTGATGGCCCTGGATTACCACTGCCGCACCATCGTGCTCGATCAGGGGCCGTTCTGCCTCTCGACGCGGCTGGAGGACTTGCGGAAGGCGGGGGCCGTGTCGGTGCGGGCCGACTTCGTGTATCGCAAGTACCAGCCCGAGGAGGTCCGCCGGGTCTGGCGATTGGTCCGCGCGGGCCGGCCGGTCGCCGGGGGGCACGCCGCCAACTTCGACCGGGGGCTGCTGTAGCGGCGCCGCGAGAGCGGCCGCGACTTCCCTCGACCTGTAGGGAGGGCGACGGCCCACCGTGTAGTGACCGGTGGGCCGTCGCCCACCCTACAGGTCGAGCCTGTCGGTCCACTAATCGGTTTCCGTTTCAATCCAGCCGCCACCCAGGACGCGGTCGCCGTCGTAGAACACCACCGCCTGACCCGGCGTGATCGCGCTCTGCGGTTCCGCGAACTCAACGCGCGCCGCACCCTCCGGCAGTGCCGTCACCGTCGCCGGCGCCCCGCCGTGGCGGTAGCGAATCTTTACCGTGCAGGACAGTGGCCCCTCAGGCGGCGCCTTCAGCAGCCAGTTCACGCCGGACGCCAGCAGCCCGGGCGCCAGCAGTTCCTCGCGGTCGCCGATGACCACCGTGCGCGTCTCGGGGACGATCTCCAGGACGTAGCGGCGCGAGCCGGCCGCGAAGCCCAGCCCCTTGCGCTGCCCGATCGTGAACTGCTCGATGCCGTCGTGCGGCGCCAGCACGTTCCCCGCCGTATCGACGATGCGGCCCGCCGTCTCCAGTCCGGGGCGGCGACGGCGCACGAACGAGGCGTGATCGTTGTCCGGCACGAAACAGATCTCGACGCTGTCCGGCTTCTCCGAAACGCCCAGCCCCGCCGCCCGCGCAATCTCGCGTACCTCCTCCTTGCAATAGCCGCCGATCGGGAAGAGCAAGTGCGGCAGCACCTGACGGCGGATGCCGAACAGCACGTAGGACTGGTCCTTGGCGGGGTCGGCGCCGCGGTGCAGCTCCACGCGGCCACCGTCGCACACCATCCGGGCGTAGTGGCCCGTGGCGACGTAGTCGGCCTCCAGCTGCTTGCCGTAGGCCCACAGCTTGCCGAACTTCAGCCAGGTGTTGCACACCACGCACGGGTTCGGCGTGCGGCCGGCGGTGTACTCGTCGGCGAAGTAGTCCATGATGCGGCCGAAGTCGCTCTCAAAATCCAGGGCGTAGAACGGGATGTCGAGGCGGTCGGCGACGCGGCGAGCATCGCCGGCGTCGAGGGCGCTGCAGCAGCCCTTCTTGCGCGACGGCGTGTCGTCCTCCGGGCCGTGGACGCCGGTGCGCATGAACAGGCCGATCACCTCGTAACCCTGCTGCCTGAGCAGGTACGCGGCGACGGAGCTGTCCACCCCTCCACTCATGGCCAGGACGACACGGGCCGGCATGGGACGCTTCCTCTTCCTCGTTCGGATTTCTCAGGTTCATGCTATCGCCGCGGGCGCGGCACCACAACCTTCGTGGGGACAAGCTGCCAGCTTGTTCCGTGGGGAGGGGCACGCTAGTCCTTAAACAAGCGAAGATTATGAGAGTCTCAGCGCAAACCTTTCGTGAGCGGCCCTGCCCCGGGCGGCGGCTGCGGCACCGGGAACGCCGCCCGCTCGATCACCGACCGCCGGACGGACCGCATCACGCTGGCGACCTGGGAAGCGACATGCGTCACCAGCCGATGCACGAACCGACCCACTCCAGGAGGCCGCGTCGGCCAGGTCCCCCCAGGCGGTCTCGGCGGCCTTCCCGTCGGGCGCCGCCGGCCTGCCCTGCCGCGCCGCGACGGCGGCCACGTCCCAGATCAGCACCGTACTGTCGTAGCTGGCAGAGGCCAGGGCGCGGCTGTCCGGGGTAAAAGCGAGGTCCTTCACGCCGCTGTCATGCCCCCAGAACACGTGGACCACCCGGCCGCCCAACACGTCCGCCAAGCGGACCGCCCGGTCCTCGCCCCACGCCAACCAGCGCCCGTCTGGGGAGAAGCGCAGCGCGACAGGCCGCTCGCGGTCCGACTCGATCCGGAGCGCTTCGACTCGGCAGCGCTCCTTCCCGGCCGCCAGCTCCCAGAGGATCACCCCGTTCGCGTCGCCACACGCGAGTACCCGACCGTCCGGGGAGAAGGCCAGCGGGTGAAACGGCTCCTGGGGCAGCCCTGCCCACTCGCGGCCGGTGGCGATCTCCCAGAGCCGCACCCGGCCCTGTGCCCTGGCCGCCACCAGCCCGCGCCCGTCGGGGCTGAAGGCCGGCGCCCCAGTGACCCCCTCAAGGCGCCTTACCTCGCGGCCGGTGTCGGCGTCCCAGACCCCGAGGAAGGGCGGCCTGGTCCCGCGACCCGGCCCCTCGGAGAGCGCCAGCGCCGCCAGCAGTCGCCCCGAGGGGGCGAAGGCCGGCGCCCTCACGGAGCCGCCGCCGCTGTCAATCACTCGCGCCAGCCGACCGGTTTCGCGCTCGTGCAGCATCACCTTTGCAGAGCGATCAGCACGAAGGCTGTAGTCATCATGCAAAAGCCGACAATGCCTATCGCCAATACCACGAGGATCGGAACATATTCCCTAAGCCTTCTCCGCCGGTCGGGTAAGGGGGTAGCGTTGCCGCCGCCCCCTCCCCTAAGAACCGTACGGGCGCCGTTTCGACGCATACGGCTCAAGCCTATTCAAACGCCCCTCGCGGGACGCGGCTCGCTTCATCACCATCGTACACTGTGT
>JBBRPS010000432.1:0-8759 GCA_038227745.1 Gemmatales bacterium | reverse complement strand
ATGATGCGTACGGTAACCGGGTGGAGACGGACATCATCCTGCCGGGGCCGAGCAACACGACGGTGACGCGCTACGCCTACGATGGCTGGAAGGTCAGGCAGGACGGCCAGGGGCAGCGGGCGACGCCGGTGGGGTTGGAGAACTGGGATGTCTGGGCGGATCTCGATGGCAGCAACGCGGTGAAGACGCGCTACCTGCGCGGGGACGTGGTGGACCAGGTGTTCGCACGGGTGGCGTCTAGCGGGACGGCAGCGTGGCTGCTGACGGACTGGCACGGGTCGGTGCGGCAGGTGACGGACGACGTGACGGGGGCGGTGAAGGACACCACCGCCTACGACGGCTATGGCAACATCACGAGCGAGAGCGATACCACCTGGGGCGGGCGGTACAAGTACACGGGGCGGGAGTACGACGCCGAGACGGGGTTGCAGTACAACCGGGCGCGGTACTACGACTCGACGACGGGGCGATGGACGAGCCAGGATCCGCTGGGGTTTGGCGGGGGCGACAGCAACCTGTATCGCTATGTGAAGAACAATCCCGTTAACGCGATGGATCCGAGCGGCTTACAGTGGATCAACAATCGTTGGGTCGGCGCTGGCCCCGAACCACCTATTCGTAGGTTCCCCGATTTTGAGAGAGAAGCAAAAGGGGCCATATGGCGAGTTACTTGGGTTCTTGAACAAGCTGGGGCATATCGTCAGCTTTATTCGATGCAGGCGGCAGAGTTGAGAGGCAGGACGGACGCTGAAGCGGGTGTTTTGAGGAATTTACTGAAGAAAAAATATCGGGCGATGGAACCTCCAGAGGTGCGAAGAGCATTGGATGCTCTTTATCCACGTAGAATCAATCCGCAAGGCCCAGTCGGGAGTTTCAATCCTGGTAAAACCAATGCAGGAGTGAATCAAGCTTTTAAGGTCTGCAAGGTCGTAGGGAAGGTGCTTTTGGTTATAATGATCGCAGCTGAAGCTAATAAGATTGTAACTTCTGATGATTGGAAAAGACAACTTGGATCATCTTCTGCCGGGCTATTGGGAGCCATTGGTGGGGGATGGCTGGGTGGGGCCGCAGCCGGGGCTGGACTTGGCGCCTTGGGAGCTAATCCATTGACTATAGCTGGAGGGGCGATCATAGGCGGCATCGTCGGCGGAGCGCTGGGGTATGAATTTGCTTCCGGTGCTTATGAAGCTTTGTATGACATTATTACGAAATAGAGTTGGCGCATGTGATTCGGGTGTGGCTGGCCGCCCGCTCTTGGGGAAGTTTGACGGCTACCGGGCCTTGCGGCATTTTCCCGGTGGCGAAGGGGGCTTTCCGGAGGACAACATGAGTAGTTACGGTCCCATGCGCACCCTACCCAGGAGGCCCCTGCCGATGATCGCACACCACGCCGAAACCGACAAGGCCCAGGCCCTCTCCCCCCTCGTGGACGACCTCGTCGCTTACGTCCAGCAGGCCGCTCAGCACGGCACCCCCGCCCACGAGGTTGAGCGCGCCCTCTGGACCCGGATCCTCGACCTAGACCGGCAGGCCCTCGGGCTGTTCTTCCGCCTGCAGGGCACCGGCGACCTCGGCCAAGCCATCCCTTTGCCCGATGGCCAGGCTGCCCGACGGCTGGACCAGACCCATGCCTGGGACTATCGCTCCGTCTTCGGCGACTTCACCCTGTACCGCACCGCCTACGGCACCCGCGAGGGGCAGAAGATCGCCTTTCTCCCGCTCGATGCCCGCCTGCAACTGCCTAAGAGTGACTACTCCTACCAGCTGCGGCAGTGGGACGCTGCCCTGGGCTGCGAGGCCGCCTTCGCCCGCGTCGGCGCCACCTCTGGACGTCCTGGGGTTGAAGCAGTCCACCGACAGCCTGGAGCGGCTCAACCGCCCCATGGCCGAGCAGGTCGGCCCCTTCCGGCAGTCCCGGCCGCTGTCGGCGTCGCGCGCGGAGGGGGAGGTGCTGGTGGCCCAGGCCGACGGCAAGGGCGTGGTCATCCGCCGCACGGCCGACCGGGAACAGCTACCGAAGGCGCTACGACGTGTACCTGGTAGAGGGCTACCTGATCGCGTCGAGGATGATCCAGGGGGGGCCGGCCCTACGTCAAGGACTGGCTGGAGCGGGCAGAGAGGCACTGGGCGAAGGCGGGGGCGCAGGAGATGCCGGACGTGCGCAGCGACCACCTCAACGGCGACTGGGAGGCCTTCCAGCAATTCCGCATCGAGCGGGAGACCGAGCGGCCCTACCCCCATTGCCAGGCCTTCCAAAGGGTCGAATGACCGCTCGCCGTGTGAGTGGGCGGCCGGTCACGCCAATGTGATTCTGATCGGAAGCGGGATCACTTTGTCTTGTTGAGGAAGGGATACTGGAAAGAAATATGGTAACCGCTCACCCGACTTCGGAAAGCGGACTTTGTCGCGCAGGCCAAGGCGGATTATTCCGCCCGTAGCGTGAAAAATCAGGCACGATTCTTCGGATGTATTCCGAACTCAGGCGACCAATCCGGCACGCTTTCGGAATCGGGTGAACGGTTACGAAATATGGTTAGGGGCATGACCGAAAAAAGCTCTGAGCGATTGTGGCTCGATGGCAATGCAATTCATTACACATCCCCATCTAATGGGTCATGGGCAATCCCGCTTGCGGACTTGCTGATTTTTGGTGAGTTTACAAATGGCGAGGGCCCATTTCTCGTTGATTATTACTTCGTTTTCCTCACTGGTCCTGAACAATCCTATGGGGCATCTTTCTATGCTGAAGGAAGGGAAGCCTTCCTCAAGGCGCTTGGCACGCACCTTGGAGTGGTCTTTGAATGGAAACTTGTCCATTCGACTGACTTGGCCAGCAATGTTTTGTGGCCTACAGATATTGCTGGTCAGCCACTCTATGCTTTTGCGGAGAAGCCGCCGACAGATATTGGAGCGAGAGTGCTGCGTTGGTTCGGTTTTGGCCGGGTAGATGTTACCTATTCTAAGCAAGTGTTGGCCAAGCTCGGAGAACGAACATAATCGGGACCGAAAAGATGTACCGTTGAAAGTCAAGAGCCGTCCGTCGCGGAAAACGGTGACGGGCCTCGATCATCCTTTCGGCCAATTCCTCCTGGCCAGGTCTGCTGACGGCGCTCGTGGGCCGGGGTAGACGGACCCGGCCCGGGCTCGCAAGGTAGAGGGTAGCAACAACACCCGACTACCCAGGAGCCGAGCCGTGCCCGCTCCCGATTCTACTGCCCCCGACCGCCCCCCGACTACCCCGCGCCGCCCACGCGCCCACACCGTCGCCCTGCTCGCCGCCTTCCACGGCCCCGAGCACCCTTCCCAGCGCCACTTCGCCCGCCAACAGAACCTCCCCCGCTCTACCTTGCAGCACTGGCTTCGACGGCAGCAGCGCCTCGACAAAGATCCCCTGGCCGCCCGTTTCTTCGACAGCCCTTCCGGGCTCGCTTTCCTGCACCGCCTGGTCGTGGCCCTGCACCTGGTCTTCCCCCTGCAGGGCTGCGCCGGCCTGCGCCTCCTGAGTCAATTCCTCCGCCTGGCGCAACTCGACCGCCTCGTCGCCGCCTCGCACGGCGCCCGCCAGCAGTACGCCGCCCTGCTCGAGCAGGCCGTCGGCGACTTCGCCGACGAGCAGAAGCCGCTCCTGGTCGCCGCCATGCCGACGCGCGCCATCGCCGTCGCGGAGGACGAGACGTTCCACCCGGCCACCTGCCTGGTCGCCATCGAGCCGGTCTCCGGCTTTTTGCTGTTGGAGCAGTACGCCGAGCGCCGCGACGCCGCCACCTGGGACGCGGCCCTGGGGCAGGCCCTGGCCGGGCTGCCGGTGACGGTCGCCTGCGCGGTCGGGGACGAGGCCAAAGGCCTGCTGGCGCACGCCAAGCACGGCCTGGGGGTGCCCCACAGTCCGGACGTGTTCCACGTCCAGCAGGAAATGTCGCGTGCCGCGGGGCCGGCCTTGGCCGCGCGGACGCGCGGGGCCCTGCGCGACCAGGAGGCGGCCCGACAGGGCGCCGACGCGGCCCGGGCGGCACAGCAGGAGGCGGCCGCGCGGCCGCGTGGCCCAGGCCGGCCGATCGACCACGACGCGCGCGTGCGGCGGGCGGAGGAGGGGGCAGCCGCGGCCGGCCGGCGGGTCGAGACGTGCCAGGGCCGGCAGGAGCGGGCGCGGGCGGCGGTCCGCGGGTTTGGGGAGGACGACCACCCGTTCGACCTGGTCAGCGGCACCCCGCAAGGGGCGCCGGCGGTGCAGCGGCGCCTGGAGGGACGGCTGGAGGCGCTGGCGGGGGTGGCGCGGGCAGCGGGCCTGCAGGGGGGCTGGCGCGAGCGGCTGGCGAAGGCGCGGCGGGTGCTGCCGGGATTGGTGGCGGCGGTGGCGTACTTCTGGGGGCGGGTGCGGGCGGCGGTGGCGGGGTGTTACGGGGCGGGGGCGTGGCCGTGGGCCGAGCGGCTGGTGGCCGGGATGTACCTGCGGCAGGCGGCGGCCAAGGCGAAGGGGGCCGAGCGGCGGCGGCAACTGCGGGCGCTGGCGGCGGCGTGCCTGGCGGAGGCGCGCGGTCGCGGGGAGGAGCCACCAGGGGGCTGGCCGGCGGCCGAGGCGTTGGCGTGGGAGTGGGCGGGGTGGTTCCAGAGGTCGAGTTCGTGCGTGGAGGGCAGGAACGGGCAGCTGGCGTTGCGGCACCACAGCCTGCACCGGCTGAGTCGGCGGAGGCTGCGAGCGCTGACGGCGCTGCACAACTACTGGCTGAGGCGGCCCGACGGGACGACCGCAGCGGAGCGGTTCTTCAGGCGGAAGCCGGAAGACTTGTTCGGCTGGCTGCTGGAGCACCTGCCCCTGCCGGCGCGGCCGGCGCGACGGCGGTCCGCGGCCGCCTGAAGGGCCGCGGGCCGGCCCAAAGGATGACCGAGGCCGGTCTTTGCCGCGTGGCAGGCGTTCCAGGAGGGCCAAACCACGCGGGCACAACTGCAAAGCCAACTGGAGCCGGTCATGAACCGGCTGCAACGGGTCTTGCTCGAAGGCGCGATCTTGGGCGAAGACAAGACCGTCGCGGCCTTTTGTGAGAACCTGTTGGCGTTGGAGCCTGCGCTGTGGACGTTCGCGAAGGTCGAGGGCGTGGAGCCGACCAACAACTTCATGGAGCGCTTGCTGCGCCGCGCGGTCTTGTGGCGGAAGCGGAGTTTCGGCAGTTGGAGCGTAAATGGCTGTCGCTTCGTGGAGCGCGTCTTGACCATCGTGCAAACGCGGCGGTTGCAAGGGAAGAACGTGCTGGAGTACATGCACGCAGCGCTGTCAGGCTCATCGCTCTGACCAACCTTGTCCCAAATTGCTGCCGGAAGGATGAACGGTTACCATGCCTCCACGTACAGGAATCGAATCAGCGGTCCAAGCGGCCCCTCATTGCGACCATCAAGAAGCATACTCCGGACCAAAGGTTTTGCATTTGTACCCGACAGTGCCCACGTGTCCACCTGCGCCTCTTTCTTCTTCTGCTCCTCTTTCTTCTTCTCCCCCTGTTCTTCCACCGCCCCGATTCCTAGTCTCCACGCAACCTCCGCTCGCTGTGAACAAGTTACATCCTGGTCATACACCACGAAGTACGGCCATCCATTCTCGAGTACGCCTCCGTCGATCAGCCACACACAGTGGAACTTACTGCCTAAAAACCTGCTAGTAGTATCACCCGTTGCATCCTTCAGGGCAAAAGAAAAAAGTTTGACCTTCACCTCCTCATTTGCCTTCCGTGGCTTCCCCACCAGGTCATGAAGACTATTGGCGAAATTTACCGCTTCCTCCTGGGTCGTCCATAACCCACCCTCTCTTCTCTCCATAGTCCCAGAAGCATGCCAAGCTGTCTTCATCGGGACGTTCGCCCGAGTGGAGCACGAATTGCCCCCATTTCTCGACTGGAGGACATCGGCCACCGTTTTCCCATTGATCTCGCCGTTCGCTACCAACTTCTCCACCCTGGTACGCACCGGACCCCAGTCGAAATTCGGCGGCGCGTCATCCGACCATCTTAACTTCACATCCCACCTCCTTAGAAAACACAACTCGCCAGCGACGAGGCCCCCGACGCGCCCGTCTGCTGAACTTGTTATTCCAGGCGTCGAGAAATGGCCACCCGAGACGGATTTCGGTGCGCGCCAGACCCATTATTTGGGCGGCCGGCGGAACAGCAGCCAGCCCACGAGCCGCCCGAGGACGCCCCCGACGCCGGTCACGGCTACGAACGCGATCAGCCCCGGCCAGAATCCGGGGATGTCTACCAGGGGTTTAATTACAAATAGGGCGACGGCCGCGCCGGTGACGGTCCCCACCCCGGTGGCGAGTCTGACCGGCCAGTCGCTCTGGCCGCCCGAACCTGATCGCTCACCGTTTTCCATCTTTTTATCCTCCTGCGACGTCCCTGCGCCGTCATGCCTCGTGAACACCCGAACCAGGATAGGGTGAGCCTCAACTGCGGATGACCGCATGAGGCACGCGCGCGATCCGGATTCATTCTCGTGGAGGAACCCGAATTATCCTGCCTGTCAAGTCACCCTCGACCAGAATTCTCTCGTGAATTCGCTGGGCAAGCCTCTCGAAGTCTTCGTCAGCCACGCAGACAATGATCCCCGCATGGTCCGAATTCCGTTCGTGCAGTCTGTAGAAATCTTTACGGTTGAGCGTCACAGTAATGCGACCCTCGGACTTTGCTAGTGCAAGCACTTCCGGATCTTGAGTGGATTCATTTGCCCTCCCCCGCTCCTGAATCGTGGCAACATCATGCCCCAAGCCGCGCAATGCAAGAACAGTCGGGATGGGGAAGTTCTCGTTTGAATAGAGCTTGGCCATCTCAGTACCGCTCGTTCTCCTCGATTTCTTTGACGATTTGCGCCTTGTGCAAGGCCACGTATCCCCATGCTTGGGCGAGATCGCCTGCCATCAACGTGGGGTAGCTCTCCAGGATCTTGGAATCGGAAAAACCTCGCTCTCGCATCTGCTGCAGCACCCAGATAGGAATCCGAGTGCGAATCAACCGCGGAGAGCCTCCACACACGTCCGGCGTACTCACGACGCAGGGGAAGACCAAGGAATGGCGTTCCATCTCCTCCATCTTTGCCGAGAGCGTGCGGACCTGCGCTTCCAGAGCCTCAATGCGGGCACTCTCCTTCAGCCTTCGTTTAATCCGCTCCAAGAGTTGGTTGGCCGCTTCCGAAAGGGCGGACGGCCAGTCGTCACCCCCATCACTCCGAAGGGTAAAGTCCTCATCTTCAGAGACTGGACAATCCTCCAGGTCGGCATCCTCCCACAGGTGACCAAATCGGGAGGCCCGCTCCTCCCAGCGGAGACGGTCAAATTCGTCGGGCATTCTAAGCATGAGATGGCTCCTTGGCGATGAACGCCCTAAAGGAGTTCTCTAGCAGATCGAGACCCTTTTCAAGATACGCCTCGTTAAACTCCATCTCAGCATTGGCCTCCAGAACGACCTCGGCAGGCCCCTTACCCCGAAGGTCCCAAGATATTTTGTTTATCGGAGCCCCGCGGACGGCGAGGGTCGCGGCGGTCATGCGGACCTGAACGGCATCAGCAATCGTGGCGGTGAACGCAGTTCGGATGAACGGGGGCAAGTCGGCCGTCTGGACGATGAAGCGCCCCTTGAGATGGACGCTGAGTACCCTGCCGAAGTATGGAGCCAAGAATACCTGGATCTCCTTGATGCTGGCGTTAGTCTTCGGGGGGCTGGAAAATCGACCCGGGGCAACCAAATCGATATGCAAGTGCTCCTTCTCTTCCGAATCGCGTTTGCGAGCCGACATGCCCCGAACCTGAAAATAGGCTATGCCTCCCGAAGTCTCGTATGCCGCGGAAAGCGGCGACTTGAGCAGTGGCAACGGCGGTTCAGATGCAGGTCCCTTGCTTACCACATAGCCACAGTACTCGATGTCAGTGCATTTGCGGCTCTTGAAGTCGGGTAGAATGAGTGTCATCGCGCGTGTCCCTTCAGCTTCTCTGGGCGTGCGCAACTCCCCCACGTTATTGTATCTACTGCCGTCGCGATGGCAAGGCGACAGCTACAAAGCGAGCCCGCACTGATCGCTATATACCCCAGACACATACAAGAGATCAACGGGACCCGTCGTGTACTGGCATTTATTCAGGTCGCTTGCCGAGTCCGAGCGCGATGACGCCGTTGCTCTGGTCAGGGTGAGGAGCGAAAGTGGTTGACACCGGCACGATATTCGTTCATTCTCCGCGCTGATGAATCTTTGTCCACACTGCCTGATGCCAATTGCCGCAAAGCCTAGCTACTGCGAGTCCTGCGGCACCGCGATCTGCGGCACGAAGCGGCTGCGGTTCTGCTCCGCGACCTGCCGGTCTAGGGCGAGGCGGAAGCGGGAGAAGGAAACCAGGAGCAAGGAGGAACACGATGGGTAGAAAAGAAGCAGACGAAGAACTGGCCATGCTGCTGGCGATGGGCGATGAGGAGCGTGACAGGTATCTCGCTGGCCTGCCGCCTGATGGCACGTCAACTCTGCTGGTCGAGCACCTGCTGGTGAAGCCGCAGACGCCGTAGAGAGGGATGGTGACGTTTTACGCAACTTGGAAGGTACAAGTGGCTTGAGGCGGAATTCGCCGTGAGCATGTTGACCCGGTTGCCCTCGGTCGATGCGGGGCCGGCCCCCTCCCCTTCCCGCTGGCGGCGGCTACAATACGGGGCACGGGCAGAGCAGGGGCGGCATCCCCCCGGGAGCAGAAAGGGGACGCATCTCAAATAATACGAACCTGGAATTCGTAT
>JBBRPS010000431.1:0-8806 GCA_038227745.1 Gemmatales bacterium | reverse complement strand
GTACCAGCCGGCTTACGCCGGCCGTTCGCCCTAACCGCCGGACACCGCGCCCCGGCAAGACGGGCGGTCTTGAGAAAATCGTCGGGCGTGGACGGTTTCGGCCGTTCCGGGCAAACCTGCTAAAGCAGGTGTGCCGGCCCGTCCGAAGATGATAGGTAGTCATGGCGGACAAGCCGACACACGTTGTCGGGCCTCCGGCCTCCTCCCGGCAAGGTGAACCTCGCCGCGGCACAGGGACGTGCCGCACGCGGGGCGCCTTCCCGCCACCGCAGCTTACCCGGTACAAGCAAGGGGTGAGTCGGCGGCCGGGTCGAGACCACGAGCATGGAAGGGAGCAAACCGTGAGTCATTCCTTCTACTTCCTGGCCGCAAGTTGGTTGGCCGCGCAAGCGGTCCAGCCGATCCCGGTCCAGGGCAGGCCGGCGGTGACCGTCGAGGCGGCGCCCTCCGGCTATTCCGAGGTGGACGCGAACGGGCAGGGCGACGGCTGGCGGCCGCAGCGGCGCAACCTGTTCACGCGCGTGCAGGGCTGGTTCGAGGGCATCTTCGGCCGCGGCCGCGGCAGCCAGCCGCAGATGCAGCCGGGCGGCATGAACGGCGGCACGATCAACGGCGGCAATGGCGTCATCATTCAGCAGCAGCCGATCCCGGCGATCAACACCAACGAGCCGCCGCTGGCGGTCCCCGGCAAGGTCAGTGCGCTCGGCACTCAGGCGGGGATCTCGCAGGCGGCGCACCAGTCCGGCCGCGGCCATCTCGACCTGCCGGTTGGCGAGAAGTTCCGCGACAAGGTCGGTCACGAGGCCGATTACAGCTGGATCACCGGGCAACTCTACCGCATCGACGGCAGCAGCGGCGGTCTGTGGCTGGTGCGCTACGCGACGGCGGAGATGCAGGACCAGTACGGCGGTACCGTGGTGCTGGCGCCGGCGGTCCAGATGAGCAACTACCGCGACGGCGACCTCGTGTCGGTCCGTGGCGAGGTGCTGAACGGCGGCCGCAATTCCGAGCAGATCGCCGCCCCGGTCTACCGCGCCTCCGATGTCAGCCTCGTCGAGCGCGGCGACTGACAGGTGAAGCCGATTTCCGGAATCACTTTCCCCCCGCCGGCCCCTCGTCTCTGGAGACGAGGGGCTGGCGTCGTTTGCTGGCGAGCAGCCCGCTACGGCTCCGCGGCTCGGTAGGTGCTCTCGCTGCGGACCGTGACGTCCACGCGAGCCATCGGTTGCTCCGGCGAGGGCCGCAGGCTGATCGCGTTGACAACCGAGGCGACCGTGCCCGAGATGACCGCGGCACTGCCGTCGAGGCAGCCGTCCAGCGTGACGTCGATCACGACCCGCGACTCCGGCTGGATGGCGAGGCGCTTGTCGCCCTGCGGCAGCGACTTCGGCGTGATCTCCAGGTGCAGGGCGACGACGCCGAACAGCCGGCCGTCCTTCTGATAGACGCGCGTCAGCTTCCCCGTCGCCACGGTCTTCTCGCTCAGCACCTCGAAGCCGGTGCCGTCCTGAAAGCCCTTGTTCACCAGCGCCCGGTCCGGCTGCCACGCCTCGCCCGCCTTGACCGGCCGCGCCGGGAGGAAGAACTGCACGAACTCGTTCGCGTCGAGTTTCTTGCGGTTGAACTCCCGGTCGAGCAGGACGGCGTCGGCGCCGCTCAGTTCCCCGCCGCCCTCAATGCGGAAGGCGTACTTGCCGTCCTTCTGCTCGACCAGCACCGTCTTGCCCTGGTACGACAGGGCTTTCGTGACGCCGTCCACGGTCCGGTCCGCCCGGGTGTAGGACCTCTTGAGGCGCGCGGCGCGCGCCCCCGGCTTCTTCTCCAGGATGGTCTCGCGGTAGACGGCGGCGTGGGCCTCCCGTTCTTCCTTGTCGTTCAGGACGTTGTCCTTGAGGTCGGAAACCTTGACTTGCTGGAGCGAGCGGTCCGCCTTCTCGACCAGGAGCGTGTCGCCCTGGCCGGGCCGCTTGATCTTGAGGGCGTAGGCCTCCTGCGCCTGCGCGCACACGGGGACCACGAGGAGGCCGAGCGCCGCCAGGGTGAGATTGCGAATCATGGCGTCCTCCCTTCGTGAATGGGACGGGCCGCGCCCCGAGGCTGCGGCCTCGGGGCGCGGCCCGGGCGAACACCCTACTGTGGGGTGTCCTTGTGCTTGCTGTTTTCCTTGCCGCTGAAGGTGATCCGGAACTTGGGCTGATTGCGGTCGGGGAACAGCATCTCCGCGCTGATGGTCGCGGTTGACGTGGCGGCGCCGGCCGCGCTGCTGCCGTCGATGCAGACGTCGAGCACGAACTCCAGCACCACCTTGGCGCCGGGCTCCGCCTCAAGCGACTTCCCACCTTCACCGAAGGATTTGGGCGCCAGGTCCAAATGCACGGCGATGACGCCGAACTGATGCCCACCCTTCTTGTAGGCGCGCGTCAGCTTCCCCGTCCCAACCGTCTTCTCGGGATGCAGCCCCAGGCCGCCCTCCCCCTCCAGGGCCTTGTTGATGGCCGCCGTGTCGAGCTTCCACGTCTCGCCCACCTTGACCGCCTTGTGCGGCAGCAACAACTTCTCCATGGCCGCGTCATCGAGCTTGCTCTTGTTGAACTCCTTGTTGAGCTGCTTCGCGTCGTCGCCGGTCAGCTCGTCCCCGCCCTCGATGCGGAAGGTGTACTTGCCGCCCGTTTTCTCGATCAGCACCGTCTTGCCCTGGTACGGCAAAGCCGTCGCCGCGCCGTTGGTCGTCACCTCAGCTTTTTCGTACTGCCTCTTCAGGCGCGTCGGGCGCTTGGCGCCCACCCGCTCGAGGACCGTCTCGCGGTAGACGTAGACCTTCGTTGTCTTCTTGTCCTCCTCCTTCAGGACGTTGCCGTTGAGATCCACGACCTTGGTGCTCTCCACGCCCTGGTCCCTTTTCTCGACCCGGATCGTTTCGCCCGTGGCGGCCTTCTTCACCTTAATGGTGTGGGCCTCGCCGTCCTGCCCGCGCGCCGGCCCCGCCAGCAGGGCCAGCACCGTCACCAATCCGAGACTGCGAATCATGGCTCTCCTCCCATAAAGGCCGCGCAAAGTCGCCCGGCGTCATGCCTGCCCCCGCGGCTTGAACCTGGGACGGCCGCCCAGCCCGCCGTCCCCTTGGAGTATCATAGGAGCCTGATAGGATGTAGCGAAGAAGACGCAGCCTTCCATTCCCGCCGCCCAGGGCCGCCGACCGTCTACCGAGGAGAACGGACCACCGAACCATGCCAAAGCGTACCGACCTGAAGAAGATCCTCCTGATCGGCTCCGGCCCCATCGTCATCGGGCAGGCGTGCGAGTTCGACTACAGCGGCACCCAGGCCTGCAAGGCCCTGCGCGAGGAAGGCTACGGGGTGGTGCTGGTCAACTCCAACCCCGCCACCATCATGACCGACCCGGACACGGCCGACCGCACCTACATCGAGCCGATCACCTGGGAGGTCGTCGAGAAGATCATCGCGAAGGAGCGCCCCGACGCCCTGCTGCCCACGCTCGGCGGCCAGACCGGCCTGAACACCGCCATGGACCTCGTCCACCACGGCGTGCTGGAGAAGTATGGCGTCGAGATGATCGGCGCCCGCGCCGACGTCATCGACAAGGCCGAGGACCGGCTGAAGTTCAAAGAGGCGATGATCAAGATCGGCCTGCAGGTGCCGCGCAGCGGGGTCGCCCGCACCCTCGCCGAGGGCCAGGCCGTGCGCGATCAGGTCGGCCTGCCGTGCGTGCTGCGGCCCAGCTTCACCCTCGGCGGCACCGGCGGCGGCATCGCTTACAACCGCGAGGAGTTAAACGAGCTGCTCGCCCGCGGCCTCGACCTCAGCCCCGTCGGCGAGGTGCTGATCGAGGAGTCGGCCATCGGCTGGAAGGAATTCGAGCTGGAGGTGATGCGCGACTGCGCCGACAACGTCGTCATCGTCTGCTCCATCGAGAACTTCGACCCAATGGGCGTCCACACCGGCGACTCGATCACGGTGGCCCCGGCGCAGACGCTGACCGACAAAGAATACCAGCGGATGCGCGACGCGGCGATCCTCGTCATCCGCGAGATCGGCGTCGAGACGGGCGGCAGCAACATCCAGTTCGCGATCGACCCCGAAAACGGCCATATGGTCGTGATCGAGATGAACCCGCGCGTCAGCCGCTCCAGCGCCCTGGCGTCGAAGGCAACCGGCTTCCCGATCGCCAAGATCGCCGCCAAGCTGGCGGTCGGCTACCGCCTCGACGAGCTGCGCAACGACATCACGCGCGAGACGCCGGCCTGCTTCGAGCCGACCATCGACTACGTCGTGACGAAGATCCCGCGCTGGGCGTTCGAGAAGTTCCCCGACGCCGACCCGACGCTGACGACGCAAATGAAGTCGGTCGGTGAGACGATGGCGATTGGGCGGACGTTCAAGGAGTCGCTGCAGAAGGCGCTGCGCGGCCTGGAGACGGGGCGGTTCGGCCTGGGCTGCGACCGGCACGACCGCTGGGCGACGGCAAACTCGCCGTCGCTGGAAGAGATCCACAAGCGCCTGGCAACGCCGACCGCGGAGCGCATCTGGTACATCCGCTACGCCCTCAAGGCGGGCCTGTCCGTGGAGGAGATTCACCGGCGCACGAAGATCGACCGCTGGTTCCTGCACAACATCCAGGAGCTGATCGAGACGGAGGATCGATTGCGCGCCTGCCCGGGACTGGCGGCGCTGGACGACGCCCTGCTGTGGCAGGCGAAGCAACAGGGGTTCTCTGACCGCCAGCTGGCGAACCTGTGGCACACGAACGAGACGGAGGTGCGCCGCGCCCGCAAGGCGCGCGGCGTCGTGCCGGTGTACAAGCTGGTCGATACCTGTGCCGCCGAGTTCGAGGCGTACACGCCGTATTATTACTCGACGTACGAGAGGGCGGCGGCCACCGTGCCGGACGCCGTTGTCAGGGGGGGGAAGGCTGAAGACCCAGGGGGCGCGGCCCCTGGGCCTGGGGCGGAGGACGAGGTCCGTCCGCCGAAGGCCGGCAAGGACCGCATCATGATCCTCGGCGGCGGCCCCAACCGCATCGGCCAGGGGATCGAGTTCGACTACTGCTGCTGCCAGGCCGCCTTCGCCCTCAAGGAGGCCGGCTACGAGACCATCATGGTCAACTCCAACCCGGAGACGGTCTCGACCGACTACGACACCAGCGACCTGCTCTTCTTCGAGCCGCTCACCACCGAGGACGTCTTGAACATCTGCGAGCGCGTGCAGCCGAAGGGGCTGATCGTCCAGTTCGGCGGGCAGACGCCGCTCAACCTGGCGCGGGCGCTGGCCGAGGCGGGGGCGCCGATCATCGGCACCAGCGTGGACGACATCGACGTCGCCGAGGACCGCGACCGCTTCCAGGAGCTGGTCGAGCGCCTGCGCCTCAACCAGCCGGCCAATGGCAGCGCCCGCGATCTGCAGGATGCCGTCCACGCGGCCCGGCGGATCGGCTACCCCGTGCTGGTGCGGCCGAGCTATGTCCTGGGCGGCCGCGGCATGGAGATCGTCTACGACGACGAGTCGCTGAAGCGCTACGCCGAGCGCGCCTTCGACGTCTCGCCGGGCAAGCCAATCCTGATCGACAAGTTCCTCGAGTCGGCGATGGAGGTGGATGTCGATTGCCTGAGTGACGGCACGCGCACGCTGATCGGCGGCGTGATGCAGCACATCGAGGAGGCGGGCATCCACTCCGGGGACTCGGCGTGCGTGCTGCCGCCGCACAGCCTGGCGCCCGAGGTGGTAGCGGAGATCAAACGGCAGACGCGCGAGCTGGCCCGAGAGCTGCACGTCAAGGGCCTGATGAACGTGCAGTTCGCGGTCAGCAGGGACGGGACCGTCTTCGTGCTGGAGGTGAATCCGCGGGCGAGCCGGACGGTGCCGTTCGTGGCGAAGGCGACGAACGTGCCGCTGGCACGGTACGCCGCCCTGGTGATGGTCGGGAAAACGCTCGACGAACTGGGCCTGTTCGAGGAGGTGGTGCCGCGGCACTTCTCGGTCAAGGAGAGCGTGTTCCCGTTCAACAAGTTCCCCGGCGTGGACATCATCCTCGGCCCGGAGATGCGTTCGACGGGCGAGGTGATGGGCATCGCCGACAGCTTCCCGATGGCGTTCGCCAAGAGCCAGATGGCGGCGAACAGTGCGCTGCCGAAGGAGGGGACGATCTTCCTGTCGATGGCCGACCGCGACAAGGCCGAGGTCGTGCCGGTGGCGCGGCGGCTGGCGCAGCTGGGCTACCGGCTGATTTCGACGCGCGGCACAGCCAAGGCGCTGCGTGCCGCGGGCATCGCGGTGGTGGAAATCGCGAAGATCCAGGAAGGGCGGCCGAACCTGCTCGACCTGATGAAGAACGCGGAGGTGGCGCTGGTGATCAACACGCCGAGCGGCCGCGGGGCACGGACGGACGAGGGCAAGATCCGGGCGGCGGCGGTGGCGCACGGGGTGACGTGCATCACGACGCTGGCGGCAGCCCAGGCGGCGGTGGAGGCGTGCGAGGCGGTGCGCCAGGGCGAGCTGACGGTGATGTCGCTCCAGGAGCGGTACGCCTCCTCAAAGTAACGAGTGATGAGTGCAGCCCCGCGTCCCACCTGGCGGATCTGCACTCATCACTCATCACTCATCGAGTGTGCTCAGTCGCAGCACTTCCGGCTGCGCGACCAGCGGTGGCCGTGCTTCTTGCTGCAGCAGGTCGTCACGCAGCAGTTGTCGCAAGCGGGCACCTGACGGGCCACGCAGCGGGTGACGTAGCGGGTGCAGGTCACCATCTCCTCGCGCGGCACGCAGACGCTGACCGTCCGGGTGCACTGGTAGGGCACCTGGCGGGTCACGTAGGTCGTGCACTGGCGGGTGACCTGGTACGGCACGCAGCGGCAGCAGGTGACCTGGCAGCGCTCTTCACGCCACTCCTGGCGGCAGCTGCAGACGCGGACGACCTCGGGCCGCATCGTGCATACCTTGACGCACTTCGTGACCGGGTACTGCTCGCAGACCTTGCAGGGCACCCAGCACTTGACGGTCTTCGTGCAGGGCGGGCACGGCGGCGGGCAGCAGTCGTGCCGGTGGTGCCACTTGTGCATCTTGGCCTTGCAGGCGGCGCGGTGCGAGGGGACCTCGCGACACTCGTAGTGGCCGCGGTCCACGGTCTTCGTGCAGTAGGTCGTCACGGTCTGCGTGGTCCAGCACGGCTTCATGACCGTGCGCTCCTCGACGCAGGGGACGTTCACGCACACGCGGCGGACGACTTCCTTGATCTCCGAAACGTTCTTGTAGCACGTCACGACCTGCGGCGTCACCACGGGGACGCACTCACACCGATAGGCCGTGTACGTCTCCTGCCGGCACTCGGTGTGGTAGACGGTGCGCCTGACCTGATAGGTTTCGGGGACGCACTCCGTGACCTGCACGGTGCGCATCGCGGGCGCACAGGGGGCTGGGCTACAACAGTCGTCGGCCCGAAGGGGGGTCGCGACCGCGGCCAGGACCGCACCGACCAGCGCGGCTTTACGGACAGTGAACCGAAGCATGCCTTCTCCTTGTTGCGTACCTTGCCGATCCGCCCTGTTCCGGGAACCCTCCGGCGGGGTCGAATCGAGACGGTTGATTTCACCTCACCCAAATATGCCCATTCCGGGCGATTTGGATAAGATGAGGGGTCGCAGAAAGGCGGAAAAAGAGCCGAAACTTCTCGGGAAATAGCAGTTGCGTCGAGGGGAAGGCATAGGGCGCCGGCGCGGCTGAAGCCGGGCGGGAAGGAAGCGGCGTCCGGGACGCCTGGGGAAACTTTACGGCGGGACGGGCAAGCCGCACGGGCTGTCGCGGCCGAAAGAATCGGCACCGACGGCGCCCCTTCCGCCGGCACGAAGCCCCCGGCCGCCGCGGTTCGGCGGAAAGCCCCATTCGACAAGGTCCGAATCGCGAGCTAGAGTTGTCCGGACCCTGCTCTCGGCTCCCCGTCCAGGAAAGCGGCCATCATGAGCGCCACCATGTCTGCTGTCGTGCCGACGCACTGGGAGGAGAGCACGCCCGTATCCGCGACCCGCCGTCGCGGCTTCTTCACGCCCTCGCCCCACCGAGAGGGAGGCGTCGGGGGTGAGAGGGCGAAGGCAAGGTTCCACGAGTCCCGGGCCGCGGTACTGGTGCGGTTGGTGCAGTTCCTGGCCGTCGGTCTGACCGGCCTGGCCGTGGACCTGGGGGTGTTGACGCTGCTGCTCGGGGTACTCCCGCTGGCAGCGGCGCGGGCGGCCGCCATCGGCGTGGCGATGACGTGGAACTTCTGGCTGAACCGGCGCTTCACCTTCTCCTACGCGCGGACGCGGCCGCTGCTGCCGCAGTACCTCTTCTTCTGCCTGTCGTGCAGCGTCGGTGCCGTGGTGAACTGGTCGGCGTCTCTCGCCCTCGCCTCGGTGTTCACGGCTTTCGCGGTCCGCCCGCTCCTCGCGGCGGGCGCCGGGACGGTCGTCGGCTGTGTCTCGAACTTCCTCCTGTGCAACAATGCCGTGTTCCCGCGGGCGGCGGAGTCGCATCCCGCCCTGGCCTCGCGTTGACATCTCGGCACACAAGCCCGACGCGCCAGCGAGGGGAAGTCCGTCCCTCGCTAGCTGACCGTTTGACAAGTCTGCAGCCAGTGGCGTGGCGCCGTAGGGTGGGCACTGCCCACCGCTGCCGCGAGGTACTAGTGTTTCTGGCACGAAAACTTGCATCCAAGTCGGTAGCGATGACAGTGTGGTGTCACTCTTCGGAAACCGCAGAATTCATGCGGAAAGCGCGACAACACGGGCTGTCGCGGCTCTCCTGAATTCAGTGCAGGTTTT
>JBBRPS010000430.1:0-8818 GCA_038227745.1 Gemmatales bacterium | reverse complement strand
TGTTCTAATACCGACCATCCGCATCCATTCCCGTTCTAGCGCAAAGGAGGACCGCGATGAGGACACGCATGTTTCTCGCAACCGCCGCCGCCCTGTACTGGGTGCTGCTGGGCAATGTCCTGCTGGCGGGCGGCGACAAGGCCGGCAACAAGGAAGGCAAGAAGCCGTCGCCGGCCGAGATGATGGAGATGATGGCGAAGCTGGCCAAACCGGGCCCGGCCCACAAGCAGCTCGAACCGCTGGTCGGCAACTGGACGTGCAAGGTGAAGTTCTACGGCATACCGGGTCAGGGACCGCAGGAGAGCGCCGGGACCGTCACGCGCAAGTGGATCATGGGCAACCGCTTCATCGAGGAGCATTTCAAGGGCACCGCGATGGGCCAGCCGTTCACCGGGTTTGGACTCACCGGGTACGACAACTCCAAGAAGAAGTACACGGCCGCCTGGATCGACTCGATGAGCACCGCGCTGCTGACAACGAAGGGCACCTACGATGCCGGCACGAAAACCTTCACCTACAGCGGGGAGGAACTCGACCCGTACACCGGGAAGCGCACGAAGTCGCGCGACCTGCTGCGGGTGATCGACAACGACACCCACGTGATGGAGATGTACCGCCTGCCCCAGGGCGGGACCGAGTTCAAGATGCTCGAGATCACCTGCAAGCGGAAGAAGTGACCGTGCTCGGCTCGCCGGAGGCGCCAGCCCCCCCGGCGAGCCGGTTTGCAGATCCATCACCCGTTTTTCCCGACCAGCTCCAGCGCCTCGCGAACGATGTCGTTCGCCGTCAGGCCGTATTTCTCCAGCAACTCCTCCGCCTTGCCCGACGTGGCGAAGGTGTCGCGGATGCCGACGAAGCGCATCGGCACCGGCTGCTGTCGCGCCGCCGACATGGCTACCACGCTCCCCAGGCCGCCGTGCAGCAGATGCTCCTCCGCGACGACGATCCGCCCCGTGTCCTGCGCCGCCGCCAGCACCGCCGCGTCGTCGCACGGCTTGACCGTGTGCATGTCCAGCACGCGCGCCTCGATCCCCTTCGCCGCCAGGCGCTCCGCGGCGTCGAGGGCCGCCGACACCATCAGGCCGTTGGCAATAATCGTCAGGTCCTTGCCGTCGCGCAGGCGGTTGGCCTTGCGGAGCTGGAACGGCGAATTGTCGTCGTAGATCAGCGGTACGTTCGGCCGGCCGGCGCGGAGGTAGGCGGGAGTGCGGAGCGCCGCCAGCGCCCGCACCGCCTTGTACATCGATGGCTCGTCGGCCGGCACGACGACGGTGAAGTTCGGCAGTGAGCATGCCAGCGACACGTCCTCAATGCCCATCTGTGACGGGCCGTCCTCGCCGATGCTGATGCCGGCGTGCGTGCCGACCACCTTGACGTCCTGGCACGGAAAGGCGACCGACATGCGCAGCTGGTCGTAGGCGTTGCACATGACGAAGCAGGCGAAGCTCGATAGCCAGGCGCGCTTGCCGGCGCCGGCGAGGCCGGCGGCGACGCCGACCATGTTGGACTCGGCGATGCCGACGTTGAAGAAGCGCTCGGGGAACTTCTTGGCGAAGTAGGCGGTGTGCGTCGAATTGTTGACGTCGGCGTCCACGACGACCACGTCGCGAGCCTCCTCGCCGAGCTTCGCCAGGGCCTGGCCGAACGCCTCGCGGGTGGCCTTGCCCATCTTGCGCTGCGTGCCGGGGGACGCGGTTGCGGTCGCCATGCGTGTGTGCCTCCAGGGAGGGTGCGGCTGGTCCGTTCCTGAAGGTCATTGTGTCGGGCGGGGCGGGAACGACAAGGGCGGGGCGGCGCCCCCGCCCTCCTCGCCGAACGCCTCAATAGCGGCGGGCGATCTGCGCGCGGATGGTGGCGATGAGGTTGAGGACGCTGAGCAGGAACTTGATCAGGGCGATGAGCCAGGCCACGGCCATGCCGAGCATCACGAAGCCGGCCAGGCCGACCGAAACACGGACCAGGAGGAACGCGACGAAAAACATCAGGATGGGCCCGGCGACGCCGATGACGATCGTCATGATGAGTATCCTCATCACCTCGTCCGCGGTGGACTCGTCGTCCAGATACCGCGCCAGCGCCCGCAGGAAGAGCATGAACAGAATCCAGGCGGCCAAAATCAACAGGAGGGAGAGCAGGACCAGAATGAACGCCAGGCCGAACCCCCCGGTCGCGCCGCCGAAGTTTCCGGCGGCGGCACTTGCGCCGGCGGCCATGCTGACGAAGAAGCTGAGAGTGAGCGCCCCAATGGCGCCGCTGTCGAGGCCGAACGAAACCATGATGAGCGCTTTGCCCCGCGTCTTTTGCGGCACCCACAGGCATAGGAGCGAACCGACGAAGCCAAGGATGGGAGTGACCAGCATGAAGAGCCCGAACCCGCAGCCGGTGATCAGGATGACAACGCCGGCGAAACCGGCGGCCCCCTGCGCCGTGCCCATGTCACCCGCGCCGGCGCTGGCCATGGCGCCCGCAAATGCGAAACGCGCGACGATGTTCCCGACCAGGTTCAGCAGGATGGCTACCAGGAAGCAGAGCACGCGGAAGTAGTGAAAACCGAGGCCGAGGTTGGCCCGTGCCATGCGCTGCGCGTTTTTCATCTTCTTCGGCTTGCGCGGCCGGTACTCCTCATCGTCCGGCGGCGCCTCGTCGCTGACCTCGGGCAACTCATCGAGGGGCTGTTCGGAGACGGGGGGCGGTTGCCTGGCCTTGCGCGGCGGCTGCGCGGTGACTCCCTGTCCGGCGTTCGGATCGGGGACGACCATCACGACCTTGCAGGCCGGGCAGCGGACCTTGCGGCCGACGTGCGCGTCATCGCAAATCAACTCGTGGTTGTTCGGGCAGAGCAGGCGGATTGTCATGGCGCGCTCGGGTTTCGATGTCGGGGGTCAGGGCGCGAGGGAAATCGCAAGTAGATTACCCAGTTTGCCGGACGGCGTCGAGGTACGTTGGGGCGGATTTCCCCGCGCCACGGCGGGCCGCCCGCTTCGGTAGGCCGGCATCGTAGCCCGTGCGCGGTTGAGTTGCTTGTGGGCCGACAGGCTCGGCCTGTAGGGTGGGCACTGCCCACCGTGTAGCGATCGGTGGGCAGTGCCCACCCTACAGGCCGAGCCTGTCGGGACACTACGGGATGTAGGTGAACTCCTTCACGTTGAACAGCGCGTGAGCCACGTCCTTCCAGACCTCTCGACTCCGCAAGACTTCGCCGGGCCGCACGCCGTAGCCCTCCGCCAGCCGGTCGATCGCCTGCACGAACTGCGTGCGCTCGTCGGCCTCCGGCGGTCGGCCCAGCGCGAGGAGGAACATCCGCTCGACACGGGCGCCGACCGAGGCGTCCGGGGTCGCGACCAGGTGCCCCGCCCAGAACTCCGCCTGCTGCAGCACCAACGGGTCGTTCAGCAGGGCCAGCGCCTGCGCCGGCACGTTGGTCACGTCGCGCCGGCCGCGCGTCACCTTGCCGCCCGGGAAGTTGAAGGCGACGAGAAAGCTCGGCCCCTCCATCAGCGTCGGCTTGACGTAGATGCTGCGGCGACCGTGGCCGTCGAGCGGACCGGGGAACAGGCGTCGGTCCGGGTTCGGTTTCTCGCGGTACGGCGACACGCTCAACCCATACAGCCTCCGCTCCAGCCGCCCCGACGCGGCGAGGATCGCGTCGCGCAGCGCCTCCGCCTCCATGCGCCGCGCGGGATAGCGGTGCAGCAGCCGGTTCTCGGGATCGACGCGGCGCGCCTCGGCCGTGAAGCGGTTCGACGCCTGGAACGCGCGCGTCAGCACCAGCAGGCGCACCAGCCGCTTGACCGACCAGCCGTCCTCCACGAACCGCGCCGCGAGGTAATCCAGCAGTTCGGGGTGCAACGGCCGCTCGCCCATGTGGCCGAAGTCGTCCACGGTGCGGACCAGGCCGGCGCCGAACAGGTGGTGCCACACACGGTTGACCATCACCCGGGCCGTCAGCGGGTTGTCGGGGCTGGCAAGGCTCTCGGCCAGCTCCAGCCGGCCGCTGCCGCGCGCCGTAAAGGCGCCGCGCCCTCCCGCCAGCACTTCCAGGTAACGCCGCGCCACCGTCTCGCCCGGCTTGCTGAAATCGCCGCGGGCGTAGATGGGCTGGGCAAAGCCTTCCTCGAAATCGGCCAGGCCGGGGACGACGCGCGGGGCGGCGAGGCGCTGCTCGACGGCGCGGTAGCGTTCGATCAGTTGCTGCAGCCGCGGCGTCAGCTTTCGCGAGTTGCTCAGCAGGCCGCGCTGCAGCAGCCAGTCGATCCAGGCGACATCCTCATCGGAGGCACGCCCCGCCGCCCAGGCGCGCACCGCCGCTTCGAGCACGGCGGCGTAGCGCCCGGCCAGCTCCGCGGCGCTCCCCGGCTCGGGACCGGCGAACAGCGGCCGCAGGTGCGTCCGCTCGTCGCGCGGCGACTCGGCGAGGTCGTGCAGCACCGCCCGCGTCACGCCGAAGCAGGAGCGCGGGTCGGCAACCGCCTGCTCGTAGGGAATGCGGCTCGTCGCACCGCCGCTCAAGGTGCCCAGCTGGTCGGGGAACTTCGGGTTGTCGAGCTTCGTCATCAGCTCGGCGTACTGGCGCAGGTCCAGCCGGCCGGTGTTCAGCGTCAACTGCACCCAACCCGCCCGGTCGCCCGTCAGGTACTTGAAGTGGTGGTAGTTGAGCTGACAGCCGTCCGTCACCAGCCGTGCCGCCCCGCCCTTGCCGCCGAGGACGCGCAGGCTGAGGTACTTCTTGCCCGCGGGCAGCAGGGGCGAGCGGAGGGCGCCGTTGAGACGCTCGGAGAGGCCGTGCGTGAAGACTCCCGCGGGGAAGATGGCGGTGACGGCTGCGTCGCCCGTGCCGGCCACCGCAAAGTCGCCGCTGGGTGCCGGCCCACCCCGCAGCCCCTGGCCGTCGGCGCGCCAGCCCTCCAGGCTGCCCGTGCGGAAGTCGCCGAACGGGACGAAGTTCTTTGCGTTGAAGTCCGCACGGGCGCGGGCCTCGCGCTCCCACTCCGCCCCGAGCCGCCGCCAGCGGCCGGCGAACGTTTCGTCGGCGGTTGTGGGGGCCGTGGCGACCTTCCAGGCGTGCAGTGGATCGTCGGGAACTGCGGCGGTCTTGAGTGCCGCCGTCCATCGCCGCAGCCGCTCAACGTCCAGGCCCTGCGTCTCCCCCGACTGTCTTGCAAGCGCCGCGAGGAGATACCTGTCCGCCGCGCGTGTCTCGTCCAGCCAGGCGCGTCCCACTTCCGCGCGGATCGCCGCCTTCAGCGCCCGCAGCTCTTGCATCGGTTCCGCGTTGACCTGGGGGTCGTCGATCGTGTGGCTGACCTGGCGCGAGCTGCGCAGGACACCGAGCAGAGCGTAATAGTCCTTCATCGACACGGCGTCGAGTTTGTGGTCGTGGCAGCGGGCGCAGGCGACGGTAGTCGCCTGGAACGCCTTGGAGAGGGTGTCGATCTGGTTGTCGAGGGCGTCCAGGGCGATGGCGCGGAACTCGACGCAGTCGTCGTGGCCGACCTCGCCAAAGCGAAAGAACGCCGTGCCGATCGCCGACTCGTTGAAACGCCCCGCGCGGTGGCGGCGCGGCCGCGGCAGCAGGTCACCGGCGATATGCTCACGCACGAGCTGGTCGTAGGGCAGGTCCTCGTTGAAGGCGCGGATCAGGTAGTCGCGGTAGCGCCAGGCGTGGTGGACCTCGTAGTTCCACTCGAAGCCGTGCGTCTCGGCGTAGCGGACGACGTCCATCCAGTGGCGCGCCCAGCGCTCGCCGTAGTGCGGCGAGGCGAGCACGCGGTCCACCACCTTCTCGTAAGCGGCAGGGGACTCATCGGCGACGAACGCCTCGACCTCCTCGGGCCGCGGCGCCAGTCCCGTGAGCACGAGGCTGAGGCGGCGGATCCGTGTGCGCCGGTCGGCCGGCGTGGGCGGTGCCAGGGCCGCCTTTTCGAGCCGGGCGAGGAGGAAGCGGTCCACCGGGTTGGCCGCCCAGGCGCCGTCGCGGACCGCGGGGAGGGCCGGCTTGCGGACCGGCTGCAGGCTCCACCACTGGCGCCGCGTGCGCAGCGCCTCGTCCCAGGTGGCCGCGACCGCGGGGCCGGCCCGGTCGCGCGGGTCGGGGGCGCCCATCTCGATCCAGGCACGGAAGTCGGCGACGATGGCGTCGGGGAGCTTGCCGTCGGGCGGCATCTTGAGATCGACGTGGCGGATCGCCTTGAGGAGGAGGCTGGCGGCGGGTTTGCCGGGGACGACCGCCGGCCCCGAGTCGCCGCCCTTGCGCACGCCATCGCGGCTGTCGAGGGCCAGGCCGCCGCGGTGCTTGCGGGCGGAGTGGCACTTGTAGCAGTGCTCGGCCAGCACCGGCCGGATCTTCTTCTCGAAGAACTCGACCCCGGCCGTATCGGGGGCGGCGTTCAGCGGGGGGGCGGCGGTCAGGAACAGGCAGAGGACCAGAGAGGCTCGCATTCCTCTGTGATAATCGCTCCCGGCGCGGATGTCAAAGAATCCCGGAGGGAACTGCGGAGCGGGCTTGCCGTTTCGCGTGCGCAGGCAAGCCCGCTCCGCCGCGGCTACTTGTCCTTCTTGTCCTTGGCCTTCGTCGCCTTCTTGCGGAATGGCAGGCGGACCTGCTTGGCCGTCTTGTTGTCCGGGGCGGCCACGACCTTGACCTCGTTGCCCTTCTCCATCCGGTCGTCCTTCAGGCCGTCCACGCTCACGCCCCCGCGCGGGCCGACGAAGTTCGTGTCCTTGTCTACCAGGAAAGTCCGGTCCTTCTTGTCCTCCGTGACGATCGTGAAGGACTTCTTGGTGAGGCTCACCTCCTTGATCTTGCCCACGATCTCCTTGACCTTGCCATCCTTCTTGCCGTCCTTGACCCCCTTGTCGCCCTGCCCCTGCACGCCGACCGCGCAGACCGCCAGCCCGAGGAGCGCGCCACCCAACAGTCGCAGCATCGTCGTACTCCTTCCGAAAAGACGGGGCCGCCGCCCGCACGCCGGTTCCGGGCCGCGCCCCCGTACAGATACCCCCCATACGAACCTGCCGAGGAGGGGAACGCAAGTGCTTTTTCGGCGTGGGGAGCGGCGGTGGCGGCGTGAGTGGCAAGGCAATCCGTGTGGGCACTCGGTTCAGCCGGTTCGGACTCAGCCGCGCAGGATCCACTCGGCCAGGCGGCGCTCGGCCCAGCGGATGCCGCCGATGCCGTCCCAGCCCAGGAAGCCGAGGTGGCCGCCGCGGTCGAGGATATGGACCTCGCGGTTCGGATCGGGCGGCAGCGCCTCGATCGGCTCGACCGCGACGAACGGGTCGTCGCGGGCGGTGAGGATGAAGGTCGGGAGGGCGGCGCGGGTCAGCAGCGGCGCCGACGACGCCTGACGGTAGTAATCGAGGGCGCTGCTATAGCCCCAGCGCGGGGCCGTGTACAGCTCGTCGAACAGGCGCACCGTGATTTGCCGCGAAAAGCGCACGCGCGGCAGGTCGGGGAAAAAGCGCTGCAGGCGCAGGGCGGCCCGCACCAGGTGGTGTGCAAAGTGCAGGTCGTAGAGGCGGTTGGCGGGGCGCGCCAGCAGTTCCGAGCAGCGCTCCAGGTCGATCGGCGGCGCGACGGCCGCCACCCGCTCCAGGTTCGCGACCGGGCACGCCGCCGCCTCGCCCGCCAGCTTGAGGACGACGTTGCCGCCCAGGGAGAAGCCGATCAGCACGAGCGGCGACTGCGGGTCCCAGCGGTGGATCTCTTCCAGGGCGGCGCGGATGTCCGCGGAACAACCAGCCGTGTAGGGCAGCCGCGCCAGCCCCTCGCCGCGCCCTGCCCCGCGCAGGTCGATGCACACTACGCGGAGGCCACGCGGCAGGAGGGCGGCCGCCAGGCGCTGCACGCTGCCGGAGCGGTGCGAGCCGCTCAGCCCGTGGACCAGCAGGGCGATGCGGCCGCCGCTACGCCAGCGCGCGGGGACGTAGTCGTGCAGCACCAGCCGGTCGCCGTCGGGCAGCAGGACCTGGCGCTCCTCCGCCACGAGCCGCGGCCGCGCCCCCTGGAGCAGGTGGCCGAGGACCGTCTGCACGTGCGGGTTGCCCAGCAGCGGCAGCGGCCGGAAAGGCAGGGCGGGCGGGCTCGGGTCGGCCGGGCGGTCCATGCTTCCTCGCGCGGACGGGCACACCTGTGGGCGAGCGGGTGTCCCAACTCCCGGGGCACTTCCTCTTTGCCGCCGCCCTCTCCCTGTGTTATAGCATCCTCCGCCGGGGCCCCGCCCCATCTTTCCCGCCAGGAGGGTGCATGTCCACCGCCTTCACCAGTCCGCCCGACCGCCGTTGCCGCCACGCCGAACTCCTCGTCGTGTCGGCCGCCGTCCTCGTCGCCCTGTTCAGCACCCTTCCTTACGCCGGCGCCTGGAACGACGGCAGCCGCCTCGCCACCGTCGAATGTCTCGTGGACCACCACACGCTGGCCATCGACCGCTCCATCTTCGTCGCCGTCCCCGCCCCGGACGACCCCGCCGCCCGCTCCCCGTACCCTGCGAACGCCGACTTGCTTCGGGCCGGGACGAGGGACAAGCTCCTGATCGACGGCCATTACTACTCCGATAAGTCTCCCGTGCCCGCCCTGCTGATGGCGCTCGTCTACCAGGCGCTGCAGTGGCTGACGGGCCTGACGGCGCGACTGCAGCCGGGGGCCTTCTGCTTCCTGCTGACGCTGGCGTCCTCGGGGGTGGCGTACGTGGTCGCGATCTGGGCCACGTTCCGCACCGCCCGGCTGCTGCAGTTGCCGCCGGCCTGGTGCCTTGCCCTGACCGCCAGCCTTGCCCTGGCCACCGTGGCGCCCGTCTACGCGCGACAGGTCAACAACCAC
>JBBRPS010000429.1:0-8843 GCA_038227745.1 Gemmatales bacterium | reverse complement strand
CGGGTGACGCAGCGTCTTCCACAGATGTTCCGCAGAGGCCGCCGCAGGGCGGGGGCGTCCGGATTGCGCGCCGGGCAGTGCCGAGGCGCCCGCGCAGCTGCGCTGCCCGGCGCCTGCCACGGCGGTTCCTCAACCCTGGGGTTTCCCAAGTCGCCTTGACAGCCCTGCTGTCCGCAGGCCAGAATCACACCTCATTCGGCTTGACACCTGAGGGCGGGCGGACGCCTGCTCCCTCCCCCGGAAGGATTCCGGGGCCCGGCGAAGGACCAAGGATGATCATCTGCCGAACGCCCTTCCGCATTTCATTCTTCGGCGGCGGGACCGACTACCCCGGGTGGTACCGCACCCACGGCGGCGCCGTCCTCGCCGCGACCATCGACAAATACTGTTACCTCACCTGCCGCCACCTGCCGCCGTTCTTCGAGCACCGCCTCCGCATCGTCTACCGCAAGATCGAGAACTGCCAGAGCGTGGACGAGATCGAGCACCCCGTCGTCCGCGCGGCGCTGAAGTACCTCGGCTTCGACCGCGGTCTGGAACTGCACCACGACGGCGACCTGCCGGCGCGCAGCGGCATGGGCTCCAGCTCGGCGTTCACCGTCGGCCTGCTGCACACGCTCCATGCTCTGCGCGGCGAGATGCGGTCGCGGATGCAGCTCGCCCGCGAAGGCATCCACGTCGAGCAGGAGCTGCTCGGCGAGACGGTCGGGTCGCAGGACCAGGTGATGGCCGCGTTCGGCGGCGTCCGCCACGTGCAGTTTCACCCCGACGACAAGATCAGCGTCAACCCGATCCCACTGGCGCCGGGGCGCCTCGCAGAGTTGCAGTCGCACCTGATGCTCTTCTACACCGGCATCGCCCGGACCGCGTCGGACGTGGCCCGGAGCTACGTCGAGGGCATTGAGGGGCGCCGCCGGCAGCTCGACGCGATGGGCAGGCTGGTGGACGAGGGGATCGACCTGCTCGTGAGCGGCCTGGACATCCGCGGTTTCGGCGAATTGCTCCACGAGGCGTGGCAGATCAAGCGCGGCCTCAGCTCGCAGGTGTCGAGCCCCGCGGTGGACGCGCTCTATGAGCGGGCGCGGGCGGCCGGGGCGGTCGGCGGCAAGCTGACGGGCGCCGGCGGCGGCGGTTTTCTCTTGCTGTTCGTACCGCCCGCGAAACGGCGTGCCGTGTTGACGGCGCTGGAGCGGCTGATTCACGTGCCGTTCGCATTCGAGTCGGCGGGTAGCCAGATCATCTTCTACGAACCGGGCGTGGACTACCGGGACGCGGAACGGGCGCGCCGCCGCCAGCCCCCGGTCGTCTTCCAGGAACTTGCCAACCCGGCCTGACCGGCGAACGGCCGGCGTAAGCCGGCTGGTACGGCAACCCACGGGGGGGTCGCAGGACCAGCCGGCTTACGCCGGCCGTTTGCCCACGGAAACCTCATGAACCTCCGAGCACGCATCTACGTCGCAGGCGGCACCACGCTCGCGGGCTGCGCCTTGATCGCCCACCTCCGCGCTTGCGGTTACCGCAACCTCGTCGGCACGCCGCCGGACGAGCCGGACCTGACCTGCCCCCTCGAAGTGCGCGAGTTCTTCGCGACGGCGCGGCCCGAGTACGTGTTCCTCGCCGCGGGTGCCTCGGGCGGCATCGGCGCCAACCAGCGCCGCCCCGCCGACCTGATGCTCGACAACCTCCTCGTCGCCGCCCACGTGATCCGCGCGGCGCACGCCCACGGCGTCACGCGCCTCCTCTACCTGGCCAGCTCCTGCTCCTACCCGAAGGACGCCCCGCAGCCGCTGTCCGTCGAGTCGCTGCTGACGGGGCCACTGGAGCCGACCAGCGACGCCTACGCGCTGGCGAAGCTGGCGGGCTGGAAGCTGTGCGACGCCTACCGCCGCCAGTGTGGTGCGGACTTCCTCACCGCCATCCCGGCCAACGCCTTCGGCCCCGGGGACGACTTCGGCCCCGACAGCGGCCACGTCATTCCCGCACTGATCCGCCGCCTGCACGAAGCGAAGGAACGCGACGAGAAGACCTTCACCGTCTGGGGCACCGGCGCGCCGCGGCGCGAGTTCATCTACGCCCGCGACCTGGCCGACGCCTGCCTGTTCATCATGCGCCACCACACCGGCCCCGAGCCGATCAACCTGGGGAGCGGCTGGGAATACACGATCGCCGAGACGGCGGCGACCATCGCCGACGTCGTCGGCTACCGCGGCCGGCTGCGCTTCGACCCGAAGCGCCCGGACGGCGCCCCGCGCAAGGCTCTCGACACGGCGCCATTGTTCGCCCTGGGCTGGCGGCCCGCGGCGGACTTCCGCGCCGCCCTGGAGGAGACGTACGCCTGGTTCCATGCCCACGCGGCCGAGGAGGACATTGCGGATGTACGCGCTGCTGTATAGGTCCCTCTACCGGATCCGCCGCGTGGAGGAGGAGATCGCGAGGATCTATCCGACCGACCGGATCAAGAGCCCGGTCCACCTGTCGATCGGCCAGGAAGCCGTCTCGGTCGGCGTCTGCGCCGCGCTGCGGCCCGACGACGTCGTCTTCGGCACCTACCGCGGCCACGCCCTCTACCTCGCCAAGGGCGGCGACCTGCGCGCGATGCTGGCCGAGTTGTACGGCAAGGCGATCGGTTGCGCCGGCGGCAAGGGCGGCTCGATGCACCTGATCGACCCCGAGGCCGGCGTGATGGGGACGTCGGCGGTCGTCGGCACGACCATCCCGAACGCCGTCGGCCACGCCTACGCCCTGCGCCACCGCGGCGAGGACGCCATCGTGGCCAGCTTCTTCGGCGACGGAGCGACGGAAGAAGGGGTCTTCGCGGAAAGCCTGAACTTCGCCGCCCTCAAGGGCCTGCCCGTGCTCTTCGTGTGCGAGAACAACCGCTATGCCATCCACACCCACCAGGCCCGGCGCCAGGCCGTCCCGAACATCTGTGCGCGGGCGCGTACCCACGGCGTGCAGGCGGAGCGTATCGACGACAACGATGTCCTGCGCCTGTACGAGCGCTGCCTGGAGGTGACGGACCGGATCCGCAACGGCGGCGGGCCGTGGCTCTTCGAGGTGATGACGTACCGCTGGCACGAACACGTCGGCCCTGGACGCGACTACTACCTCGGCTTCCGCTGCGAGGAAGAGGCGCGGCCCTGGCAGGCGAACGACCAGGTGCAGCGCCTCGCGGGCCTGGTCGACGCCGGGGAGCGCGCGCGGATCGAAGAGGAAGTCGAGGACGAAATCCGCACAGCCCTCACCTACGCAGCCGCCAGCCCGTTCCCCGGCCCCGAGGCCCTGTACGCCGACGTTTTCAAGGAGGATTGACGTGGACGCACCCGCGCAGACCGCACCGACCCGGCAGGATACCCGCATGACGGCGCAGGGGCGGACGCTCTCCTACGTCGAGGCGGTCCGCGAGGCGACGGACCTGGAGATGGCCCGCGACCCCGCGGTGATCCTGTTCGGCCTGGACGTGGACGACCCGAAGGCCATCCAGGGGACGACGCGCGGGCTGGCCGAGAAGTACGGGCCGGGCCGCGTCTTCGGCACACCGCTGTCCGAGGACGCCATGACCGGCGTCGCCGTCGGCATGGCTCTGGCCGGGCTGCGGCCGATCCACGTCCACATCCGCATGGACTTCCTGATGCTGGCGATGAACCAGCTCGTCAATGTCGCCGCCAAGAGCCGCTACATGTCCGGCGGCCGCGTCGCGGTGCCGCTCGTCGTCCGCTCCATGATCGGCAAGAGCTGGGGACAGGGGGCGCAGCACTCGCAGGGGCTGTACAGCTTCTTCATGCACGTGCCCGGCCTCAAGGTCGTCGCCCCGTCCACGCCCCACGACGCCAAGGGCTGCCTGATCGCCGCGGTCCGCGACGACAACCCCGTCCTGTACGTCGAGCACCGCCTGCTGCACTTCCGGCACGGCCCCGTCCCCGAGGGCCTTTACACAGTGCCGCCCGGCAAGGCGCGCGTCGTCGCGCCCGGGGAGGACGTGACGCTGGTCGGCATCTCCGCGATGCAGGTCGAGTGCCAGGCGGCCCGGCACTACCTCGCCGGCGTCGGCATCCGGGCCGAGGTCATCGACCCGATCTGGCTCAGCCCCCTCGACGTGGAGACGATCGCGGAGTCGGCGGAAAAGACGGGCCGGCTGCTGGTCGTGGACAACGGCTGGGTGACGTGCGGCGCGGGCGCCGAGATCGTCGCCCAGGTGGCGGAACGGCTGGCCGCCGTGCGCGACCTGCGCGTGAAGCGACTCGGGTTCGCCCCCGTGACCTGCCCGACGGCGCCGAACCTCGAAGAGCTGTTCTACCCGAACGCGCGGACCATCGCCGCCGCCGCCCGTGACCTGGTCGAGGGCAGACCGACCGGCTGGCTGCCCGCGGAAAACCCGGACCTATGCCACCTCGAGTTCAAGGGGCCTTTCTGATGACGCACGCCACGCGGACCCGGGCCGGCCTCGACTGGCCGCTCATGAAGAACAACGTCACCCGTGACGACCTGGACGCCGTCCGCGCCCTGCTCGACGCCGACGACCCGGTCCTGACGCAGTCGCGCCACGTCCGCGCCTTCGAGCGCGAGTGGTCGGAGTGGGTGGGCGTCCGCCACAGCGTCTTTGTGAACTCCGGATCGTCCGCAAACCTGGTGACGCTGGCGGCGCTGAAGGAACTGCACGGCGGCGGCGAGGTGCTCGTCCCGGCGATCACCTGGGTCTCGGACGTCGCGGCAGTGCTGCACTGCGGCTTCGAGCCGGTGTTCGTGGACATCGACCCGCGCACGCTCGGCATGGACAACCGTCAGGCCCTGGAGAAGCTCACGCCGCGCACACGCGCCGTCTTCCTCACGCACGTCCTGGGCTACAACGCCCTGACGCGGCCGCTGCTGGAGGAGCTGCGGCGCCGCGGCGTCCCGCTCCTGGAGGACGTGTGCGAGTCGCACGGGGCCACCTTCGAGGGTCGCCGCCTCGGCTCGTTCGGGTTGGCGTCGAACTTCTCATTCTACTACGCGCACCACCTCAGCACGATCGAGGGCGGCATGGTCTGCACCAACGACGTGGACTTCCACGAGACGGTGCGGATGCTGCGCGCGCACGGCATGGTCCGCGAGCTGGAGTCGGAGAGCCGCCGTCGCGATTACGCCGATGAGTATCCCGACCTGAACCCCGA
Organism: Gemmatales bacterium; assembly: GCA_038227745.1. GTDB lineage: Bacteria > Planctomycetota > Planctomycetia > Gemmatales > Gemmataceae > DASPXY01. Next base: position 3,693 of record JBBRPS010000429.1, on the reverse strand, counting down.
CTTCATCTTCGCGCTGCCCGCGTACAACGTGCGCAGCACCGAGATCAACGCCGTCATCGGCCGGTCGCAGCTGCGGCGCCTCGACGAGGGCGTGCGGCGCCGGACCGAGAACCTCCTGCTCTTCCTGGGCCACCTCGACGCCGACGCCTACCAGACGGACTTCGCGACCGAGGGCAGCAGCAACTACGCGCTGACGCTGATCCTGCGGCACCCCGACGAGGGGCTGTCGCGGCGCGTGCTGAGCGCCCTGCGCGCGGCAGGCGTCGAGTTCCGGCGCGGCACGGCGGGCGGCGGCAACCAACTCCGCCAGCCTTACCTGCGCCGCCTGCTCGGCCCCGACGCCTGGAGGGCCTGCCCGGTCGCGGACCACGTCCACTTCCACGGCATGTACATCGGCAACTACCCGACACTGGAGCGCGACAAGATCCTGCGGCTGTGCGACCTGCTCAACGCGGTGGCCGCCGGGAAGGGAGGGACCCTCTGATGGCCCGCAAACACGACCTCGACCTGGTATTCGTCAACCCCGCGAGCCGCACGCAGGTCTACCAGGCGCTCGGCAAGGAACTGGCCGCCGTCGAGCCGCCCGTGTGGGCCGCCCTTCTGGCCGGGACCTGCCGGGCGCAGGGCCTCACCGTCGCCGTCATCGACGCGGAGGCGGAGGGGCTGCCGCCCGACGAGGTGGCGGAGCGCGTGCGCGACCTGCGGCCGGTGCTGGCGGTCGTCGTCGTCTACGGACACCAGCCGTCGGCCTCCACGCAGGTCATGACGGCGGCCGGGCGGTGCTGCACGGCAATCAAGGGACTCACGCCAGAGCAGAAGGTGCTCCTCATCGGCGGGCACGTGGCGGCGCTGCCCGAGCGCACACTGGCGGAGGAAGACGCGGACTTCGTGGCCGTGGGCGAGGGGCTGGCCACGCTGCCGGCGCTGGTCGAGGCGCTGAAGACGCCGGTCGCCGACCTGGCGCAGGTGCCGGGACTGGGGTACCGTGCGGACGGCCAGGCGTGCGTTACGCGCGACCGGCCGCTCCCGACCGACCTCGATCACGAGATGCCCGGCCCGGCGTGGGACCTGCTGCCGATGGCACGCTACCGGGCGCACAACTGGCACTGCCTCGACGGCCGCGACCGCCAGCCCTACGCCGCCCTCTACACGACCCTCGGCTGCCCCTATCACTGCTCGTTCTGCTGCATCCAGGCGCCGTTCCGCAGCGGCGAGCGCGCCGCGGGCCTGCCGACGACGCGGAACAGTTACCGCTACTGGAGCGCCGACGCCGTCCTCGGGCAGATCGACGTACTGTTCCACCGCTACGGCGTGCGGAACATCAAGATCGCCGACGAGATGTTCGTCCTGAACCGCCGGCACGTCCTCGCCATCTGCGAGGGCCTCAGCCGGCGCGGGTACGGCCTGAACCTTTGGGCCTACGCGCGCGTGGATACCCTCGACGAGCGCCTGCTGGACCGACTGCGCGAGGCCGGCTTCACGTGGCTGGCGCTGGGCATCGAGGCCGGCGCCGAGCGCGTGCGGGCCGGCGTGGACAAGCGTTTCGGCCAGCAAGAGGTCTTCGAGGCGGTGGCCAACACCCGCGCGGCCGGCATCAACGTGATCGGCAATTACATCTTCGGCCTGCCCGAGGACGACGCCGACACGATGCAGTCCACGCTCGACCTGGCGACGGAACTCAGTTGTGAGTTCGCGAATTTCTACTCGGCGATGGCGTACCCCGGCTCGCCGCTCTACGCCCGCGCGGTCCGGCAGGGCGTGCCGCTGCCGCAGAGCTGGACGGGGTACTCGCAGCACGCGCGCGACTGCCTGCCGTTGCCGACGCAGTATCTGACAGCGAAGGACGTGCTGCGCTTCCGCGACGAGGCGTTCCTGCGTTATTACACCAATCCGGAATATCTCGCAATGGTCGGGCGGCGTTTCGGGCCGGAGGTGGTGGGGCACATCCACAGGATGACGAGCACGCGCTTGGAGCGCGACCTGCTGAACGGGAGGATGCAAGTACGACCGACCACGCTGCCGCCCGAGGAGGCAGCAGCGCCGGCCGTCCCTGCCGCCGTATAGGATGAGGCGAGGGCTCCGAGCTGCCCCCACCGAACGGGTGCTGTTCTGGCCGGCGGAGTGACTGGGCGTTCCCGCTTGTGTACGTTCGCCTCTGCGTTAGGATAGCAAGAGCAGGCGGGGATCTGCTCGGGCATAGGCCGGCGGCCCGTCTCCTTGCCCCGGCCGCGCGAGAGGAGGACTTTATGAGCGTCTTGCTATCCGAGAAACAACGACAACTCCTTGCCGAGTTGGAAGGCCTGCCGGAGGAATACTTTCCGCTGCTGCTCCAGATGATTCGCACTTATCGCGAAAGCGTGCTTCTCAAGCCGGCGGCAGACAGCTTTCGACGAGGCTGGGAGGAGGCCCAGGGCGGCGAGACATTGCCGATCGATCGCCTCTGGGAGGGTCTCGATGTCGAGTGACTCCGCCTCGCCGCTTCAGGTTACGTTCACGCCCGAATTCAAGCGCAATCTCCGGCAGCTGGCGAAGAAGTATCGCCACATCAAGTCGGACTTGCAGCCGATCCTCGACCAGTTGGCGACTGGAGGGAAGCCGGGCGATCAGGTGCCCCAGGTGCGTTACGAGGTCTTCAAGGTTCGGGCGAAAAACTCAGATGCCTTGAAAGGCAAAAGCGGCGGCTATCGGCTCATCTACTACGTCAAGAGCGCGTCGGAGGTGGTTCTCGTCACCGTCTACTCGAAAACCGAGCAAGCCGATATCGCCTCAGAGGACATCCGCCAGATCATTCTCGACCTGGAGACGGCTCCGGCGCCGAAGGCGGTACCCGAACAAGAGGCCGACGGGACAGCGTAAGAGGCCGTCGCACACCAGGGGCCAATGAAAACAGAGGGAAGGCGTCCGTGACCGATCAGGGGGGCGTATTATCTCTAATGGGCTCCCGACACCTTTCTTGGCCGACGGTAACGCCGCCCTCTCACCCGACTCTTTGACTGGGATACTTGCGTGGTGCGCTGAGATGAACCTGAACGACCTCTTTCTGGCCAAATGCATCGACCCGCAGCAGGTTCTTGTACTCCGGCATCGACCTTGGGAGCCACAGCTCAACAAGGTGCTCCCCTGGCTGGCCGCGGAAAAGCCGAACCTGTTTAACGCCTACCAGCAGACACAGGGAGAGAAGGTCGAGGGTGCCATGAAGCGTGCCCGATACGTTGCGGCATTCATCGGACGAGAACCCGGCAAAGCCCTGTTCGTCGGCTTGTATTCGGTCAATGGGTCAAAGCCGATTACGCGCAGGCAGTTCTGGGCGATTCCAGCCAACATCGAGTTGAAGGCGCTCGGCATGAACGGATTCACCGAAGACGAGCCCCGGTCCTCGTGTCTTTGGTTCGACCTGATGGCGACTGATTTCTACGCTTCCTGGAAAGGAAAGCTGATCGTGCGCTGGCCGGGAAAAGAAGTGTCCTGGTGGAGGTGGGCCGACCGCAATGAAATACTCGTCTATGCCGTCCTTGAGGACAGTGCCCTCGACGCTGCGATGCCGCACTGGGACGAACTAGTGTCCCGCTGCGGAAGTTCTGCAAGGAATTAGGGAAGGCGATATCATGGGAGTAATCCTCGCCGAACAACGGAGGTTATCTCATGCGCGGCCGCAAACCTCGTCCCTTCTCGGTGCTGTGTGCCGATCTCCCT
>JBBRPS010000428.1:0-8844 GCA_038227745.1 Gemmatales bacterium | reverse complement strand
TCCGCTTGCCCGCCCCGCCGCCGACCGCCCCGCTGGGTCCTGCAGCCCTTGGTCCTGGTCCTGCTCTGCCTGACCTGGGCCGCAGGCGACAGCACCGCCGAGCGTTTCGAGACCGCCAAGGGCTTTGTCGCCGCCTGCCTGCCCAAGCGCCGCTGGCGGTACGGCTTTTGTGCGTGCGCGGCCAGGGCAAGCGGGACGTGTGGCTGGCGACCGACGTGCTGGACAAGGAGCGGCTGTCGCTGGCGCAGGCGGGGCGGTTCTACCGTATGCGGTGGGAAAGTGCGGGGTTCTTCCGGACGTACCAGCGGACGCTGGCGAAGGTGAAGTTGCACAGCCGGACGGTGCGGCTGGTGCATCGGGAGGCGGAGGGGGCCATGCTGGCGGCGCAACTGCTGCTGGCGCAAGGGGCGTTGGTGCTGCGGCCGCGTCAGGCGGGGGTGGCGGGCGCGGCGTGCAGCGCCCGGAAGGTGCTGGTGGCGATCAGGGACGAGTTGGCGGCGGCGCGGCCGCCGCGGCGGCCGGCGTTCGGGGCGCGGCTGGCGGCGGCGCGGCGGGAGCGGCGGCCGCGGCGCAGCGCCAAAGAGAAGCGGGTGTGGCCGCGGCGGGCGCCGCACAAGCCGCCGAAGCCGCCCCGCCTCCTCACGCTGGGGCCGGAGGAGAAAGCCAGGATTTTATGCCACCAAACGCCACCGAACTGACGCGATCCGTACTGGCATTGCATGCCACCCCCGCCTCTGCTTCCCGCCGCGCCGCCGCCTCATTCTTTGCCCCCGTCTGCCGCCGCCCGGGCCACCGACTCGATGGCGATCGCCGTGAGCGCCGCCCCGTAGTCCAGATCGATGTTCTCCATCGTGTCGTGGGTGTCGTGGTAGCCGGTGCGGTTGATGTCGTAGTTCTCCATGAACAGCACGACCGGCACGCCCGCGTCGGAGAAGATCTGGCCGTCCGTGTTGAACAGCGTGCTGCGCGGGTCGTACGGCGGCCGCACCTCGCCGTACAGGTGAGGGTGCCGCGCCACCTCCGGCACGACGCCGCCGTGCGGGCTGCGCCGACTGCGGCCGCAGTCGCGCCGCGTCGGCCGCCGGTTCCACACCGCCGCCCAGGCGTTCCACAGTTCGTTCGCCCGGTGGGCCTGGTACGCCAGCCACAGCGAGCGCGGCCCCGCCCCCGGTGCGATCTGGAACACGTCGCGGTCGTGGTCGTTGTTGTGTGCCACCATGTCCAGCACGTACACGCCGGCCACGCACACCCGCGACAGGTCGTGGGCCGCGCCGCCCGGCAGCCGCATCGTCAGCGTCCCCTCGACGAGCTGCCGCGTCAGGTGACGCGCCCCCAGGCAGTCCGCGGGGAACTCCTCGCCGGTCAGGTGGATCAGCCAAACGTCGCACTCCAGGCGCCCGGCTTTGCTCAGCTCCAGGAAGATCGGCGCGCCGAGCATGAGGGCCGACGTGGCCGAGTGGTTGTCGTCGGCCCCGGCCGCGGCGAGGCGGGCGCCGCTGCCGCCGTACTCCTTCTCGTAGCGGTCCGCCATGTACGCCGTGTCGTAGTGGTCGGCCATGATGACCGCCCGCCCGCGGTCGCGCCCGGGAATGACCACGATCAGGTCACGCTCCTCGCCGTGGCCCTCCTGGTTGTGCAGCCAGCCACCCGACCAGCCGTAGTGGAAGTCGGTGCGCCAGGGGAACGGCAGGTCGCCGACCAGCGCCCGACCCGCCATGCCCGCGCCCTTCACCACGCGGCCGTAGTACGACAGGAGGTAGTTGCCCAGGGCGTCGAGGTCGCGCCGGTGGTGGGCGAGGAGCTTTTCCGTGGCGCGGTCGTGGACGCAGTCGGCATTGTTCTTGGTGAGGTATTTTCCCTCCGCAAGGGAGGCGATGGTCTTCCAGTAGCTGACCTCGAAGGCGCGCCGGCCGGTGCGCTCGAAGGTCAGGGCCCCGGGCGGCGTGGCCTTCTTCGCCGCGGGGGCCTCGCCCTCGCCGACCGCGTCCGCGGAGCCCGGGTCGAGGGTGTCGCGCAGCTCGTCCGCCAGGCGGGCGGCGCGCTCGGGGTCGTCGGCCTTCTCCGGCAGCAGCTCGAACCAATGGCCCAGGGTCACCCCCCTCGCAACGGTCAGCAGCCGGCGTGCAAAGGATCGCGGCAGGGGTCGGTCGAGCAGTCGGCGCGAATCGAGGAGCTTGCGCACGTTGAGCGTAGTCTGATATGGGTGGCGCTGGTGGGCGTGCTGGAACAGTTCGACCGCCTCGATGTGGAGCGGGCGCCGCAGGATTCGCGGCCAGAACTCGACCGGGCGGGCCAGGTCCGGCTCCTCGGCGCGGTAGGCGGTCAGGTAGCCCGTCGGGGCGTCGGGCAGGACGGCCGGCTGGCCGGTCTGCGGCGCGAGGTAGGCAACCAGCGGGCGGTGCCAGAAGAGTTCATGGAGGCCGACGCGCATCGCCGGATACTGGAAGCGGTAGCCGAACAGGCCGCCGGCTTCGACCGCCCGGATGGCCTTCTCCAGATCGCCGCGCGTGGCGTGCGGGCCATCGAGCAGCAGCCGGCAATCGTGCGTCCAGAGCTGGACGTTGCGCGCCATCGGCTTGCCGTACAGACCGACGTCGTCCGGTGCGGCGCTGAACAGCACGTGGGCGAGGCGGTCTTCCTTCTGGGTCAGCGACAGTTCATCCTCGTAACGGTGGACCTTGGCCCAGCGGTGGGTGCGCGTGAAGGTATTGCGCACCGGGCCGTGGGTGTCGTCGCCGTCGCCCTTGCCGTTGCGCCGCTCGTGCATCCAACCCGACTGCGGCACGCGCAGGTCGCGCCAGCTCTCGTGCCGGGCCACCAGGTGGAGCAACGGCACCTGCATGGCGAAGGGCAGTTCCTGCTGCAGCCGCAGGTACGGTTGCGCGCCCCAGAAGAGCAGGCTGCCGGGGAAAGGCAGCAGGTGCAGCCGGCCCTCCAGGTATGCCTTGCGCACCGCCGCGGGCAGCTTGCCGAATGGGCGGAAGGTCAGCAGGTACTTCACGGCGCGGACCTGGTCGCCGGCCCAGAGAAACGGTTCCGTCCAGGGCGGCAGCGGCCCTTCCTGCCAGAACGGCAACAGGGGGTCCTCGTCCTGGGGCAGGATGCGGAAGCCGGCCTGGCGCAGGTCGGTTAGCTCGGCCGGCGGCTCCTCGTAGGCCGCATGCAGCAGGCGCCGCACGAAGTCGAGCGCCTGGGCCTCGGGGACTTCGCGGCGCGGTGCGGTGAAGAAGCCCCTCCAGAAGCCACGCGCAGGCCCCTGCTCGCTGGCGCCGAACAGCGTCCAGCGCACGCGGCCCTTGTCGTCCTGCGTGCGCGACAGGGCCAGCGGCAGCAGGGTGACGTAGCGCTCGTGCGGCAGCTTGCCGGCCTGCGCGGCCAACTCCGCCGGCCAGTACGGGTTGTCCTGCAGTTTGCCCTTCGAGATGCCGTGGGCCGGCCGGGCCTGGCCCAGGCGGATGAGGGCGCCGAGTACCTGCTGCGCGACTTTTTCCAGGCCGGAGCGCAGCTCGAACGCCTCCTCGTACTCGCTGACGGGCCAGCCCCAGGCGTCGCCCTCCGTGAGCAGAGGGGCGTCGTCGCCATCGCAGGGCTTCGGCCCCATGCGCGGCGGCGGCATGAACTCGGAGTAGGCGGGGAGGGGATAGCTGCCTTCCCCGCGGAACCAGGGACGACCCGCGATCAGTTGTTTCCACCCAGGTGTCGGCATGGCAAACTCACTCGGGAGAGGGTCGTTCATGAGAGCGCGGAACTACGGTACGACCGCGGCCGCCGTTGGCCGATGCCCAGGGCAGACTCGGCCCGCAAGATTGCCTCCCCCGGCACCTCGACGGGCTCGTGCAGGACCGTCACCAGGGCGCGTCGAAGTCCATCAACCTGTACCGGCCCCAGAAGCCAGACCCGGCCCTGCCCATCGGGAAGAAAAGGGGAAGAAAAGGTATCAGGAACCTTTACCGCTATCAATTCACGAAAAAGGTTCCTGACACCTTTTCTTCACCTTCACACCTTTTCTTCACCTCAATGATTTCGCCGCCTAACGTCAAAGCTCAGCTGCCGGCGGCCGGGCCAGAATTCACATCGCGACTGACGTAATGGCCGCCGGTCAGCTGTAGCGACTTGTTCGGCCTCCCTCTTTCGCTCATTACCACAACACGTTGACCGGGTACTGAGCGAAGATCGCATCCGCGCTCACCAACACGGCCCCCTCGACATTCGCCTGGGCAATCAGCAATCGGTCAAACGGATCTTTATGCGCCGCTGGCAGGCTCTCCACAGCCAACACATGGTCGAGCGTCACGGGGAGGATCTGCACACCGTTCGCCTGTTGTTGAGCGAGGATAGTCCGTAGCGGCATATTCAAGGTCATTTTCCCCAGCTGGGACTTGATCAGGATCTCCCACACGCTGACGACGCTGAGCAGGACGATACTGGAAGGGTCCTGGAAGAACGCCAAAGCCGCGGCCGACACCCGAGACGGATCGCTGTACCACCAGATGAAGGCATGAGTGTCCACCAGCCCTTTCATGGCGTGCCCAACCAGAAGTCATCGGGTAAGGGGTCATCAAAATCTTTGGAAGTGCTGCTTGCTCCTGCGTGCAAACCGGGTATTCGGGCCTGGCCAGGAGTCAAGGGGACAAGCCTGGCTACGGGGATGTGGTTCTCTGTGATGAGTACCTCGGACCCGGCGGCGGCCAAGGAGATGACCTCCGCGAATCGACTCGATAATTCCTGCACATCAACCGTGGTTGTGGACACTAGAAGCATCTCCTGCGTATGACCAACGGGAAGAAAAGGTGTCAGGAACCTTTGCAGCTATCAATTCACGAAAAATGTTCCTGACACCTTTTCTTCACGATAGGTGAGAGCACTATCCCTTTGGGCCGGTCGGGGTTCGGGTTGTGTCTCGGATCGGTTGCTCAACTTACGTCGTTAGGCGCCAGACCGCCTCCGCCCGCGCGGTGGCTTGCTCCGGCCAGCGAGCCACCGCTTGAACGATGTCTGGCTCTCGGCCGACGGCTGGCCGGACAGCAGGTTCGCCACGCTAATGTCCTCATCCACGGCCGGCCAATGGATACCCCGGCCGCCAGCGATCAGGCGCCAGCCGCCACGCTCCTCCGCCGTGGCGTGCGCCAGGCGCGGATACCAGGCTAACGGCGCCGCGATGGTGCGGCCGTCGGCCAGGTCCACGGACAGGGTGTCCGCGCTCACCGCGACCCCGGTGGCCAGCGCCTCACGGGGCTCAACCGCCGAAGAACTCATGCCAACCCTCCAGCAATGGCTCGCGTTGCTCCTCGATCAAGTCCCGGATCCGGTTGATGTCCTTGCGCCGGAAGCCTCGGCTGCGCTCCAGCCGGATCGGGTCGAGCCAGAATTTGGCCTCGCCGTCATCGCGCTCGACATGAATGTGCGGCGGCTCCCCGCCGTCGCCGGCGTAAAAGAAGAATCGGAACGGACCCACGCGAAGTACCGTCGGCTGTCAATTCGGCTTCCGGCGCGCCCAATACCCAGGACGGCGGCTCTGGTGTCCGACCGCAGCCACCCAGATTCGGTCTGCCAACTCCTCGTAGTAAACCGAGTAGGGGAACCGATGCAGCGGGCAGATCCGGATCGACCCCGACTCGGCGGCGTACAGCTGCGGGTTCTGCTGAATGCGAGCCAGGGCCGCATCCAACTCCGCTCGGAAGTCGTCCCCCAAACCAGGGCGTAGCCCGTCGTAGTAATCCACCGCGTCGTTGGCTTCCTGTGCCGCGTCGGGGTGGAAATCGATCGGCTTCACGGGCGCGGCCTCCGCAAGCTTTCCATCACCTGCTCGGCTGGGATGCCGACGACCCGTCCGGCGCGGACGTCGTCCATCCGCCGCTCGGCGAGGGCCAGCCACTCGGCGGCGGCCCCTTCGTTGGGAGCCTCCAGAGTGTGCAGCAGGTAGTGGGCCAACTCGGCCCGCTCGGAAACCGGTAAGCCCGAGACAGTCGATTTCAACTCTTCCAGCATCGCGCTCATGATGATCTCCGTGGAAAGGCGATCACTGTACATCGTACCGTCCGCTCATCCCCGCGCAAAGCCGAACCTGAGCGCCTGAGCGGCGATCCGCCGCCGAACGAAAAAGATAAGTTGCCGGGCCGGCTGCAACGACGTGATGCCTCGAAAAGCCGTCATGCCGGCCCAGTCAACTTCATCGGCTGGTTCGGCCAGGGACAGGGTGCGCCGCGGCAAAGAGGGCAAAACGACCGCGAACCTGACCCAGCATGCTGCGACTGGCTCGGTTGTGGATTTCGGCAGAGCGATTCGACGCTGCCGGTCGATGATTCCTGTTCTCACGGGGTCGGTTTCACCTGCACAATCCGTGGTTCATAGGACTGGTCCAACCGGGCTCGGGCGACCAGCACTGCCCCGGCCCCGGTCTTGCCGGCCGCGCGTCGGGCGGCTGCCTCCTCCGCGGCGGACACGTCGTAGCCTTGCACCACCAGCCAGGTGCGCTGTCGGCTAACCACCGATTTGACCTTATCGAGATAGTCCATGACATGAGAAATCCAACCGGCGGAGCCGCCGTACTCCTTGCGGTCGCGCTGGAACTCTTTGTGCAAAGCCAATACGCCAACTGGGCCGCGCTGGCCTTCCAGCAATGCCGTCCATTGCTCGCTGAATCTCTTGGCACAGGTGTTAAAACAATTCACGCTGCCGCAGTAACCAGTGCTCCAGCCGCCCTTCGGGCGCTGGCGTTCGGGGGAAAGGTCCTCATGCCCACACTCGGTAGTCCAGACGGGGATCACTTCCTTGTCCTTGGCGAGCTTGCGGACTGCGGCCACGAACTTGGCCGCCGTGTCCGCGCCGCCCAGCTTGGTGGCGGTAGAAGTGCCGCCATAATCAATGGCCCAGCGGCACTGCAAGTTGCCGCAGCCGCATGAGGAAGGTCCACCCTGCAGATCATTGAGCAACAGGCCGCGATACCCGGCCGGAATCCGCTCAAGCAACAGGGTCACCCTCGCCAGGTGAGCAGCAAAGGCCTCGCGGTAGCCAATCGGCACCCACGGCCAGACCTTCGCCACTTCCCCTTCTTGAAGTTTTCGCACCTCAGGGAAACGCTTGCGCCAGTCGCCATGATGTCCGCCGAACGATGCCAGCCATTGCGGGTGCTCTTTCGCCATGGCTGGGTTACGGCCAATCTCGATCCAGTAGTACAAGTCCAGGGAGCCGGCGGCGACCGCCTTGGCCGCCTTCTTGAGGACGACGGCCTCGTGGCGCTCATCAACCACGACCACAATGGCACGGAACCCCTCCTTCTTCCATGCAGCGACGTTCTCGTCATCAACGGCCTTCAGTTCAACGATTACCGCCTCGAACGGCTTTCGATCCGTGCCGAAGTCCGCCCGCGCCGCACCGAAATGAAGGCAGCCGACAAGTACGAACACCATGAGCAGCGCGCGCCGGACAATAGTTCTTGGTTCCGTGTGCATGGCGATCACTCCTTGGCCTGGTAAATGGACGTCTGTGGATATTCCGCAGCCCAGGCGAACCACTTGACCTGGACGCTGTCCAACCAGGCCAGGGTCCAGCCCTTCAACTCGCCCTCGACGGCCCGTCCCGCAATGTCCCAGCGCGACCCGGTCTCCTTGTCGATGAAGGGGGCACTGGCCGACTTGTCCGCAAGTTGCAGGGTCAGCTTCCGCGACGGGAGGGCGGCGGCGTCCGGCGGAATCGGCGTGCCCGCGTCGGGCGGAGAGACGCCGGTCTTGTCCGGGCGCGGTCCTTTGAACTTCCGCGGCGGGTGGGCGACCGGCTTGTACGCCGCAGCCGTCTTCGTGGCCGACTCCCACAGCACCGCGACCGGCTCGCCGTCGAGTTCGTCCGCGATGAAGCCCTGCTTGGCCAACAGTTCCTGGGGATACACCCTGGCCTTCTTGCCCCGGACCACGCCGAGGATCAGAGTCTCCTCCGCCAACCGCTTGTCCACCGGGCCCCGGCTTTTGCGCGATTCTTCGCGCAATCCACTAGGCAACTCGGTCGGCTGGTACTTCTCGAACATCTTGTAGGCCACCCCGCCGGGATAGCGCTTGAGCCAAAAGCCCCAGTCGCTCACCACGGTTGGCACCGGCTGCAGTCTGGTTCCCTTTTTCGGGCCGTCGAAGGCGACGCCCGTCAAGCAGGAGTAGAGCGTACCGTCTTTGTGCTTCATGACCATGACGCCATTTCGCCAGCCATAAAAGCTGAAATCGTAGGAGGGAGCGAAACCCCGCGCGAAGCCGGCGTCGGGATCGTAGACGAAGACGCCGTAGCTGTCGCTAATGACCCGGTACGGGTTGAGGAAGAAGCGGTAGGGAATGGCCCCGCCATCGGAGTAGCCGCGAATCCACGACAGCACCCGGTCGTCATCGCGCAGCTCCGTCGAGCGCCGCTTGGCCTCATCGACACAGTGCGAGCAGGCCGGGTTCACCAGGGCCTTGAACGCCTCGGGCTTGGCGATCAAAATTGGCTCCTTGGGTGGCCTCGGTGGCTCTTGAGCCAAAGCCACGCCCACCATCAGCACCGGGACCAGGAACAAGCTCCAACGCATTGGTATCCCTCCTCGTAGTTTTGATGAAGTGGGTGGAAAAAGCCAAGTCTTCCACCATACTCTTAGACGGCCCACGGACGCAGCTATTTGCCTCCGCCGAACCATTGCTTATGCGGCAGTCGCCCACCGACTGTTGCCCCACCGAGTCATGGATAAGTAACCGTTCACCCGACTTCGGGGAACGGGCTTTTTCGCGCGGTCAAATCGCGCTTCTTAAGGCGATAGCGTGAGAAACCAGGCACGTTTTTCCGAACTACTGACGGGCTCAGGCGATCAATTCGGCACACTTTCGGAAT
>JBBRPS010000427.1:0-8874 GCA_038227745.1 Gemmatales bacterium | reverse complement strand
GTTCAGATGGTTTACATATTACCCTTTACGCAAAAGATGTCAAGTGGAATTGCGGGGGAAAATCGAGGGAGTGCGCGTGTCAGGAAGAGCGGCGACGTAAGGTAAGCTGGTCGGAAGGGATAAGCACCGTCTGCCCGCCACCCGCGCGCGCCGATTTCGCCTCCCCAGGGCAGGCGCAGCCCCCTCCGCAGCCGCCTTTCCCCCCGCCCCAGGTCCGCCACGCCGACCGGACCAGGTACGCCGAAGCCCCGGCCACCAGGAGTCCAGCCACCGCCAATTGCCAGTCCACGGTCACTCCCCTTCCCTCCCGGCTTCTGTCGTATCGCCGGAGGCACAGCGACCATCGCCAGGCGAACGGCCGGCGTAAGCCGGCTGGTGGGAACGACTTGCCAGACGCCGACGTACCAGCCGGCTTACGCCGGCCGTTCGCCATCAATACTCCAAACCCTACATCAGGCGAGCCATGTCCCGATCTGATACACGAGCAGGGCCCCCAAATAGGCCAGCACCGTCATGTAGACGAACGTGAAGACGGGCCAGCCCCAGCTATTCGTCTCGCGGCGGATGACGGCCAGCGTCGAGGCGCACTGGCAGCACAGCGCGAAGAACACCATCACCGACAGCGCCACCGGCACGGTGAACAGCGGCCGGCCGGGGTCGTCGTCCCACTTCTCGTCGCGCAGGGTGTCGCCGAGCGCCCGGCGATAATTGCGGTCGCCGGCGTCGCCTTTGCCCTGCTTGAAGATCATCCCCATCGTACCGACCATCACCTCGCGCGCCGGGAAGCTGGCCAGCGCCGCCATGCCGACACGCCAGTCCCAGCCCAGCGGCCGCACCACCGGCTCGACCACCTTGCCGGCGCGGCCCAGGAGGCTCTGCCCCGTCCAGCGCCGCCGCAGCTCGTTGATCTCCTTCTCGACCGGCTCGACCACCTCCTCCAACGGCTTCATCTTCTCCCTGACAGGAGCGACCTCCGCCTTCAGGGCCTTGAGCCGTTCCTCGTCCACCGCCTGCCCTTCCTTTTTCTTCTGCTCCAGGTCTTCCAGCTCCTCCTTCGGCTCGGCGATCTGCCTCTCCAACTCGGCCAGCTTCTCCTTCTCCGGCCGGATCTTGCGGTCCAGCGCGTCGATCTGCTGGTCGAAGCTCGCGCCCTCCGGGTGGGCGGGGTCGGACGCCGGGAAGTAGAGCAGCGCCCAGACCACGATCATACTCGCCAGGATGAGCGTCCCCGCCCGGCGCAGGAACATCCCCACGCTGCCGGTCATGCGCTGCAGGACGTTCCGCCACGACGGCCACTTGTACAGCGGCATCTCCATCACGAACGCCGGCGTTTCGCCGCGCAGCAGGGTGCTCTTCAGGGCCAGCGCCATCAACGGCGCCACGACCAGGCCGATCGCGTACATGGCGAACATCGTCACGCCCGGCACCCACCAGGCGAAACCGCGCTCCGTGCTCAGGAACGCGCCGATCAGCAGAATGTAGATCGGCAGCCGCGCCGAGCAGCTCATCAGCGGGGCCACCAGGATCGTCGCCAGGCGGTCGCGGCGGTTCTCGATCACGCGCGCCGCCATGATGCCCGGCACCGCACACGCCACCGACGACAGCAGCGGGATGAACGACTTGCCGTTCAGGCCGCAGCGGGCCATCACCCGATCCATCAGGAAGGCCGCCCGCGCCATGTAGCCGCAGTCCTCCAGCACCGCGATGAACAGGAACAGGATGGCGATCTGCGGCAGGAACACAATCACGCTGCCGACGCCGCGGATCACGCCGCCCACCAGCAGGCTGCGCAGCGGCCCGGGATCCATCAGGTCCTCGACGCGCTCCGCCAGCCACCCCTGGCCGTCCATGATCAGGTCCATGAGCGGCTTGGCCCAGGTGAAGATCGACTGGAAGACCAGGAACATCAGGCCGAGGAAGACGAGCGTGCCCCAGACCTTGTGCGTCAGGACGCGGTCGAGGCGGTCGGTCCAGGTGACGACGCGCTTCTCCGGGCGCTGGACGCAGCCGGCCGTTGTCTCGCGGATCCAGCCGTAGCGCACCCGCGCCTCGATGGCCGGCACGGGGCAGCCCGCCGTGGCCAGGCGCTGCCGCGCCGCCCGAACCTGCTCCGCCAGGCCGTCGCCGACCTGCTCCGCCAGGCGCCGCTCCGTGTGGCCGCCGACGTCCAGCAGCAGCCGCCGGACCAGGTAGGCGGGCACGCCTGCGCCGAGCGCCTCGTGCAGGCTCGCCGCCTCGCGCTCGAACGCCTCGGGGAAGACGGGCGCCTTCGCCGGCGCGGGCTGCCCGGCGGCGTCGAGAATGGCCGCCTTGAGCCGGTCCAAACCCTTGGCGCGGTTGGCCTGGATCGGCACGACCGGCACGCCGAGCTGCCGGGCCAGGCGCTCCGCGTCGATGCGCATGCCCTGGGCCTCGGCGACATCGGTCATGTTCAGGGCGACCACGACGGGCACGCCCAGCTCGAGGATTTGCGTGGTCAGGTAGAGGTTGCGCTCCAGGTTGGAGGCGTCCACGATGGTGACGACGACATCGGGGCGGGACGCGCCCTCCTGGCGGCCGAGGATCAGATCGACCGCGACCATCTCGTCGGGGCTGCGCGGGGCGAGGCTGTAGGTGCCGGGCAGGTCGATGACCTCGACCGTCCGGCCATTGTGGCGCAGCTTGCCCTTCTTCGTCTCGACGGTCACCCCGGGGTAGTTGCCGGTGCGCTGCCGCATCCCCGCCAGGGCGTTGAAGAGCGTGGTCTTGCCCGTGTTCGGGTTGCCGACCAGGGCCACGGTGGGGGTTTTGAGGAGGACCATGGGTGGGGCCAGGAGTCGGGCGTCAGGAGTCAGGGAGCAACAAAGCCCACGGGTGTACCCTGTGAGCCTGAACCGATCACTGACTCCGGATCTCTGAAACGGTGATGCGCGCCGCCTCGCTGCGGCGCAGGCTCAGGCGGTAGTCGCGCAGGCGGATCTCCATCGGGTCGCCGAACGGGGCGAAGCCGATCACCTCCAGCTCCGCGCCCTCGAGCAGGCCCATCTCCAGCAGGCGCTGGACGATGACGTCCTCGCCGTGGACGGCGTCCACGCGGGCCCGCTGGCCGAGCCGGAGCTGATCGAGGGACGGCATCGCGAATCTTCCTCGGGAGGGAGGCGGGCGGGACAGCGGGCGTTCAGGGGAAGGAGGTGGCTCAACCCACGGCGTCAACGGGGCGCACCAGGATCTGGGTCGCCCAGTCGGGGCGGAGGCTCAGGCGCACGCCGCCGATCTGCAGCAGGCAGGGGCTGCCGGGTTGGAGCACGCGCAGGCGGCTGCCGGTGCGGACGCCCATCTCGGCCAGGCGGCTGACCCAGTGCGGCTCACCACTCACCTCGGCCACGTCCGCCCACTCCCCGCCGCCGAGCAGTTCCAGAGGTAGCAACACGTCACTGCACACAAGATCACGTCCTTACTCTTCACGACGGTTTCATCTCAATGCGTTATTGAGATTGAATCTCAATCTAATGTAACCGGACGGAGGGCCTTGTCAAGACGTGGGTTCGAGAAAGGTGGGAGAACCCCCAACTCCGGCACGACGGTAGCAAGGTGCGCGGGTGGTTCGCCTGGGGAAACTCCTCCGGCCGTTGGGCGCGCACGACTTCGTGACCGCGGAAACTTCTTGCCCGCCCTTGATCTGTCCGGTATGATTCAACAACCACCGATACGAGCGACGCTGCATGGATCGGCCCAATGCTGCGGGGCCGAAGCCGAAACCGTGCGGAGAGAGCTTTTCCTCCCCGGCGCAGCGCGGGCCCACGGAGCTGCTTTCAGGGACCCGGAACATGAAATTCTACTTGATCGTCGCCAAGGGGCAGAAACAGGGGTTGCCGATCCCCATCACGGTCGATCTGTTCGTGATGGGTTCCGCCGGGGAGTGTCAGCTGCGCTCCGGGAAGCCGGGCATCGGGACGCAGCACTGCGCCCTGGTGATCCGCGAGCGCAAGGTGTTCGTTCGCGACCTCGACTCCGGCGAGCCGACCCTCCTCAACGCCTCCCTCGTGCCGCCGGGGGAAGAGTGGCCCATCCACGCCGGCGACCGTCTGCAGCTCGGCCCGCTGGAGTTCATGATCCAGTTCCGCGAGAAGCCCCTGTCGCAGCGCGACCTGGAAGAGTGGGCGCTGCGCTGCCTCGACCGGAGCAGCGTGCTGGAGTTCGACGACCCCGACGAGGCCATCAGCAGCCCGGTCCAGCACCGGCACGCCACGCCGGCCCAGGCGGCCGCCGCCATCCTCGACAAGCTCCAGGCCCGCCGCGGCCTGGTCCTGGGCCGGCTCCGCATCGGCCGCGAGGAGGGCGTCATGCTCGTTCGCTTCAACGACAGGCACCTCGTCGAGGAGGCCGAGGTCGCCCTGCTCAAGAAGGAGTTGTGCGAGACCCTCGGCCACGCCAACCTGCGCGTCCTGCTGGACTGCAAGAACATCCGCCGCCTGTCCACCGCCGCGGTCACCATGCTCGATGAGCTGTACAGCTGGCTCAAGCCCTGGGGCAGCACCATGGCCCTGTGCCGGGTACGGTCCGAACTGCAGGAAATCCTGTCCCAGCTCACCCGCATCCCCCTCTTCCCCGATAAGCACCAGGCGTTCGCCGCCCGCTGGTAAACTCCCGTTTAGCCGCGGTTCGCAGAACCGCGGCTAAACGGGGAAGGTAATTCATGTCGCCCGTCTGGTGAAACTTTTCCCGGCGTGCGCGCCTCTATCCTCACGGCTCGATTTCCTGTCGTCGCCGACCCTTGACACGGTGTGTGCGCCAGTGTTAGCCTCACAAGAGGCTGACCGAACACCTTCCAGGTCGGGCGATCTGCCGTGGGTCCGTGCTGAATCCTTTCCGTGGAGTCTTAGCCGATGTCGCATCGCATCCTGTCCCGGTCGAACATCTTGCTGTCATCCGCGGCCGTGGCGGTCGCCGCCCTCGCCCTCGCCGCCGCCGCCCAGACGGACTCCAAGGGCTCCATCGAAAACCTCGACAAGGGCCGCCGTGAGAACTCCGCCCGGTTCGAGAAGCTGGTCCAGGGCAAGCAGCCGCCCGCGGGCGCCGAGGACACGGCGGCCGCCGACGCCTACGCCCGCTGGTTCATCCACCAGATGACCATCCCCAGCGTGCAGACCAAGCGAACCACGGGCAGCGGCAGCGCCCTCCACGACCTCGCCCGCGAGTTCGACCGGCAGGTCCGCGAGAACGTCAAGGGCTTCTTCCCGGCGAACCAGGCGTTCGTGAAAATCTTCACCACCCGCGTCATCGCCGCCTTCCGCGACGTCTTCGGCCTCACCTTCAACAGCAACCGCGTCGCGGTCGTGAACACCGCCTTGCTGCTGCCGATCTACGCCAAGAGCGGCGACAGCGACTTCGCGACCTACCTTGAGGAGCTCCTCAAGGACGAGAAGCAGCACCCCGTGGTCAAGCTGTACGCGGTCAAGGGCCTGCGGGAGTACTTCTCGAAGATCCAGCCCTGGAAGAAGAGCTTTGACCCGGCGGACAAGAGGCTCGTCGCGCAGCTCAAGATCGACTCAAGCCGCCTCGAGACGGTCCTGAAGTTCATCGAGCGCAAGGACAAGATGGACGACGACGCGCTGCGCTTCATCCGCCGCGAGGCGATTCACACCCTCGCCCTGGCGGGGGCGCCGGCAATGAAGACCCACAAGGACGGCAAGGTCGAGGTGGCCGCCGCCCTCACCCTGCTGCGCGCGCTCGCCGGGGGCAAGGACGGCCTGAGTCCCGCCCCGTCGCTCACGGAAAGGGCGGAGGCCGCCATCGGCGTGTGCAAGTTCAAGACCAAGGAGCTCGACGATTACCAACCCGAGGCGGGCATCTACCTCGTCGGCCAGTTCCTGCTGGACTTCGCGGCGGAGTACCGCAAGGATTACGGCAGCTTCGTCGGCAAAAAGGAGGATAGGAAAATCCCGAAGCTGCCGTGGAAGTCCTACGCCGAGCGGCTCGAGACCGCCCTCAAGGAGCTGAAGAGTAACACGCCGCTCGACCGCAAGGTGGCCGACAAGCTCAACACGCTGCTCGCCGGGAGCAAGGACATCCTTGCCCCGATGAGCAAGCACGGGCCAGTCGAGGAACCCCGGGGCCTCCGCGCCGTGGTCAAGACCCTGGCCCCGGAGAGTGGCGCACTATTCCGCGGGAACAAGGACTTGAAGATCAACCTCGGTGCCGGGGCGGAGGGCGAATGACGCCGTTTTCCGCCGTGGGTCAGGACTCCGATCCTGACCTCGACCCGTCAGGATCGGAGTCCTGACCCACGGCCGAGACGCACTCACGCCTTCGCGCAGCCCGGCCCTTCCTTCGGGTCTTGCTTCTCCGTGATATTCCCGCCGCTCTCCCGCAGCGCTACGGCCTTCTCCCGATTCAGTTCGAGGAACCCCTCCCACTTCGCCGGCACCTCCCGGGCGTGGAAGATCGCCGACACCGGGCATTCCGAGATGCACGCCCCGCAGTCGATGCACTCGTCGGGGTGGATGTACAGCATCCGGTCGTCCTGGTAGAAGCAGTCCACCGGGCAGACGGTCACGCAGTCGGTGTACTTGCAGTCGTGGCAGGGCTGGGTGACGACGCAGAAATCCATGGTCTCCTCCTCTTCGAGGGGTCCGCGGGCGGCCTTCCAGGCGCGGCCCGCGGCGGTCAGGGGGGCGGCCGCTCTCCACGCGCCCGCCGGGTAACGCCCTCCCCAATCGCAAGGCCGGTGCCGTTGCGGAGCAAGCGGAGCGGCTGAGTGCGCAAACCGCGGCGGCGCCGCGAGTTCTGCCGGCGTCGCGACTCTGCGGCTCGCACCGGCCGTGCCGCCGGGCGTTCGCGATTTGGACGGCCATCGAAATGTGGTCGCGCCAACGGCGCGGCCGCGCCCTGGTATAGTGAAGGGGTCGTTGCTTCGGCGCCGTCGAAGAGTTACCCTGATAGTCGGTTGCTGACGAGTCTCCCCCAACGAGGTTTCCGGCATGAAGACGTCTGTCGCGGCGCTCGCCGCCACCCTGCTCCTCGCTCCCGCCGCCCGCACCGCCGAAGGCGCGAAGGCCGTCCTGAAGACGGGCGGGAAC
Organism: Gemmatales bacterium; assembly: GCA_038227745.1. Taxonomy (GTDB): domain Bacteria; phylum Planctomycetota; class Planctomycetia; order Gemmatales; family Gemmataceae; genus DASPXY01. The sequence continues at coordinate 1,816 of JBBRPS010000427.1, read as the reverse complement.
TACGCGGTCGAGGAGGTGCGCGGCGTGGCCTACTACGAGGGCAAGGACGCCGACTCGGTCCGGCACAAGCTGGACCTTTATCTGCCGCGCGGGCAGAAGGGCTACCCGGTGCTGTTCTTCGTCCACGGCGGCGCCTGGCGGTCCGGCAAGAAGGACCTCTACGCGCCCCTCGGCCGGACGTTCGCGAAGAACGGCGTCGGCATGGTCGTCATCAACTACCGCCTGTCGCCGAAGGTCAAGCACCCGGGCCACATCGAGGACGTGGCGCGGGCGTTCGGCTGGACGCACCGGAACATTGGCAAGTACGGCGGCCGGGCCGATCAGGTGTTCGTCTGCGGCCACTCCGCGGGGGGGCACCTCGTCGCCCTGCTCGGCACCGACCCGAGCCACCTCAAGGCGGAGAAGCTGACGGTACGCGACATCAAGGGGATGATCCCGATGAGCGGGGTGTACACGATCCTGCCGAACGGTCTGTTCGAGGCGGCGTTCGGCAAGGACGCCGACCTCTGCCGGGCCGCGTCGCCGCTGACCCATGTCAAGGCCGACCACCCGCCGGCGCTGATCATTTACGCGGACAAGGACTTCCCCTTCCTCGACGTGATGGCCGAGCAGTTCTGCAAGAAGCTGAAGGGGTGCAAGTGCGACGCCGCCAGCCTGAAGGTGGCGCGGCGCGACCACATCACGCTCATCATTCAGACGGCCAGCGAGACGGACCCTGCGACGCAGGCCATCCTGGAGTTCATCGCCCGGCACTCCGACCTGCGCCTGACGCCGCGCCCGGAGAAGACCGCGGACAAGCGCGAGTAGACACGGCGGGCGGCAAAAGAAAACAACCTGTAGGACGGGTCTCCTGACCCGTCCTGCCCGCGCGAGGACGGCTCGGGAGACCCGTCCTATGGGGAGCGCTTTTCACGGCGCTCGCCCAGAGGCAAGCGACCGAGCGACAGGGACAATTTTCGCCTCCTCACCACCAGTTTCTGCCCAGGAGCCTTGAAAAAAGAGCGCGGCCTGCTTTGTCACATCCCGGATCAAGTGGGCCAGGCAGAACTGGGGGTGGTGTCCCCATTGGATTGTCAGATTGGGGTAAGTCCTGATTGGATAAAGGGTTGCCGGGCAAGCGCCGAAAAGTCGGCGCTTGCGGAATCCGCAGAAAAACCTGGGATTCCGACGGTTGGCAACGGTAGGCGGACACCACCGAAAATTGGCACGCCCGAGAGTGACAGCAGGATCGCGGGAGCAGTCGAAAGTAACGATGGCCTCGCCGTCCACCCCAGTCCAGAGATACGTCAGGGTCCATCGACCGTCCCTGCTTGCTCCCGACAGAAGCAGGGTTCGCTCTCCTAAGAGTATCTTTACCTCCTCCAGAGTCATCCCCGGCCGGATGCGCCGCACGTTCGCGTCTGTGACACCGGGGCGCGGCCCGAGCAGTTCGCACGTCACCGCGAACGCAACGGCCACCAGCAGCCCCCCGACGCCCAGTAAGAACACCCAGCGCGGCATGACATGACCCGTCTTCAATCGCCCCCCTCTTCCACGGCACCGCCGGCTTCGCTGGGGTCAGGCCGCGCCCGTCCGTCCCGAATCGTCACGATGGCCAGGACGACCATTGTCACGGTTCCCCAGACGGCAACAAGGAGCCCGAGCACAACGCCATCTCTTTCCCTGGTTTGGCAGACGTGGTCAGCGGGCCCAGAGCTTGCGGTCGAGGGTGCGGTAGGCGATGGCCTCGGTGACGTGCCCCTGCCGGAGGTCCGCCGCCCCCTCCAGGTCGGCGATGGTGCGCGCCACCCGCAGGATGCGGTCGTGCGCCCGCGCC